>NZ_JBVIJC010000006.1:0-182873 GCF_055581605.1 Streptomyces sp. NPDC031418
TGGTCCTGGATGAACTCGGTGCCCGAGGTGAGCTGGACTGGTCGCGGTGCGCGATCGACTCGGTCAGCGTCCGGGCCCTCAAAGGGGGCAGCTGACGGGACCGAATCCGACCGATCGCGGCAAGAAAGGATCGAAAATCCACCTCGTCGTGGACCGTCAGGGCCTGCCTCTGTCGGTCGGCATCTCCGCCGCCAACCTCCACGACAGTCAGGCACTCATCCCGCTGGTCCGCGGCATCCCACCCATCCGCTCACGTCGCGGCCCTCGACGCCGGCGGCCCGCCAAGCTGCACGGTGACAAGGGCTACGACTACCGCCACCTGCGGCGATGGCACGCTTCCCGCGGCATCCAGCACCGCCTTGCCCGCAAGGGCATCGAGTCGTCCCGGCGGCTGGGCCGACACCGCTGGGTGGTGGAGCGGACCGTGTCCTGGCTGTCCGGCTGCCGCCGCCTGCACCGCCGCTACGAGCGCAAGCCGGAACACTTCCTCGCCTTCACAGCCATCGCCGCGACCCTCATATGCCACCGCCGACTAGCCAAGTGAAATGACGTCTTAGGCAAGTTCTGGCTGCGGAGGGTGTCGGCGGACGTATCCGCTAGTGTCGAGGACAGGCGGACACTGTGATCCAGGAGGAGCGGTGTACTACAGCGGGTTGGGGCTCGACCGTGTCGTTGATCGGCGGGGGGACTCGGACTGGATCGAGGCACTGCTGACCAGGGCCAGTACCCAGGTCATTCCCCTGTGGCAGGACCAGTGCCTGGTGCGAAACGAAACGCCGTTGCGGCTGCCCTTGGCCCAGGCGAGGGACATCCTCGTCGCGGCCGGCGACCGGGTGCTGCTCGGCCTCGAAGGCGAGAGGGCGGTGTTCGCGGCTGATGTGTCCGGGCTCGAACGGGAGAGCGCCGTCGAGCTGGCCGGCGCGGACGGGATGCTGGACGTGCGGGCGATGGTTCCCACCATCACGCCGGACGAAGCGGGTCTGCTGGCGTACGCGCGGGGAATTCTGCACTGGAACCGCAATCAGCGGTTTTGTGGCGCCTGCGGGGGCCCGGCCCGGTCCTGCAATGGTGGCCACCTGCGGACCTGCCAGAACTGTGGGAAGCTGCTGTTCCCGCGGATCGAACCGGCCGTGATCGTGCTAGTCGAGCTTCCGGGCACGCCCCGGCGCTGCCTGCTCGGCCGCCATGCGGCATCCGGCCCGAACCGCTTCAGCACACTGGCCGGGTTCGTCGAGATTGGCGAGAGCTTCGAGGACACGGTGCGCCGCGAGGTGCGGGAGGAAGCCGGCGTCACCGTGGGTGCGGTGACCTACCAGGGTTCCCAGGGGTGGCCGTTCCCGGCCGGGGTGATGATCGGGTTTCGCGCCGAGGCCGTTTCCGATGCGATCGATGTGGACAACGTGGAAGTGGTGGAGGCACGCTGGTTCACGGCCGCGGAACTGCGCGCGCGGCTGGCGGACGCTACGCTCGGCGGCCCGTACCGGGTCGATTCGATTGGCAAGGCGCTCATCGACCAGTGGCTGGCCGACACAGACTGAACCGATGCGGTGCGAAGACAGATTTTACGCTGGCTCGTTTATCTTCTGCTTCAACTCGGCCACCGCCTGGGTCCGTCGGCTGGCCGACGCCCACCCGGCCGCATACCAAGCCCAGTTGGACCAGTCGCTTCGGCTCCTTGCTTCACTCGAACGGGTATCCGAGTGGTGATGAAAGGCTGGCTGGTGTGCCGCCTCGCGGGACTGGGCCGAGTATCGCGGCGTGGGACCCAGGTGACGAGGCGATGGTCTACTGGTCGATGACGATGCTCATGACGCGCCGCCTTGCCCGGCCACGTCCTTCGCGAGCGTGAACTTGCCCGGCGCCGACTCGACCAGCCACCCCCGGGCCACCAGCCGCTTCGCCTTCGACCGCAGCGCTTCCACCTTCGCCGGCACCGGGCCCAGGCCGAAGCAGGCCGCCATCTCCTGGCACGTCAAAGGTCCTTGACCGAGCCGGCTCCGGTCCGCGAGAGCCTGCAGGATGCGCTGATAGTCCACCGAGAGCGCCGAGCAGGCCAGTCCCGCACGCCACATCGGTACCACGGACTTCCGCCTCGCCGCTTCCGCCGGCTCGGGACGAACCGGCGGCCCGTCCGGATGGCCCTGGTCCTCGGAGGCGTCGGCGTCGTCGTCCGGGGCCAGCACCTCGCCCACGCGCGAGCGGGCGATGACCCACTCGCTCCACTCCCGCTCGGCCACATCCAGCTCGGCGTGAATGCGGTCGGCATCCTCCCGCAGCTCGTCCACACGACGGCGAGCAGTGAGCTCACGCTGCTCCAGCAGCCCCACGACCGACGGCATCCCCGACCTCCACCCCAGCGACGACACGACACATCACCACTGCCACGAGGCCGCCGACCCTATACCTGACCAGCGGAAACACAGCCATCAAGACCGGAAAGACAACAACCACTCAGTCGGATTCCGTCTCCTCGAAGACCCAGGACAGGTACGCCTCCGACCCGCCGGTTACGGGCAGTGTGATCCATTGGGGGACGTCGTACGAGTGCTTCTCGTGCACCCACGCTTCTAGCGCGGGAAGACGGTCCGTCGTAGTCATATACGAGATGCGCCACTCCCGCGCCGCCTCGACCTTCCCCTTCCACCAGTAGAAGGCGGTGATGGGCGCATCGATGTGAACTCCCGCTGCCAGCTTGCTCTCGACTGCACCTCGGGCCAGCATCGTCGCCTGCCCCTCGTCGTCGCTGGTCGTCTGAGCAATCACAATGTCGTGGGCCATGCAACTACCTCTCCAGCTTGGGTACCGCGACCCTACCCAGCCGTCCAGAGCACACCGAAGGCCGGTCGTCACCCGTGAAAGGTGAGTGACGCTCGATCACGCCATGCATCAGTCCGACGGCAGCGGCTCGGAGGTGGCGCGTCGCTTGGGGTTGCGGTGGCAGATCCTCTCATCGAAGGGGTTGTTCGCTTGCAGGGGGCGCGCGAAGTCACGGACCGGCGCGTTGCTGCTCCCTCCAAGGGTCCGGTGTTGTGGACGGCTCGGCGCCACTCGCGCGTGGCGGAGATCTCGCCGTCGAACCAGGGCGGGGCGCCGGGCGAGGGGCCCTCGTCAGGCGCATGCCGCCCCCGCTCGGCCCGGCGCCACTTGGACGGTGTCGATGGTGCCGGCGCCCGTGGCGCGGCACCAGCAGGTACACCTTCACCCGCCGACATTCGAAGAACCGCGTACGGTCACAGACAGATCCAACCTTCCAACGGTCGCGACCACCTACAGACCACGGCCGCCGCGAGCTGCCGACAGTCCATCGCCTCCCCGCCCCCGATCGGCCAGGACCGCCACGAGCCGCTGGGTAGTCCGGCGCCAACGAGTCGAGAGCAAGCCCTTCCTCCGGCCCAGAAGGACGCCGGCAGGATCGCCGAACGCGCCGCCGCGCACCCCCGTGAGCTCGACGCCCTGCTCCTGCCCCTGCACGGGCCGACGGTGAAGGCGGCGGTACGGGTAAAGCTCAGGGGGAGGGGTCCTCTCGAAGATCACCGACTGGTCGTGATCTTCGTATCGGTCCCGGAAGGCGGCGCGCCCGGGAAGCAGCGGGGACTCCACTCGACCGCGGGCTAAATGGTGGTGCCGACGGGGCCGGCGGCTGGGGGAGGTTCGCTGAGGGTGGGGTCGTTTCTTGGGATGCCATGTTCGCCGCTGGGATCGGACGGTAGTGCCCCTACACCTGCAGCTGTTTGGTTCCCACAACTGCCCGAGCGGCCGACCTGCGACGACTAGCCCCGAGGGCTATCGGCTGCGGGGGGCAGCGTCAGCCGACAACACGATGCAGATGATCTCTCCCTCAGCCGCGCTCCAAGGAGCGATCACACCGCTTCACCATGTGCTGATGACTCGTCAGTAAAGTCAACATGGGGTCAGCATTCGTCCGGCCAAAGCTGCCCTCATATGACCAGACTTTGGAAACGCGGGCAGCCTCGGAGGCGTCCCGGAGGCAGCGTCCAAGGGCCCGTGCCACCAGCGATCGTCGCTGGAGGGCAGGCGAAGAGAGTCTCGAATGCCCTGGACTGCACATCAGAGTTTCCCCAGGTCAACGCACCCTTCCGCGCGGTTTCAGCGGTACTTCCGGCAGCTTCGGTGCGCGCAGTGGGGCCCCGTCGTAACCCTTCACCTCGCCGAAGCGGACGCCGTTCATCCAGTCCTCCCGCGCCCGTTCGATCTCCTCCTGGGAGCGGGCCACGAAGTTCCACCACATGATCAGCTCCTCGGCGAACGGTTCACCGCCCAGCAGCATGATCCCGGCGTCCGACTCGGCGCGCAGCGGGAGTTCGGTGCGTCCGCAGCCGAGGTAGAGGAGCGAGCCGGGCAGTACCGGCACGCCGTCCACGTGGACCTCGCCGGACATGGCCAGCACGCCGTACTCGAAGTCCGGTTCCAGCGGGAGCCGGACGTCGGCGCCGCGGGTGAGGGCGAGGTCGGCGCCGACGATGGGGGTGTAGGCCGTACCGGGGGAGACCGAGCCGTCGAGGTCGCCCAGGATCACCGTGGCGGTCAGGCCGGGCGCGGTGACCGTGGGCAGTTCGGGGTGGTACTCGAACTTCGGCTCGGTGTGCCGGTGTTCGTCGGGCAGCGCCACCCACAGCTGGGCGCCGTGCAGAAAGCGGGCGTGTGGGCGCGGGCTCTCCTCGGAGTGGCTGATCGCGCGGCCCGAGGTCATCAGGCCCAGCTGCCGCGGCCGGATCGTTTGCAGGCTGCCCGTCGAGTCGCGGTGCAGCACCTCGCCCTCGTGCAGCCAGCTGACCGTCTGGAGCCCGATGTGCGGGTGCGGCGGCACCTGCATACCGGGCTCGTCGGCGATGTCGTCGGGGCCGTAGTGGTCCACGAAGGCCCATGCGCCGATCATGCGGCGGCCGAGGTTCGGCAGCAGCCGGCGCACCTCCGTCGCCTCCCCCAGCTTCACCCGGCGGGGGCTCAGCAGCTCGCGGACCGGTTCGGCGACGACGAATCCGCGGCCACCGCAGACACTGGGCTCGGGCGCGCGGTCAAGGTTGCTCATGGCGCCCAACTTAGCCGGAAATCCCCGTCCGCTCAGCCGAGCCGCTTGAGCAGTTCCTCCGCGACCGGGCCCGCCGAGGCCGGGTTCTGGCCGGTGATCAGGTTGCGGTCGGCCACCACGTGCGGGGCCCACGGCTGGCCGGCCCGGATGTCCACACCGGCCTGGGCCAGCCGGTCCTGGAGCAGCCAGGCGGCCCGCTCGGCGAAGCCGGCCTGGGTCTCCTCGGCGTTGGTGAAGGCCGTCGCCCGGTAGCCGGCGAAGGCGTTGGTGCCGTCGGCGCGTACGGCGGCGAGCAGCGCGGCCGGCCCATGGCAGACCACGGCCAGCGGCTTGCCCGAGTCGAGCGCCGCGACCAGCAGCCGGCCCGAGTCGGCGTCCACGGCGAGGTCCTCCATCGGGCCATGGCCGCCGGGGTAGAACACGGCGGCGAAGTCGTCCAGGTCGACCTCCGCGAGCTTCACCGGTTCGCGCAGCTCGGTCATCTCCTCCAGCGTGCGGGCGATCTCGTCGGCCCGCTCCTGGCCGCCGTTGGCCTCCGCGGCCAGGCTGGCCCGGTCCACCGGCGGCAGCACGCCGCCCGGTGTGGCCACCACGATCTCGTGCCCCGCGGCCTTCAGCGCCCGGTACGGGGCCACGGCCTCGTCGGCCCAGAAGCCGGTGGGATGCAAGGTGCCGTCGGCGAGCGTCCAGTGGTCGGCGCCGGTCAGCACAAAAAGGATCTTCGACATGGTTCTTCTCCCGGAGCTTGGGTGTCCAGGAGAAGAACGTAGGCGAGGTGACCCATAGGCAACCAATGAAACGCCGAATGCCAGGTATCGGCTTCCCTATGCCTGCCCTGTACGACGCAGGGGACGGGCCTGTACGACGCAGGGGACGGGTCAGACGGCCGGCGGAGGCACGACCGGGACCAGGATGGCGCGGCTCGTGGTGCCGACCATGCGCGCGACGGCCTCGAGGTGGCTGTCGTAGATCAGGGAGATGTTCCTGTCGTGCCACAGGGTCTGGGCGTTGGTCCAGGCCGTCTCCCGGGCCGTGAAGATGCCGAAGCTGCCCACCGCGTGCTTGAGGGCCTCGGCGGGCTGGGTCGCCACATGGACGAGCATGGTCTCGAACTCGGCGCGGACCTCGGCCTCGACGCTCGCGAGGAGGTCGTTGACCTTCTCGTAGTCCTCGTGGACGGGCGCGGTCTGCGGGGTGGTGCCGCGCTCGGCGCAGGTCTGCACCACCGCCACGGCCAGGTCGTGGTTGATGTGGGCGTTCATGCCGGCGAAGGCGAACTGGATCGGCCAGATCACCGGGTTGGCCCGCATCTCGAACAGCGGCGCCCAGGAGGGGTTGACCGGCCGGCCGGCGGCCGCGGCGTCGACGTTGCGCAGATAGAGCCCGCCGAAGATGACGTCCATGCGTTCCAGGAAGGCGTTGTCCTTGAACGTGCCCGCGCCGACGTTCTCCTTCACCAGGCGGGTGACCTTCAGGTACATGCGGTTGAAGCACGCCACGCCGTCGCGCGGATCGAGCCGGTCGTCGATCTGCTGCATGCGGTCGATGACCTCGTCGATGGTCGTGGGCAGGGCCTGGGTGGTCATCTGGCTCCTTCGAGGCAGGGAGGGGGACGGGGATCGCTTGCGGGTCGAGACTGCCCGGGGGGACGCTCCGCGGGCCACGTCCGCCTCGGTACGGTCCCCCGGGCGGCCCATGCCGTATCGATCCGGCATCACCCGGTCCACCCACTGCGGTGCCCGGCCCGTGTGTCCGTCCGCCCGACCGGGGCGTCTGCGCAGCGGTGATACTCGGACGCGTGGACACCGCCTCCCTCGATCTGAACCTGCTGCGCACCTTCCTCGCCGTGTACCGCTCCGGCTCCTTCACCGGCGCCGCGCGGCTGCTGGGGCTGTCCCAGCCGACGGTGACGACGCAGATCCGCGCACTGGAACGGCAGACCGGCCGGGAGCTGTTCGAACGCCGGCCGAGGGGAGCGGCGCCGACCCCGGTGGCCGACGAACTCGCGGCCCGGATCGCGGCTCCGCTGGACGAACTGGCCGCCGTCGCCGGGCCCACCCCGCCCGCCGGGGCCCGGGCCGAACCGGTCCATCTGGCCGGCCCCGCCGAGTTCCTGTGCACCACCGTGCTGCCCGCGCTCGCGCCGCTCGTCGGCGAGGGCGTACGGCTGCGGGTGGCGACCGGGCTGACGGATCCGCTGCTGGAGGAGCTGCGCGCCGGCCGTCACGACCTGGTGATCGCCACCACCCGTCCGCGCGGCCGGACGCTGCACGCGGTTCCGCTGGTGGACGAGGAGTTCGTGCTGGTCGCCGCGCCCGTGTGGGCCGAGCGGCTGGCGGACCGGCCGGCCACCGAGGGGCCGTCGGCGCTGCACGACGTCCCGCTGGTCAGCTACGCCGAGGATCTGCCGATCGCCCGCCGCTACTGGCGTCATGTGTTCGGCCGGCGCTTGTCCCTGACCGCCGCCGTGACCGTACCCGACCTGCGCGGGGTGCTCGCGGCGGTGACCGCGGGCGCCGGCTTCGGCGTGCTGCCCCGCTATCTCTGCCAGGACCTGCTGGCCTCCGGTGCGCTGGTGGCCCTGCGGGAACCGGAGGACCCGCCGATCAACACCGCCTTCCTCGTCCAGCGGCCCGGCGCCGCCGACCGCCCGGACGTGGCCCGCGTCCGCGCGCACCTGCTGCGGGCGGCCCGGTCCTGGTGACCCACGCCCGGTCCGGACCCTAGGCTGGGCCGAGCGGTGCCTACAGGGATGGGCCTACAGGGACGGGCCTACAGGGATGGGGGCGCGATGCAGTCGTTGCACACGGCGTTATTGCTCGGCACGGGAGCCTTCTGGACGGCGGCCTATGTGCTGCTGGTCCGCACCGGGGTGCGGGAGCGCACCTTCGGGATGCCGGTGGTGGCCTTCGCCACCAACATCAGCTGGGAGTTCATGTTCGCGTTCGTACGGCCCCCGGCCGGGATGCTGCACGTCGTGAACATCGTGTGGTTCTGCTTCGACCTCGCCGTCGGCTACACGGTCGTACGCTTCGGACGGTCCGAATTCCCGTATCTGCCCGGCCGGTTGTTCCTTCCGGCGCTCGCCGTGCTGCTGGCGCTGGCCTACGTGGGCATGGACTACGCCTCGCAGGAGTTCGACCAAGGGGTCGGCACCATCACGGCGTTCGGCAGCAACCTGGCGATGTCCGGCATGTTCCTCGCGATGCTCGCCGCGCGCCGCGGCACCCGCGGACAGTCGGCCGGCATCGCGCTGGCCAAGCTGCTGGGGACGGCCTGCGCCTCGCTGGCGCTGCTCACCGACCCCGCCGGGGACCCCCGCTACGACAGCGCCCTGATGTACTACCTCTACGTCGGCTGCTTCCTCCTCGACGTCGCCTATCTCGCCGCGCTGTGCGCCGTACGCCGTGCCGAACGGGCGGCGCCGGTGCCCGTGGAGCACAGCCGCGCAGCCTGACATCGTTGTCCGTTTTCTACCGTTCGGTTCCTATGGCGGCCACGTGTGGGCGGGCCGACGATGGAGGCGGGACAACCAAAGGGAGGAGGCCGTCATGCTGGAAGTGAAGACGGTCGACAAGCCGGACGAACGGCGCGACTTCCCCCGGGGCCACCTCGAAGCCGTCCACCTGACCGGGCTCGACTTCGCGGTGGGCACCTTCGAGCCCGGCTGGCGCTGGTCGGAGTCCGTGGGCCCGATCGCGGGCACCGAGAGCTGCCAGGTCCATCACAACGGCTTCGTGGTGCAGGGAAGGATGCGCATCCGCACGGACGAGGGCAACGAGGGCGAGGTCGGCCCCGGCGATGTGTTCGTGCTGCCGCCCGGCCATGACGCCTGGGTGGTGGGTGACGAACAGGTCGTGGTCTACGACTTCGCCGGGACCATGGCGAACGAGTACGCCAAGGGCCGGTGAGGCGGAAGGCTCCGAAAAGGGCGGTCACCCGTCGAAGGCCGCCGCACCCTTCTCCGCGAACGCCACGGCGTCCGCGTGTCCGAACAGGCCGGGCAGGCCGCCGGTGTGGACGAAGACCGTGCGCTCGCCCGGCCGGATCCCGCCGTCCCGGACGGCCGCGCGCAGCCCGGCCAGGGCCCGGCCGGTGTAGACCGGGTCGAGCACCAGGCCCTCGGTGCGCGCGGCCAGCCGGAGCGCCTCGGCGGCCGGCCCGGTCAGGGTCGCGTACCCCTCGCCCACCTGGTCGCGGCGTACCCGCAGCTCCTCCACCGTGACCTCGCTCGCGGTCAGCGGGGTCGCGAACCGGGCCACCGCCGAGGCGGGGTCGGGCAGCGCGCCCACGTCCACACCGAGCACCGATCCGGCGCCCAGCGCGGCGACCAGGCCGGCCATGGTGCCGCCCGAGCCCAGCGCGACCACCGCGGTGCGCAGCTCCGGCAGCTGCTCGCGCAGCTCCTCCCCGCAGCGCACATACCCGCGGGCGCCCAGTGCGCCGGATCCGCCGAACGGGATCAGCGCCGGCCGGGCGCCGTCCGCCCGCAGCCGGGCGCACACCTCGGCCGCCGCCGCGTCCAGCCCCGCCTGGTCCACCGCGCCGGCCCAGGCCAGCCGCGCCCCGAACAGCCCGTCCAGCGCGAGATTCCCGGACCGGGAGGCGCCCGGCGAGCCCCGCAGCACGAGGACGACGTCCAGGCCCAGACGGGCGCCCGCGGCGGCGGTCAGCCGGGCGTGGTTGCTCTGCGGTGCGCCGGTCGTCACCAGCGTGTCCGCGCCCTCGGCGAGCGCGGCGCCGGCCGTCCACTCCAGCTTGCGGATCTTGTTCCCGCCGCCGCCCAGGCCGGTCAGGTCGTCCCGTTTGATCCACAGGTCGTCGGGGCCGAGGCCGAGCGCGGCGGCCAGCCGGGGCGCGGGTTCGAGCGGGGTGGGGAACGTGCCGAGCGGCACCGGGACATGGCTCATGGCGGACATCCTCGCAGCCGCTGCCCCGCCGGGGCCGCCACCCCGGGTCACACCGGGAGCAGCCGGGCGATCAGCGTGCCGAGCTGCCGGGCCGTACGGCACTCGTGCATCTCGACCAGCTCGGCGTAGGCGGGGGCGGCCGAGTCGCCGGTGCCCCACCGGCTCTGCGGCTCGGGGTTCAGCCAGTAGACGCGGCGGGCGCGCCGGGCGAGGTCGCGGACGGCCGGCAGATTGGGGTCGCTCATGTTGGTCCGGGCGTCGCCGAGCACGAACACCGTGGTGCGCGGGGAGACCGCCGCGCCGTACCGCTCGGTGAACTCGCCCAGCGCCATGCCGTAGTCGCTGCTGCCGTGCCAGCCGGTGAGGGCGGCCTCGGCCAGGATCCGGGCGCTCAGCCCGTCGGGGTCGGCGCGGCCGTGGTCGAGCAGGCCGGTGACCTCGTCCAGCCGGTTGACGAAGGCGAACACCCGCACCTTGCTGAACTGGTCGTGCAGCGCCTGCACCAGCAGCATGGTGAAGTCCGAGAAACCGGACACCGAGCCCGAGACATCGCAGAGCAGGACGAGTTCGGGGCGCACCGGGCGGCGCCGGCGCAGCACCGGACGCATCGGCACCCCGCCCGTGGACAGCGAGGAGCGCAGGGTGCGGCGCAGATCGACGGTGCCGCGGGCGGCCCGGCGGCGGCGCGCGGCGAGCCGGGTGGCCAGCTTGCGGGCCAGCGGCTGCACCGTCCGGCGCAGCTCGGCCAGTTGCTCCCGGTTCGCGAAGAGGAAGTCCACCCGGTCGGCCGTCGGCCGGACCGCCCGCCGGGCGATCTCGTCCCGGCCGCGCCGCTCGGCCACCCGGCGCCGCGCCTCGGCCCCGACCATCCGCCGGAACTCCTCGATCCGGCGCCGGATCTCGTCGTCCAGCAGCCGGTCCGCGAACCCGGCGCCGCCCCGGTCCCGGGCCCGCGCGTCCGCCCGCACCCGGGCGAGCAGCGTCTGCGGGCGCACCCGTTCCAGCGTCTGGTACGCCGACCAGCCGTCCGAACCCGGCGAGTTGCCGTATCCGCCGAAGCCGTCGACCGCCTCCGCCGCCAACCGGGCCAGCAGGGCCCGGTCGCCGGCGGCGAGGGCCTCGGCCAGCCGGTCGCGCAGCTCCTCGCGGTCCGCGGGCCCGCTGTCCGGGCCGCCGACCCGGCACGGGAAGTACAGGTCGAAGACCTGGTCGAAGACGGGCCGCTGACCCGGGCCGTGCAGCAGGGTCGCCGCCAGTCCCTCGCGCAGGCGCTCCCGGTCCGCGAGCCCCAGCGCCTCGGCCGCGAGGGCCGCGTCCACGGTCTCGCCGGTGCCGATCCGCACCCCGTGGGCGCGCAGGGCCCCGACCAGATCGGTGATCCGGTCGGCGACCGCGGTCACAGCGCGTCCAGGTCGAGTGTGGCCGCCGCCTTCTGGATGTCGTCCTGGTGCTTGAGGAGCACGCCGAGGGTGTCCCGTACGACCGTCTCGTCCAGGGTGCCGGCGCCGAGTGCCAGCAGAGTGTGCGCCCAGTCGACGGTCTCGGCGACCGACGGCACCTTGCGCAGGTCCATCGCGCGCAGCGCCCCGGCCACCCGGACCACCGACTCGGTCAGCGCGTCGCCGAGGCCGGGCACCTTCAGCCGGACGATCCGCCGCTCCAGCTCCGGCTCCGGGAAGCCGATGTGCAGGAAGAGACAGCGCCGGCGCAGCGCCTCGGACAGCTCCCGGCCGGCGTTGGAGGTGAGGACGACGAACGGCCGGCGGGTCGCGGTGACCGTGCCCAGCTCCGGGACCGTGATCTGGAAGTCGCTGAGCACCTCCAGGAGCAGGCCCTCCATCTCCACGTCGGCCTTGTCGGTCTCGTCGATGAGCAGCACCGTCGGCTCGTCGCCGCGGATGGCGGTGAGCAGCGGGCGGGGGAGCAGGAACTCCTCGCTGAAGATGTCGGTGCGGGTCTCGTCCCAGCTCTCGTCGCGGCCCGCGCTGATGCGCAGCAGCTGCTTGGCGTGGTTCCACTCGTACAGGGCGCGGGACTCGTCCACGCCCTCGTAGCACTGGAGCCGCACCAGCCGGGCCTCGGCCGCCTGGGCGACGGCCTTGGCCAGCTCGGTCTTGCCCACCCCGGCGGGGCCCTCCACCAGCAGCGGCTTGCCGAGCCGGGCGGCGAGGAAGACGGTGGTGGCGACGGCGGGCGAGGCGAGGTAGCCCGTTGCGGCGAGGCGGGCCGAGACATCGTCGACGGATGTGAACAACGGGGCCTCCGAAGGGGCGGGGAACACGGCTTCCGACCCTATCTAAGCGCTTGTTCAGCACCGCTGTCACGGGGGATTCGCCACCCGGACCGGCACGCGCCCGCCCGACTCCACCGGGGCGCGGTGGTCAGCCGAGCAGGATCACTTCCAGGGTCCGTGGGCCGTGTACGCCCTCCACCCGGTCCAGCTCGATGTCGCTGGTGGCGGACGGGCCGGAGATCCAGGTCAACGGGCGGGCCGGATCGAGGCGTTCGAGGGCCTGCGGGACGGAGGAGACCACCTGGCCGGGCACCCGCACCACGCAGATGTGGTGATCGGGGACCAGGCTGATCCGGCGGCGCCCCTGCCCCGGGCCGCCGTCCAGCACGATCGTGCCGGTCTCGGCGATCGCCACCGCGCAGGACGTGACCACACTGTCGGCCCGGTCCAGGTCGAGCGGCGTGCTCTCGGCCCGGTCCGGGACCAGGGTGACGTCCGCCCGCGCCGTCCAGTCCGCCGCCGACCCCGGCGGCACCAGCACCGAGCGGGCCTTCCGGGCGGCCAGCAACCGGGCGATCAGCGCCGGGAGTTCCCCCTCGGTGCAGCGGTGCACGAGCGCCCGGTAGTCCACCAGGTTCTCCGCCAGCAGCTCCACCGTCTGCTCGGCCGTACGCTCCCCGTGCACCCGCAGATAGTCCCGCGGCACGGCCTCCTCGTACGGTCGCTCGTCCGGCGTCACATCGGCGAGGGCGCGCCGTACCCGGCCCAGGATCCGTTCCCTGCTGCTCACTTGGCGCCGTCCTTTCCCCCACGGGTGCGCTGCCACCAGTCCCGGAAGGGCTCCGCCGGTACGGCCGGCAGGTCCCGGGTGCCGGTCCACGCGCTGCCCGGCCCCGGCAGGGTGCGCGGATGCAGCCGACGGGTGCGCGAGGCGAGCCGCTGACCGGTGCGCAGCGCGCCCGGGCGGGCCAGGGCCCAGCGCGCCGCCCGCATGGCCGCCCGCTCCGCCGCATGGCCCTTGGCCGGCCGGAGCAGCACCTTGTTGCCCTGCTGCACCGCCGGGCCGCCCTCCACCACCCGCTCCCGCAGATGGACCAGCACCTCGGGGATGTCGATGGCGACCGGACACACCTCGTAGCAGGCGCCGCACAGACTGGACGCATACGGCAGCGAGGCGTCGATCTCGCTCGCGGTGCCCCTGAGCTGCGGACTGAGGATGGCGCCGATCGGGCCGGGATACACCGAGCCATAGGCGTGCCCGCCCGCCCGCTCGTACACCGGGCACACATTGAGGCAGGCCGAGCAGCGGATGCAGCGCAGCGCCTGGCGGCCCACCCGGTCGGCGAGGGTGTCGGTGCGGCCGTTGTCGAGCAGCACCAGGTGGAAGGTGCGGGGTCCGTCGCCGTCGGTGGTCCCCGTCCACATGCTCGTGTACGGGTTCATCCGCTCGGCGGTGGAGGAGCGGGGCAGCGTCTGGAGGAAGACCTCCAGATCCCGCCAGGTGGGCACCACCTTCTCGATGCCGACGACCGAGATCAGCGTCTCCGGCAGGGTCAGACACATCCGCCCGTTGCCCTCGGACTCGACGACGACCAGGGTGCCGGTCTCGGCGACCATGAAGTTGGCGCCCGAGATGCCGACCCTGGCGCGCAGGAACTTCTCCCGCAGGTGCAGCCGGGCCGCCTCGGCCAGCTCGGCGGGGGAGTCGCTCAGCCCGTCCGGGGCGGGGCGGCCCCACGCGGCCATCTCGCTGGTGAAGATGTCACGGATCTCACCCCGGTTGCGGTGGATCGCCGGAACCAGGATGTGCGAGGGCCGGTCCCTGCCCAACTGCACGATCAGCTCGGCGAGATCGGTCTCGTAGGCCCGGATGCCCTCGGCGAGCAGCGCCTCGTTCAGCCCGATCTCCTGCGTCGCCATCGACTTGACCTTGACGACCTCCGACTCCCCGGTCTCCTTGACGAGTTCGGCGACGATCCGGTTGGCCTCGGCGGCGTCGGCGGCCCAGTGCACGACGCCACCGGCCGCCGTGACCGCCTCCTCCAGCTGGACCAGATACCGGTCGAGATGGCGCAGCGTGTGGTCCTTGATCCGGCGGCCCGCCTCGCGCAGCCGGTCCCAGTCCGGCAACTCGGCCACCGCACGGGCCCGTTTGGCGCGGATGGTGTGCGTGGCATGGCGCAGGTTGCCGCGCAGGGTGGAATTGTGGACGGCGCTGTGCGCGGCCTCGGGGAAGGCCGGCATGCCGACGAACGTGCCGCTCATAGGGCAGGGTCCTCCTCTGTGCTCGCCAGGATCTCCGCGATGTGCACCGGCCGCAGTCCCGAGCGCAGCCGGCTCATGGTGCCGCCCAGGTGCATCAGGCACGAGTTGTCGGCCGCGCACAGCACCTCCGCGCCCGTCGACTCGGCGTTGCGCACCTTGTCCGTGCCCATCGCCGCCGACACCTCCGCGTTCTTCAGCGCGAAGGTGCCGCCGAACCCGCAGCACTCCTCGGCGCCGGGCAGTTCCACCAGCTGAAGCCCCTTGACCGCCTGGAGCAGCCGGCGCGGCCGGTCGCCCAGGCCCAGGCCGCGCAGCCCGTGGCAGGTCGGGTGATAGGTCACGGTGTGCGGGTAGTACGCGCCGACATCCGTCACCCCCACCACGTCCACCAGGAACTCCGTCAGCTCGTACGTCTTCGGCACCACCGGCGCCAGCGTCCGCGCCAGCGAGTCCCCGCGGCCCTCCTCCCGCGCCCGCTCGCCGAGCCGCGGATACAGCTCCCGCACCATCGCCCCGCACGACCCGGAGGGTGTCACGATCGCGTCGTAGCCCCGGAACACCTCGGCGAACCGCCGGGCCAGCGGCTCCGCCTCATGCCGGTAGCCGGTGTTGTAGTGCGCCTGCCCGCAGCAGGTCTGGCCGAGCGGGAAATCGACCTCCACGCCCAGCCTGTCCAGCAGTTTCACCACGGCACGGCCGGTGTCCGGATAGAGCGTGTCGTTGACACAGGTCAGGAACAGAGCGACACGCATCGCGGCTCCTCGCAGTCGGTCCTCGGACGAGTGCAGGGTAGTCGCCGGGCCCGGTCCGCCGGCAGACGGCCGCTCACCGGGCGGCGAGCCGCGCCTCGGCCGCCCGCCGGACGGCGGTGTCACCGGGGGGGCGCGTACCGGGTCAGCGGCTGGGTACGGTGAGCAGCCGGCGCAGGGCGGGCAGGGCGCCGGCCGGCCGCTGCGCGTCCTGGACGACCCGGCGGTGTGCGAGGGCCGGCGAGTCCAGGAAGCCAGGGCCCACCCATAGGGGTGTCCAGCACTCCGACCCGCCGTGATGGCTGGGGTCGCACCGTGAACTCCCGCTATCGTAGGAGCCGCTCATGAAAAGACGCATCACCGCCCCCGGCCCGTCCGTCAGCAGGAAGAGCACCACCCGACTCGACTCCCAGGCCGTCTTCTTCGTCTCCTACGACGGCCTGGTCAACAACAACTCCTTCCAGAAGCACGGCCTGCTGACCTACAAGGGCTACCAGTACGCCGCCTGGTACACCTCGTCGGGCAACGCCGTGGTCGGCCGCCGCGCCCTGAGCGCGAGCAGCTGGTCGACCGTCACCCTCTCCCACGTCCTGAAGGCCGGCGACTCCCACAACGTCATCTCCATGGGCGTCTCCATGTCTGACGGCCGCCTGCACCTCGCCATGGACTCCCACAGCGACGGTTATTTCTATGTGAAGTCGACGGCCGGGCTGATGGACAACCCCTCGACCACCAGCTGGACCTCGTCGGTCTTCGGTGCGGTCCAGACCTCCCTGGACGGCCTCGCCCTCACCCCGCAGTTCACCTACCCGCAGTTCCTCTCCACCCCCGAGGGCAGGCTCCAGCTCAGCTACCGGGCCGGCATCTCCGGCGACGGCCGCAACGCCCTCGCCGAGTACGACGGTTCGACGTGGACGGCACTGGGGGAGTGGACCAGCTCCACCGGCACGTACACCAGCGCACACGGCTCCTCGACCGCCCGCAACATGTACCTGCACGGCATCGACTACGACGTCAACGGCCGGCTGCACGCCCTCTTCACCTGGCGCGAGCAGAACGCCGCCGTGCTGTCCGGCAGCGGCGGCATCACCAACCACGACACCGGCTATGTGTACTCCACCGACCGGGGCCGCACCTGGCGCAACGACGCCGGTGCGCCGGTCGCCACCACCGGCACCTCCGACACGGTGGCGGTGACGGACAGCGGTCTCGTCGTGGACCCCCTCGGCCCGGACCACTCGCTGATGAACCAGGAGAGCCAGTGGACCGACTCGACCGGCCTCCCGCACGCGCTCATCAGCTACGTCCCCGGCCGCTTCGGCCGGTCCACCACCGACTACGTCGCAGCCCGCACCGCCGACGGACGCGCCTTCCACCTCCGCAAGAACACCTCCGGCACCTGGACCAAGACGGAGATCCCGGTCCCGCTCCACTCCAGCCAGCGCACCAAGCTGGTCCTGGACCGGTACGACAACGCCTACGCGGTCTTCCCCTTCGGCCGGATCGCCGCCGCGTCCAGGTCCTCCGGGTACACCGACTGGACCCTGCTGTACGACGGCAGCGACCTGAACGCCTTCGGCGAGGTCGTCATCGACGAGTGGCGGGTGCGGTACGACCATGTGCTGTCGTTCATGTACCAGGAGAAGTCCACCGGTACGACACCCTCGGCGCTCCATGTGATCGACTTCGCGCTGCCCGACTGACCCGCGCTGTCGCCCGCGCCGCCGGAGTGCCGGTGGGCACGGTGTCCAAGGTCATCAACCGCCCGCACATCGAGTGCGCTCCAGCCTCGCCGCCCGCCGACCGGCCGGGCCGCTCACTCCGGCTGACCCCAGCGCACCGCCGTGCCATAGGCGATGAAGAGTCTGTGCTGACCGTGGAGGCCGTCGGTGTCGTTCACTATCTGGAGGCCCAGCACGCCGTCGGCCTCCAGCTCCCGCGCGTCCTCCTGCATGCTCACCACCGCCTCCATCACCGTCGGCATCGGCTGCCCGACGGCCAGTCCCACGACGGTGTGCGGATGCGGCGGTGCGTGCACCGTGGCCGTGTAGAAGCTCTCGCTGGCCTCGTAAGCGGCCTGCTCCCGGCCCGCCCGCGTCCAGACTCTCTTCTTCGGGGATCGTTCCATTGCGGCATCTTCTCCCGGCTGCCCGGGCGAGGTGACGGGGGGTGGTCAGTCCCGGCCCGCACCCCGACATGTGCTCCACTGGGACGCGTCCGCTTCATCCGTCCCGGGAGCCCCGTTGAGCCTCAGCTACCACCAGCCCGGTGTCGTTCTCACCGACCGCCACTTCACCGTGCCCCTCGACCACGCCGACCCGGGCGGCGAGACCATCGAGCTGTACGCCCGTGAGGCCGTCGCGGGCGACAAGGCCGGGCAGCAGCTGCCCTGGCTGGTGTACCTCCAGGGCGGCCCGGGCTTCGGAGCGAACCGTTTCGTCGGACGTCAGGCCTGGCTCGACCGGGCCCTGAAGGACTACCGTGTCCTGCTGCTCGACCAGCGCGGCACCGGCCGCTCCACGCCCGCCACCCGGCAGACGCTTCCGCTGCGCGGCGGCCCCGCCGAACAGGCCCGCTATCTCACCCACTTCCGCGCCGACTCCATCGTCCACGACTGCGAGGCCATCCGCCCCGAGGTCACCGGCGGCGCCCCGTGGACCGTGCTCGGGCAGAGCTTCGGCGGCTTCTGCACCGTGTCGTACCTCTCCCTCGCCCCGCAGGGCCTGGACACCGCCGTCATCACCGGTGGCCTGCCCTCCCTCGACGCCCACGCCGACGACGTCTACCGCGCCGCCTATCCACGCGTGGAACGCAAGGTCGCCGCGCACTACGCCCGCTACCCGCAGGACGTCGGGCGGGCCCGCCGGATCGCCGACCACCTGCTCGCCCACGAGGTCACCCTGCCGAACGGCTACCGCTTCACGGTCGAGGCCTTCCAGTCCCTCGGCCTGATGCTCGGCATGAGCGACGGCAGCCACCGCCTGCACTACCTCCTGGAGGACGCCTTCGTCCGCACGCCCGGCGGCCTCGCCCTCTCCGACGCCTTCCAGGAGCAGGCCCAGACCCTGCTGTCGTACGCCTGCCACCCCCTCTACGCCCTCGTCCACGAGACGGTCTACGGCCAGGACGCCCGCCCCACCGCATGGTCCGCCGAGCGGGTCCGCGCCGAGTTCCCGCAGTTCGACGCCGCGAAGGCGGTCGCCGGGAACGCCCCGGTCCTGTTCACCGGTGAGACCGTTCACCCCTGGATGTTCGAGGCCGACCCGGCGCTGCGCCCGCTGCGCGAGACCGCCGAACACCTCGCCGCCCACTCCGACTGGCGTCCCCTGTACGACCCGGCCCGCCTCGCCGCCAACGAGGTCCCGGTCGCCGCCGCCGTGTACCACGACGACATGTACGTCGACACCGAGCACTCCCTGCGCACCGCCCGCGCCATCCGCGGTCTGCGCCCCTGGGTCACCAACGAGTACGAGCACGACGGGCTGCGCACCGGCGCGCCCCGGGTGCTGGACCGTCTGCTGGCCCTGGCCCGCGACGAGGTGTGACCCCGGTTCCCCCATAACCCCACGGGCCCGGCGGGGAGTTGCGGCATAGGATGCGGCCATGACCGAGTCGCAGAACGCCCAGCTCCAGCCCATGCCCGACGACTGGCAGCGCGCCCTCGCCGTGGTCGCGCACCCCGACGACCTGGAGTACGGGTGCGCGGCCGCCGTCGCCGCCTGGACCGATGCCGGCCGGGAGGTCTCCTATCTGCTCGCGACCCGTGGCGAGGCGGGCATAGACACCCTCGACCCGGCCGTCTGCGGACCGCTGCGCGAACGCGAGCAGCGGGCGAGCGCGGCCGCCGTCGGCGTCGAGTCGGTGGAGTTCCTCGACCACCGGGACGGCGTGATCGAGTACGGGCCCGCGCTGCGCCGCGACATCGCCGCCGCGATCCGCCGCCACCGCCCCGAACTGGTCATCACCCTCAACCACCGGGACACCTGGGGCACGATCGCCTGGAACACCCCCGACCATGTCGCCGTCGGCCGCGCCACCCTGGACGCCGCCGCGGACGCCGGCAACCGCTGGATCTTCCCCGAGCTCGTCGAAGAGGGCCTCGAACCCTGGGCCGGCGTCCGCTGGGTCGCCGTGGCCGGCTCGGCCGCACCCACCCACGCGGTGGACGCCACCACCGGCCTGGAGCGCGCCGTGCACTCCCTCCTCGAACACCGCACCTACATCGAGGCGTTGACCGACCAGGACCCCGAGACCTATGTCCGTGAATTCGTGACCGCCAACGCCAAGAGGGCCGGCGAGCGCTTCGGCGGTGTGCCGGCGGTGGCCTTCGAGGTGTTCAACCGCTGAGGACCCCTTCTGTCACTGAAGCTTCAGGGACAGAAGCTTCAGTGACAGAAGGGGCGCAGCGCGAGAAGCGTTATTATTGAGGTTCATACCCGATGGTCGGGATTCGTTCTGCCGCAGGACCTCGAGGCAGGGACATATCCGCAGGGACACATCGGCCATGGACGACACATCGACGCAGCTCGCACCGGCGGAACTCAGACTCGCGGCGGTCTTCACCGGCGGTGTGAGCCTCGCCGTCTGGATGGGCGGCGTGGCGCGTGAGATCAACCTCCTGACGCAGGCCGGGGCCGATCGCGCCGAGGACGGGCAGGTCCGCGCGAAGTACCGGGAACTGCTCGACCTGTTGCGCCTGGACGTCCGACTCGACGTGCTCTCGGGAACCAGCGCGGGCGGCATCAACGCGGCCTGCCTGGGACTCGCCAACGCACGCGGCTGCGACCTGGGCGGGCTGCGGGACCTGTGGCTGGACGAGGGGGCGCTGTCCGGGCTGCTGCGCTCCCCGGCCGAGCGGCACCCGCCGTCCCTGCTCAGGGGCGACGAGGTCCTGCTGGCCGGGCTGCGTACGGCGCTGGAGCAGCTGCCACCGCCGCATGCCGAGCCCCGCGACACCCATGTGTTCATCACGACCACCCTGCTCGACGGGGTGCGCAGCACCTTCCGGGACGACTACGGCACCGCGGTGCAGGACACCGACCACCGCGGCGTGTTCGCCTTCGGGCCCGCGGACCTCGCCGGCCCGGACATCCCGCAGGCGCTGGCCCTCGCCGCCCGCGCCAGCGCCTCCTTCCCGGTGGCCTTCGAGCCCGCGTTCGTCCCGGTCGGCACCGCGGGACCGGCCGGCCACCCCGACATGAGCCGTTATCTCGGCGCCGGCCCCCACACGCAGTTCTGCGCGGACGGCGGACTTCTGGCGAACCGGCCCCTCGGCCCCGCTCTGAAGGCCGTCTTCGACCGCCCCGCACGCGGTGAGGTGCGCCGGGTGCTCACCTATGTGGTGCCCACCGTGCGGACCCCGCCCCTCCGGCAGCCCGCGGCACGGCCGGATGACCCACCACCCATGGGCCCGGCCCTGGTCAGGGACCTCGACGCGGCCCTGTCCCAGACCATCTCCGGCGACCTGAAAACGCTCACCGACCACAACGACCGGGTGACGGCCCGGCGCCGCCGCGAGGAGTGGCTCGTACGGCTGCTCCCGCCCGACGACGAGACGACCACGAGCGCGATGTACGCCCAGTACCGCGAGGGCTGGATCGAGGACCACGCCCGCTCGGCCGCCGAGCGGAACCTGGCCCGGCGTACACCGGGACGGCCGCCGCCGGGCCGACGGCCCCCGGGGTACGGCAGCGATCTGGACGACCTGACCCACGGCATCGCGGCCGCGCTGGCGGCGAGGGTCCCCGACACCCTGCCGGAGCCGGACGCGCCGGACCTCTTCGGTGTACTGGCCCGCTTCGGCCAGGCACCCCTCGACGGAGCCCGGGCCTCCGTGCTCACCCTCCTGCGCGACGGCTCCGCCGCGGCCGGTCCCGACCTACGGCGCACGCTCGACGGCCTGATCGCGCGCGTTCCCGGGGCCGCCGCCGAGCACGCCCCCGCACGTCCCGTCACCACCGTCGCCGACCTGCTGGAGCTGCCCCGCGACGAGCGGGGCCGGCCGGACCCCCGGTCGGCCGACGGCGCGCTGGACGACGCGGAGAGAGACCTCGGCGATCTCCCCGGACAGTGGGCGCGATCCTGGCAGCGGCTCGCCGGGGTCCTGCTCGACGCGCGGGAGACTCTGGACCCCCGGGGGCCCGCAGGTCCCCGCCTGGCGTTCCTGGTGGCCCCTTGGGGGACGGCGCCCCCGTCGGCGGAGCGTGTCGCCCGCCGTCTGTTCCTGCTGGAGATGACCCAGCGGACCTTCTCCGCGGCGGAGCTGCCCGCCCCGCAGACGGTGGAACTCGTCCAGGTGAGCGCGGACACCCGCACCCTGCTCGACGCGCGCTGCCTGGCCGACGACAAGCTCACCGGTCTCCAGCTGCACCACTTCGGCGCCTTCTACAAGCGGTCCTGGCGGGCCAACGACTGGATGTGGGGACGCCTGGACGGCGCCGGATGGCTGGTGCACATCCTGCTGTCCCCGGCCCGCCTGTCCCGGCTGGCCGAGACCGCGGGCGCCGGCCGGAACGCCCGCGACGTCGTCCGCGAGGAGCTGTCCCGCATCGCCGGCGGACCACCACCGGAGCACATACGGCCCGGGGTCGACCGTGAGCTGGCCTTTCTCGACGACCCCGCCCGGGCCCACCACCACAGCAGTCTGCCGCTCACCTCCCTGTGGGTCGCGTCCGCCCTGCAACGCCTCATCGCGGCCGAGGAACTGCCGTGCGTCGCCGAGCAGGCGAGACTCGACCGGGAGGCGGGCGCGGCCGACGAGGCCGGGGCGTTCGAGCGGGCCTGCGCCGGGCGGACCGTGACGCCCGACGACGCGGCGAGGCTGCTCGGCCTGTGCCGGATCTCCGAGGAGACCTTCGCCGGGGAGGCCGGCACCCCGCTGCTCACCCACACCGTGGTGCAGAGCCTGACGGTGGCCGTCAACGCGGCGTGGGCGGCCGCAGGCCGCTGGAGCGGCCTGCGCCTCGTGCTGGACGGCGTCCGCGCCGTGCTGCGGCCGGCGGGGACCGTGCTGAGCGCCCGCCTGTTCGGGGACCGGCTCCGGCGGCATGCCGGGCCAAGGGTCGGTGCCGCAGGTCAGTAGGGTGTTCTCATGCCAGATCAGATAGCCGGGCCGTCCGAGCTGCGCGGGGACTGCGCGCAGTGCTTCGGGCTGTGCTGTGTCGCCCTGCCCTTCGCCCGCTCCGCCGACTTCGCGCTCGACAAGCCCGCGGGCCGGCCGTGCCCGAACCTCGGGGGCGACCACCGTTGCGGTATCCACACCGACCTGCGTGCGAAGGGCTTCACCGGCTGCACGGTCTACGACTGCTTCGGCGCCGGACAGAAGGTCTCGCAGGTCACCTTCGGCGGGCAGGACTGGCGTACCGGGACCAAGGAACACGCCCGCCGGATGTTCGAGGTGTTCCCCGTCGTACGACAGCTGCAGGAGCTGCTCTGGTATCTGACGGAGGCACTGGGGCTGCCCGCCGCCCGGTCCGTCCACCCCGAGCTGCGCAGTGCCCTGGAGGAGACCGAGCGGCTCACCCGGCAGCGGCCCGAGGAACTGGCCGCGCTGGACGTGGCCGCGCACCGGCAGAAGGTCAATGTGCTGCTGCTGCGCACCAGCGAGCTGGCCCGGGCCGGGGCCCTCGGGGGGACCGGCGGGACCGGCGGCAAGAAGGGCAAGGGCGGCAGGGGCAAGGGCAAGGACCGGCGGGGCGCGGACCTCGTCGGGGCCCGGCTGCGCGGCGCCGACCTGCGCGGGGCGAGCCTGCGCGGCGCCTATCTGATCGCCGCCGACCTCACCGGTGCCGATCTGCGCGACGCGGACATGATCGGCGCCGATCTGCGCGACGCCGACCTGACCGACGCGGACCTCACCGGCGCCTTCTTCCTCACCCAGCCGCAGCTGGACGCCGCGCGGGGCAGCGCCGGCACCCGGTTGCCGGGGTCACTGCGCCGCCCGGTGCACTGGACAGCCGGCGGCTGACGGTCCGGACCCGGCGTCGGCCGCCTCCCGCGGCGCCGCGCCGGACGGCACCGCCCGCTCGGCCGTGGCGGAGGGCATGGGACGCCGCTCCAGCCCCAGCCGCAGTCCCTCCGGCATCAGGGTCAGGCGCTCGGTGACCGTCAGCCGGTAGCCGGGGTCGGCGCGCAGTTCGTAGCGGCGCAGCAGCAGGCCGAGGACCAGGGTCGCCTCGTGCAGCGCGAACTGGCGGCCGATGCAGGCCCGGGCGCCGGTCCCGAAGGGCTTGAAGGTGTGCGGCGGGCGTCCCCGTACGGCCTCGGGCGCGAAGCGGTCCGGGTCGAACCGTTCGGCGTCCTCGCCCCACACCTCGGGGTCGCGGTGCAGCATCGGGGCGAGCACCAGCGTCCAGGCGCCGCGGCGCAGTGGATGCTCCCCGGCGAGCACCGTGTCCTGCCGGGCCTCGCGGGCGAAGCCGGGCGCGGTCGGCCACAGCCGCAGCGACTCGTCCAGCACCCGCCGGACATAGCGCAGCTTGGCGACCTGGTCGTAGCCGGGCGCCGTGGTGCCGCCCCAGACGCGGTCCACCTCGGCGCGCGCCCGGGCGGCGATCTCCGGGTGCCGGGCGAGGTAGTACAGGGCGAAGGAGAGGGCGCCCGACGTGGTCTCGTGCCCCGCCACCAGGAACGTGATGACCTGCTTGCGGACGTTCTCCGCGGACAGCCGCTCGCCGGTCTCGGGGTGGGCGGTGGCCAGCATGCGGTCCAGCAGGTCCCCCTCGCCGCCGCCCGACCGGCGCCGCTCGGCGACCAGGTCGTCGACCGTGCGGTTGAGCAGGGCCGTGTCCGCCGCGTTGCGCCGGGCGGCGCCGCGCAACAGCAGCGGGGCGAGCGGCGCGGGCACGCTGTTCAGCCGCTGCGCGTAGCCGAGCGTGCCGACCATCGCGGTCACGAAGGGGTGCGGCCGGTCCCGTTCGAAGGAGCCGAAGTCGTGCCCGAAGCCGGTGCGGGCGATCGTCTCCAGGGTCAGCTTGGTCATGTCCCCGGGCACGTCCACGGTGCGCCCGGCCCCCGTCTCGCGGTCCCAGTGGTCGGTCAGCCGGGCGGCGACGTCCAGCATCATCCCGTGGTAGCCCGCCATGGCCTCCCGGCTGAAACCGGGGGCCAGGACGTCGTGGGCCAGCTGCCAGTTGGGCTCGTGGTTGTAGGCGGTGAACAGGCCGTCCCCGGCCAGTGGCCGCAGATTGGCCACGCCGAGCCCGACGTGCTTGGCGAACCGGGACTCGTCGGCGAGGTCCGCGACCAGCCGGGACCCCCACACCAGCACGACCTCCTTGCCGAAGGCGCGGCGCCGGAAGATCGGACCCAGCTCA
Organism: Streptomyces sp. NPDC031418; assembly: GCF_055581605.1. Classification (NCBI taxonomy): domain Bacteria; kingdom Bacillati; phylum Actinomycetota; class Actinomycetes; order Kitasatosporales; family Streptomycetaceae; genus Streptomyces; species Streptomyces sp. NPDC031418. The sequence goes on from NZ_JBVIJC010000006.1 coordinate 24,522, forward strand.
CGCGCGTACCGCATGGAGTCCTGTACCGGCCTGCGCCGGTCGGCGCCGAGCACATCGCCGAGCAGCGGAAGCCGGTGCGGGGGGTGCGGTATCCGGTGCAGCTCGGGCCAGCCCTGCTCGGCACTGCGGAACCCTTTCGGCAGTGCCGCCGGCCGGGTGGTGTGCGCGGTCTGCGTCCTGTTCGTCGTCTCCGCCATGACGCCGATCTCCCTTGATCCAGCGGGCCGTTGAACCGGTGGCACGCCGTGTGTTGTACGTGGGTTCAATAGCGGTTCCAGTGTGGTCCGCTTGTTGAACCGACGTCAAGTAAAGTGCTGCCATGTCCGCGAACCAGGGGGAGCGTGCCCGGCGCCGGCTCAGCACCGAGGAGCGCCGTGCGCAGCTGCTGTCGGTCGGCGCGAAGCTCTTCTCGGAGAGTCCGTACGACGAGGTGTGGATCGAGCAGGTCGCCGAGATCGCCGGGGTGTCGCGCGGGCTGCTGTACCACTACTTCCCGAACAAGCGGGACTTCTTCGCGGCGGTGGTGGAGCGCGAGAGCGAACGCATGCTGCGCATGACCACCGCCGTGCCCGGCGTGCCCGTGCGCGAGCAGCTGGCCGCCGGTCTCGACACCTACCTCGGCTATGTCCAGGCCCACGCCCATGGCTTCCGTGCCTTCCACCGGGCGGATGCCGCCGGCGACCAGGCGGTGCGCCGGGTCTACCAGCGGGCCCTCGCGGCCCAGGAGCAGCAGATCCTGGCCGCGCTCGCGGCCGACCCCGAGTTCGGCCCCGTCTTCGAGAGTGCCCCCGAGGTCCGGCTGGCCGTGCGCGGCTGGCTCGCCTTCACCACGGCCGTCTGCCTGGAGTGGCTGCGCGACGGCGAGCTGAGCCGGGAGCAGGTGCGCGACCTGTGCGCCCGGGCACTGCTGGGCGTCCTCACCTGATTCCGCACGCCCCGCCTCCGGCCGGGGGCGTGGTTGGCGTGCGCGCCGATCTTCGGTAGGTTAGGCAAGGCTTACCTAAGGAGGTCTGGGATGGGTGACACGCAGGACTGGACGGCCGCACCCGGCGCGGCGGAACGGGCCCGGTCGGTGCTCGCCGCCGCATGGTCGTGCGCGGTGACCGCGGACGGCGTGCGCGAGGAGTACGTCGGCGCGCACACCGTCACCGACGACGGCGCGGTGCGGCTGTCGGTGCCCGACGACAGCGCGCTGCTCACGGCGGCGATCTGCGCCCCGCGCCAGGAGCCGGCCGCCGTGCTGGAGTTCGCCGACGCGGCCCCCGTGCCGGTGCGCCACCGGATCCGGACCCGGCTCCATCTCGCCGGCTGGTTCGCCGCGGAGGCGGGTGCCCTGCTGTTCCGGCCCACGCGCGTAGTGCTGCGGCAGGCCGCCGGTGCCGTGGTCGTCGGCCTCGACGAGTTCGCCGCCGCCCGGCCCGACCCGCTGGCCGAGGCCGAGGCCCGGCTGCTCACCCATCTCGCCGACGCCCACCCGGACGCCGTGGAGCGGCTCACCCGGCTGGTGCGGCCGGAGTCGCTGCACGCCGCGGTCCGGGTGGCGCCGCTCGCCGTCGACCGGCACGGGCTGACCCTGCGCATCGAACGCACCCGCGCCCACGGCGACGTACGACTGCCCTTCCACGCCCCCGCCGACGACGTCGCCCAGCTCACCGAGCGGCTGCACGTCCTGCTGGCGCAGGCGAGCGCCGCCGCCTGCCCGCATGCGCTACAGCGGCAGCACGCGGACGGCGACATGTGAGGCGTACGGCGGACCCTCCCCGCTCACTGGAACCCGGTGCGGTTGCGCCACAGCTCCTGCTGGACCCCGAGCCGCTCGCGCATCCGGGTCATCCTCGGCAGCTTCACCCGCTGCCCCCGGGACACCCGGTCCAGCTCCTCCAGCAGCCGGCGGGTGCGGTGCTCGGTGTCCAGCTCGTCGAGCATCCGGGTCGTCTCCGTCAGTACGGCGCCCAGCAGCTGCCAGTGCGCCCAGTCCCGGCCGACCTCCTGCCGCAGCAGCTCGGCCAGCCGGTCCCGGGTGCCGGTGGCGGTGTGCAGTTCGGCCGTCAGGCGCGCCTCCGCCGACTCCGCGTTCTCGCTGACATGGCTGGTGACCAGCACGGCGAAGCTGACCACCGCGTCGCCGATCTCGGACAGCAGCTGCGCCACGGTGGCCCCGACCGGCTGCGGGAACAGCTCCTCGGAGCCGCGGGCCTTGGCCAGGTCGGTGAACGAGCGGGCCAGCACCCGCAGCACCACCGTGCAGATCTCCAGCGTGTCCAGCCCGGTGCGCAGCACCACCCGGTGCAGCAGCCCCTCCTTGACCCGGGGATTGAGCCGCAGGCTGTCCTCCGCCTGCCGCAGCGCCGCGTCCACCTGCACGATGTCGTGGTCCAGCCGGCGTGCCTCGTGCAGCCGCTCGGCCGCCCGCTCCCAGGGGGTCTGCCCGGCCGCCTCCTCGCCCATCCGGAGCATCAGCTGCCGCACCCGGCGCGCCATGTCCTCGATCGACCGGCCCGCCTCGTCCACCCACACCGGGGGTGGAAGCAGCAGATTGCAGGCGGTGCCGACGACCGCGCCGATCAGCGTCTCCACGATCCGCGCCCAAGCGGTGAACCCGACGGTGGTCACGCCGAGCACCAGCATGGCGCTGATCGCCACCTCGGCCACGTACTCGTCCACCCGCACCAGATGCCCGACGGCCAGCGAGGCCACGATCAGCAGCGCGAGGCTCCACCAGGTCAGCCCCACCAGCACGCTGAAGGCGATGGCCACCAGGACGCCCGCGACCACCGAGTTCACCCGGCGGATGCCGTTGGTGAGCGTGGCATAGAACGTCACCTGGACCACCAGCAGGGCGGTCAGGGGAGCGGTGAGCGGGGCCGGTTCCGGGCTCAGCCGCAGGGCGATGACATAGGCGATCGTCGCGGCCGTGGCCGACCGCAGCGTCTGGACGACCACCGGTTCCCGGCGCCGTTCCACCAGGCGCCGCAGTCCCGTGGTCCACTTGCGTACCTCGTGCATCCTTTGGCCTGTTCCCCGTCATCGGGCGGGTCGAACGTGCCGGTTCGCGAAGCACGGCCGTACGAGAACAGGGCGCACCGGGCGCGGGGTGTCACTCGTACAGTTTGTCGAGGAAGGCGGAGAGGTTGGCCGTCGTCCGGGCGATCTGCTCCTCCAGGGTCAGGCTCTCCTCGAACCGGGCGCCGGACTCCGGCACCTTCCTGCCCCGCACATACAGCGAGCACGCCAGGTCGGTGCACATGTACAGGCCGACCGAGTTCCCCTCCCGGCCCGCCGCACCCGCCTTCCGCGCGGTCATCAGGGACACCCCGCCGCCCGGATGCGTGGTCAGGCAGAGCGAGCACATGCTGCGGTGCAGGAAGCTGCGCTGGGAGGCCGGGAAGCGCAGGGCGATCCCGGTCGGCCGGCCGTCCCGCTCGGTGACCAGATAGCTCCGGTCGGGCGCTCCGGGATCCCGCCAGCCGAGGAAGTCGAGATCCTGCCAGGGCCGCTCCCCGAGGTCCCGTGGCACCGCGAGCCGCTTGGCCTCGCCCTTCGAGCAGTTGACGAAGGAAGTGCGGATGTCCTGCTCGGTGAGCGGTCTCATGGGGGCGGGTCCTTCCGGGACGCGGTGTGGTTCGGTGCCGTAACAGAACCTAGGGGGCCTAGGTTCATGGCTAGCCTATGTAGCCACAGCGCGGGTGGGCCAATGGATTTCCGGGGGGCCTTGGCCGGCTGCTAGTGCGGTGCCCGCGGCTCCGGGGGCCACACGCCCGGGGTGAGGACGCCCAGGGCGTAGGCGCGGGCGACCAGCTCGGTGCGGTTGGCCGCGCCCCAGCGGGCCGACAGCCGGCGCAGGTGGTAGTTGACACCGTCCACCGTGAGCCCCAGGTCGCGGGCGGCGCGCGCCGTCGTGGCGCCCCCGGCCAGCAGCGCCAGCACCCGGCCCTCCACGGCGGTGACCGGCACCGGTTCCGGCCGGGGCAGCGGCCGGGCCGCGGACTCGCCGTGCACCCGCAGCATCACCAGCAGCGCCGGGGTCTCCTGCACGCTGTCGCTCACCGGGTCCGCGGTCAGTTCGCCGTACCGCTCACCGCCGCCGGGCGCCGGCCAGCGCACCGACACCTGGTAGCGCGAGCGGCGCCGCATCCGCAGCGCCTCGGCGATCCGCTCCACCTGGGTGGCCTCCTGCGGGCGGAACAGCTCCAGCACGTCCCGGCCGCGCAGCCGCCCCGGGGACGTACCGGCCTCCGCGGCCATCGCGGGATTGGCCAGCACCACCACGCCGTACACATCGCAGACCGCGACCGGCACCGTCACCCGGTCGAACAGCACCATGGCCCGGTTGCGCCACACCACCGCGTCGATCCGGCCCGCTTCCACCCCGCACCTCCCGCCGCACCGGGGCCGTCACCCCCATCAAAGATCACGACGCGGGCGCGAGGCAAACCTGGCGGCGTCGGCGCAAGCCGTCCCGCAGACTTTCGACTGCATGATCGTGTAGTGCCCGGGTCCGGGCCGGGGCATCCGGTCTACCACCCTGGAACGGAGTACTCCGTTACCCCGAGTACACCGTTACCGCGAAAGGCAGTTGTCGCGTCATGTCCGCCACAGCACTGCGTCCAGAACCGGCCGGAACCCTGCCCGGCATCCCCGTCGTCGACATCTCCGCCACCGGTCCGGGACACACCCCGATCCAGCAGGTCATGCAGCTGATGCGTGAGCACGGGCCGGTCCTGGTGCGCCGGTTGCACGGCCGGGACGTGATGTTCGTCGCCGACACCGACCTGGTCGCCGACCTGGCCGACGAGGAGCGGTTCGCCAAGCACGTCGGCCCCGCGCTGGAGAACGTCCGCGCCTTCACCGCCGACGGCCTGTTCACCGCGTACAACGACGAGCCCAACTGGGCCAAGGCGCACGACATCCTGATGCCCGCCTTCGCGCTCGGCTCGATGCGCACCTACCACCCCGTGATGCTCAAGGTGGCCCGCCGGCTCATCGAGTCCTGGGACCGGGCGGCCCGCGAGGGACGGCCCGTCGAGGTGCCGGACGACATGACCCGGATGACCCTCGACACCATCGGACTGGCCGGGTTCGACTACGACTTCGGCTCCTTCGAACGCCCCGAGCCGCACCCCTTCGTGGAGGCGATGGTCCGCTGCCTGGAGTGGAGCATGACCCGGCTCGCCCGCAACCCGGGCGAGGACCACTCCGCCGCCGACGCGGCCTTCCGCGCCGAGGCCGACTACCTCGCGGGCGTCGTGGACGACGTCATCGCCGCCCGCACCGGCACCGACCAGAGCGGCGCCGAGGACCTGCTCGGGCTGATGCTCAGCGCCCCGCACCCCGCCGACGGCACCCCCCTGGACCGGGCCAACATCCGCAACCAGGTCATCACCTTCCTGATCGCCGGCCACGAGACGACCTCCGGCGCGATGTCCTTCGCCCTGTACTACCTCGCCAAGAACCCCGCCGCGCTCCGGCTGGTGCAGCGCGAGGCCGACGCGCTGTGGGGCGACACCGCCGACCCCGAGCCGACGTACGAGGACATCGGCCGGCTCACCTACACCCGCCAGGTCCTCAACGAGGCGCTCCGGCTGTGGCCGACGGCCGCCGCCTTCAGCCGGCACGCCCGCGAGGACACCCTGCTCGGCGGCCGGATCCCGATGCGCGCCGGACAGGCCGTCACCGTGCTCGCCCCGATGCTGCACCGGCAGCCCGTCTGGGGCGACAACCCCGAGCTGTTCGACCCCGAGCGGTTCACCCCGCAGGCCGAGGCGGCCCGCCCGGTGCACGCCTACAAGCCCTTCGGCACCGGCGAACGCGCCTGCATCGGGCGGCAGTTCGCGCTGCACGAGGCCACCATGCTGCTCGCCATGCTGGTGCACCGCTACCGGCTGCACGACCACGCCGACTACCGGCTCACGGTCAAGGAGACCCTCACCCTCAAGCCCGAGGGCTTCAGCCTCACGCTCACCCCGCGCACCTCCGCCGACCGCGCCCACGCCCCGCTGCCCGGCACCACCGTGGCACCGGCCGAGGGCACCACCGCCACAGACACCCTCCCGACCCGGGTCCGCCCCGGCACCAGCGCCCTCTTCCTGCACGGCAGCAACTACGGCACCTGCCGCGACTTCGCCGCCCAGCTCGCCGACGAGGCCGCCGCCGTCGGCTGCACCACCGAGGTCGCCGCACTGGACGACTACGCGGACGGGCTGCCCACCGACCGGCCCGTCGTCATCACCGCCGCCTCCTACAACGGCCGCCCCACCGACGACGCCACCGCCTTCGCCGCCTGGCTCGACGGCACCCCGGACCTGACCGGCGTCAGCTACGCCGTCCTCGGCGTCGGCGACCGCAACTGGGCCGCCACCTACCAGCAGGTCCCCACCCGCGTCGACGCCCGCCTCGCCGAACTCGGCGCCACCCGGCTGACCGAGCGCGCCGCCGCCGACGCCTCCGGCGACCTCACCGGCGCCGTACGGGAGTTCACGGCCCGGCTGCGCACCGCACTGCTCAAGGAGTACGGCGACCCCGACGCCACCGCCCCGGCGGACGAGCCCGCGGCGGCCTACCAGGTCCGCACCCTCACCGGCGGCCCCCTGGACGCGCTCGCCGAGCGGCACGGACTCGTCCCCATGACGGTCACCGAGGCCCACGACCTCACCGCGCCCGGCCACCCGCGCACCAAGCGGTTCCTGCGCATCGCCCTGCCCGACGGCGTCACCTACCGCACCGCCGACCATCTGACCGTGCTCCCGGTCAACGCCCCCGAGCTGGTCGACCGCGCCCTCGCCGCGTTGGGCCTCGACCCCGACGCCGTCCTGGACATCCGGCCCACCCGCCCGCGCGGCGACGGTCTGGCGGTGGACCGCCCGCTGACGGTACGGCAACTCCTCGCCCACCACGTCGAGTTGCAGCAGCGCCCCACCGCACGGCAGCGGGAGCTGCTCGCCGCGGCCAACCCCTGCCCGCCCGAGCGCGCCGCCCTCGCCGCCCTGACCGACGACGACCCGCGCACCCTGGTGGAGCTGGCCGAGGACCACCCCGCGCTGCGCGGCGCCCTGGACTGGCCGGCCCTGCTGGAGCTGCTGACCCCGCTCAAGCCCCGCCACTACTCCATCTCGTCCTCACCCGCCGTCGACCCACGCCACGCGGACCTCATGGTCTCCGTGCTCGACGCCCCCGCCCGCTCGGGCCGAGGCCGCTACCGGGGCACCGGCTCCGGCCACCTCGCCGCCCTGCGCCCCGGCGACACCGTGTACGCCCGGGTCCAGCCCTGCCGGGAGGCCTTCCGCATCGACGGCTCGGCACCGGTCGTGATGGTCGCCGCCGGCACCGGACTCGCCCCCTTCCGCGGCGCCGTCGCCGACCGGGTCGCGGCGGCCGCCACCGGCAGCGAACTCCCTCCCGCGCTGCTCTACTTCGGGTGCGACGCCCCGGACGCCGACTTCCTGCACGCCGAGGAGCTGCGCGGCGCCGAGACGGCCGGCGCGCTCCGGCTGCGCCCGGCCTTCAGCGAGGCCCCGGAGCACGGCGCCCGCTTCGTCCAGCACCGCATCGCCGCCGAGGCGGACGAGGTCTGGGAGCTGCTGAACGAGGGCGCCCGGGTGTACGTCTGCGGCGACGGCGCCCGGATGGCTCCCGGCGTCCGCGAGGCCTTCCGCACCCTGTACCGGGAGCGCACCCCGGGCAGTGACGAGACGGCAGCCGCACAGTGGCTCGACACCCTGGTGGCACAGGGGCGTTACGTCGAGGACGTGTACGCGGCGGGCTGAACCGCCGGCGAGGGGCGCACCGAGGCGGCATCTGCAACACCGTCGAGGAAGGCCCCTCAGCATGCGGCCGGGGCCCCAAAGGGGCCCCGGCCGGGCGACGCGATCGGCTGGTCCCGTCCCGCAGATGGCCGTCAGGCCGGCGGCTCGTCCGGTCCCGGGTGTCCGGGCTGGACCGTCCCCGGGCGCGCCGATCCGCGGGGGCCGCTGCCGGCCTCGTCGGTGTCCGGCACCTCGTCCTCGTCCGGCTCGTCGTCGGCCGGGCGCCCGGACCCGACGTCCCACGGGTCGTCCCCGCCGCCCGCCTGCTGGTCCGGCATGTCCCGCGGGACCGGCGGCTCCTGGCGACCGGGCTCCGGCTCCTGCTGTGCGTCCATGGGCTTCTCTCCTCGTCTCCTCAGCCGACCTTCCGGCCCCGCATCGGCTCGGTCTCCATCCCGCCGCCCTGCTGGAGGCCGTCCAGGAACTCCCGCAGCACATCGGTCGCGGAGTACCGCGGCTGCCAGCCCAGCTCGGTGCGGGCCCGGGTGCAGTCCATCAGCGGCAGCCGCAGCACCGCGTCGAACAGATGCGGGGAGGCGGGCAGCAGCCGTAGCCCCCAGGCGGCGGCGATCGCCGACCGGGCCGCCGTACGCGGCAGCCGGACCGGGCGGGAGCCGAGCAGCTCGCCGAGGACCGAGGCGTCGAGCGGCGGGTCGGCGGCCAGGTTGAAGGCGCCCCGGGCGCCGTCCGAGTGCAGCGCGAGCCGGTAGGCCTCGGCCGCGTCGTCGGTGTGCAGCGCCTGCACCCGCAGGCCCGGGACGTCCGGCAGGACCGGCAGCAGTTCCGGGCGGGCCAGCGGCCCCGGCAGGAAGCGCCCGCCGAAGATGCGCCGCTGCTCGCTCGCCGACTCCCACTTGAACAGGAAGGCCGGCCGCATCCGCACCACCCGCACCTCGGGATGGTCGCGCTCGAACACGTCCAGGGTGCGCTCCAGATAGGCCTTCTCCCGGCAGTACGCGGCGTCCGGCCAGCCGTGCGTCGGCCAGGACTCGTCCACCGGGTCGTCCTTCGGACCCGGCGAGTACGCGCCCACCGAGGACGCGTGCACCAGCACCGGTACCCGGGCCGCGGCGACCGCCTCGAACACCCGGATGCCGCCGAGCACATTGGTCCGCCAGGTGGTCGCCGGATCGTGCGTCGGCTGGAAGGCCCACGCGAGGTGCACCACGGCGTCGGCGCCCTCGAAGCGCTCCGCCAGGTTCGCCTGCTGGGCGGCCACGTCCACGGCGGACCACTCGGTCTTCGGCGGCGACCACTCGGGTGTTCTGCGGGCCAGACCGCGCACCGACCTGACCCCCGGATCCTCGGAGAGCAGCCGTACCACGCTCGTACCCACGTTGCCGGTGGCACCCGTCACCACGACCCTGCTGCCCGCTGCGCTGCTCACCTTCGGCTCCTTCCGGCGGGGACGCTTCGGCGGACGGCCGGGTACCCGGGGCCGGGCGCGCGCACACGCGGCCATGACCTGGCAGGTAATCGACCCCGGCGGCGGACCCCGGGAGGATCGGTGACGTCAGCGCGACACACACGTCGCACCTGGTCCCGACCTTCCAGGAGGCACCCGTGCCGTACTACCAGAGCCCCGTCGACGGCACCCGGCTGCACTACGTCGACCACGGCCCGGCGGCCGGCCCGGTGGCCGTCTTCGTCGCCAGCGCCTACATGGGCCACGAGATGTGGGAGTACCAGATGCTGCCGCTCGCGGAGGCCGGCTACCGCTGCGTCGGCCTGGACCGCCGCGGCCACGGCCGCTCCGACGACGCCTGGTCGGGCTACGACCTCGACACCCTCGCCGACGACCTGTACGGCCTGCTCGACCACCTCGACCTGCGCGAGGCCACGCTCGTCGGGCACTCCGTCGGCACCGGCGAGGTGATCCGCTGTCTGACCCGGCACGGCACCGCCCGGATCGGCCGGATCGCCATGGTCGCCGGGGTCAGCCCGGGCGTCGTCCGGGCGCCGGACCTGCCCGACGGCGTGGCGCCGGAAGCCGTGGCGGCCGACGAGGAGATCTTCCGGCGTGACCGGGCGGCCTGGTTCACCGCGATGGCGGACGGCTTCTTCATGGTCGACAGGCCCGGCAACGACGTCTCGCCCGCCTACGTCCGCCACATGGTGGACCGCTGTCTGGCCGCCTCGCCGCGGGCCTCGACCGGCATCCGGGCCGTCGTCGCCGCCCTGGGCATCGCCGCCGAGCTGCCCGCGCTGGACCTTCCGGCGCTGGTCGTGCACGGCACCCACGACATCTACGCCCCGCTCGCCCACACCGGGGAGCGCATGGCCCGGCTGCTGCCGAACGCCACCCTGAAGGTGTACGAGAACGGCGGCCACGGCCTGTTCGCGACGCACGCCGCACGGCTCACGGCCGACCTGCGGGCGTTCCTCGACAGCGGCACCGCACGGACCGCCGAGCCGGCCGTCGCCGCAGTGGCGGGCCGGTGACGGAAGAAAACCGGTGACGGAAGAAAAAGAGCCCCGGCCGTGACGGGGGAATCACGGCCGGGGCGGTCCAGGCGTGGGCGCGGACGGCGGTCGCCTCGCGGCGAAACGCTCCACAGGGCTTCAGCCGAACGATCGTCCCTGTGGGCAAAAGGTGAGGCCCGGGGACACTGTCCCGTCCGCACCCACGATTCGTTCAACGGGCAACAACCTCTGGGTGTTCCACCCTCTCCTGTGACCTCCACCACGCCCCCGGCCCTCAGGCCAGCGGGCTCCCGTCCAGCCGCTCCAGCAGCTCGGCGGGATCGCCGTACACCGCCTCGGCCCCGGCCTCCTCCAGGTCCGCGCGGGGGATGCCGCCGCACAGCAGCCCCACACAGCGCACCCCGGCCCGGCTGCCCGCCCGCATGTCCCACACCGTGTCCCCGACGAACACCGCCCGCCCGGCCGGCACCCCGGCCAGCTCCAGGGCGTGTTCCACGGGCTCCGGCGCCGGCTTGCCCTCGGTCACGTCATCGGCGCTCGCGGTGGCCGCGATGGCGTCGTCCGCACCGATCGCCCGGCGCAGGGCACCCAGCTCGGCACCGCTCGCCGAGGTGGCGAGGACGACCGTCCAGCCGTCCCCGTGCAGCCGCCGCAGCAGCTGCCCGGCCTTCGGCAGCGCCGGGAGCCGGTCGAAGTACTGGCCGTACAGCGCCGTGTGCGCCGCGCTCAGCTCGGCGTCCGCGTCCTTGTCGCGGTCGTCGCCCAGCAGATGGGCGACCAGGTCCGAGGAGCCCAGCCCGACGGCCCGGTGCACGGCGTGCATGGGCACGTCGTGTCCCGCCTGGCGGAACGCCTCCCACCAGGTCACGACATGCAGATGATTGGTGTCGACCAGGGTTCCGTCGACATCGAACACGGCGGCACGGTTCATAGGCACTCCTTTCCGCGGCCGGGTACCACGTCAGAGCGCCGTCACGCGCTCCGGGAGCCGCCCCTCGCGCGTCCAGGCCAGCAGCTCCTGGGCCGGCCAGGTCGTCACCACCCGCTCGGCGGGCACCCCGCACTCCTCCGCGCGGGCGCAGCCGAGGATCTGCCAGTCCAGCTGGCCGGGCGCGTGCGCATCGGTGTCGATCGCGAACAGCACCCCCGCCGAGACCGCCTCGCGCAGCAGCCGCCGGGGCGGGTCCAGCCGCTCGGGACGGCTGTTGATCTCCACGGCCGTACCGGACTCGGCGCAGGCCGCGAACACCGCCTCCGCGTCGAACTCCGACTCGGGCCGGCCGCGCCCGGTGACCAGCCGCCCGGTGCAGTGCCCGAGCACATCGGCGTGCGGATCGCGGACCGCGGCCACCATCCGGCGGGTCATCGACCGGGCGTCCATCCGCAGCTTGGAGTGGACGGACACCACGACCACGTCCAGCCGCTCCAGCAGCTCCGGTTCCTGGTCCAGCGAGCCGTCCTCCAGGATGTCGCACTCGATCCCGGTGAGCAGCCGGAACGGCGCCCACCGCCGGTTCAGCTCCGCCACCACCTCCAGCTGCTCCCGCAGCCGCTCCGCGGACAGCCCGCGGGCCACCGTCAGCCGCGGCGAGTGGTCGGTCAGCACGGTCCACTCGTGCCCGAGAGCGGCCGCCGTCCGGCCCATCTCCTCGATCGGACTGCCCCCGTCGGACCAGTCCGAGTGGGTGTGGCAGTCCCCGCGCAACAGTGCCCGCAGTCCGGACCCGGGGCCCGTCGCGACCGTGGCGCCGGCTTCCTCCTCGAGCGTGCGCAGATAACCGGGCACCTCCCCGGCCAGGGCCTCCCGCACCACCTGAGCGGTCTTGGGACCGACCCCCTTCAACGACTCCAGCGTCCCCGCCCCGGCCCGCTCGGCGACCTCCCCCTCGGGCAGCGCGGCCAGCGTACGGGCAGCGGTCCTGAACGCCCGTACCCGATAGGTGGGCGCCAGCTTCCGCTCCAGCAGGAACGCGATCCGGTCCAGCGCGGCAACGGGATCCATACCCCCCAGGGTCACCCAGGCGCCCCACCGGGGCGCGGGGAACCGCGCGAGCAACCACGCACGACCCTGGGTGACCCTGCAGCCGGAGCCCGTTTCCCCACGCACCCCCCGGGTACTGCGTGAGCCATGTCCTCCACGCCCCAGCCCCGTGCAGCGATCATCACCGGCTCGGACTCCGGCATCGGCCGGGCCACCGCCGTACGTCTGGCCGAAGCGGGCCTGGACATCGGCATCACCTGGCACACGGACAAGGACGGCGCCGAGCGGACCGCCGAGGAGGTCCGCAGCCACGGCCGCCGTGCCGCCGTCGCCCGGATGGACCTCACCCGGCTGCCCGAAGCCGCCGACACGGTCGACGAACTCTGCGCCCGACTGGGCCGGATCGACGTCCTGGTGAACAACGCCGGCACCGGCACCATGACCCCCTATCTCGACCTGACCCTCGAGGACCTGCGCCGGGTCCTCGACGTCGATCTCGCCGGCCCGTTCCTGCTCGGCCAGAAGGCCGCCCGGCAGATGATCCGGCAGGGCGACGGCGGCCGGATCGTCAACGTCACCTCCGTGCACGAGCACCAGCCCCGGGTCGGCGCCGCCCCCTACTGCGCCGCCAAGGGCGGGCTCGGCCTGCTCACCCAGGTGATGGCGCTGGAGCTGGCCGAGCACGGCATCACCGTGAACGCGGTCGCGCCCGGCGAGATCGCCACCCCGATGACCGGGCAGGAGGACACCGACGTCCACACCGAGCGCCGCCCCGGCGTGCCGCTCGGCAGGCCCGGGGACGCCCGCGAGGTGGCCGCGGTGATCGCCTTCCTGGCCGGCCCGGACGCCTCCTACGTCACCGGCGCCTCCTGGAGCGTCGACGGCGGCATGCTCCGCATGGGCCCGCAGGCCGGCTCCCACCTGACCGGCGACGACTGGCGGCGGCCCTGAGACCGTGCGGCTGCGCACCAGCTCCTGCGACGGCCCCGGCTACCGCCGGCTGCGCTGCGGCCGGGGCTTCCGCTACCTCGACACCGTCGGCCGGCCCCTCACCGACCCCGCGCAGCTGGCCCGCGTCCGCGCCCTGACCATCCCGCCCGCCTGGCGCGAGGTGTGGATCTGCCCGTGGGCCAACGGCCACCTCCAGGCCGTCGGCACGGACGCCGCCGGACGCCGTCAGTACCTGTACCACGAGCAGTTCCGGGCGGAGCAGGAGAAGGCCAAGCACGAGCACGTACGGCAGATCGCGCTGGCCCTGCCCGGGCTGCGCGCCGAGGTGACCGCCGGCCTGGCCGGGCGCGGGCTGAGCCGGAACCGGGTCACCGCCTGCGCGGTCCGCCTGCTCGACCTCGGTTTCTTCCGCATCGGCAGCGACCGGCACACCCGCACCAGCGAGACCTACGGCCTGACGACGATGCTCCGCGAGCACGTCAGCTGCCGCCGCGACGAGATCACGTTCAGCTTCCCCGCCAAGGGCGGCATCCAGACCGTGCGGGCCCTCGTCGACGACGATGTGCGCACCGTCGCCCGCGCCCTGCTGCGGCGCCCGCGCGCCGGCGACCGCTTCCTCGCCTTCCGCGACGGCGGTGCCTGGCACGACCTGCACAGCGACGACCTCAACGAGGCGCTGCGCCGGCTCTCCGGCACCGATGTCACCGCCAAGGACTTCCGCACCTGGCACGCCACCGTCCTCGCCGCCGTGGCGGTGGCCGTGGTCGACGACAGCACCCGCGCGACCGAGGCCGCCCGCCGCCGGCAGATCGCCCGGGCGGTCCGCGAGGTCAGCCACTACCTCGGCAACACGCCCGCGGTGTGCCGGGCCTCCTACATCGATCCGCGCGTCTTCGAGCTGTTCGAGGAGGGCGTGACCATCGCCCCCGCCCTCACCCGGCTGGGCGAACACGGCGCCTTCGGCCGGCCGGCCACCCAGGGGCCCGTCGAGGCCGCGGTGCTCGCCCTGCTGGACGGCGCCGGTGGACGACCCGTCGGCGCGGGTTCCGTCCTACGCTGAATTGCATGACCGAACAAGCAGCTCCCCATATCTCCCATCCGCGGATCCTGGTGCACGGGGTCTGTCCCGGAAAGCCCGGCGAACCGCCCTTCCGGATCATGGAGATCGACGGTCAGGTGATCGGTGAGGCCAGGACCATCACCGATGTGCTGGAGGCCGCGGCCTCCTACGGGATCATCGTCCACGACCTGGACGACCCGGACGTGGTCCGCTGGGTCGGCGGCGACAAGTACACCTGGACCGTGCACTGAGCCACCGCCCCGGCCCCGGCCGGGGGTGACCTCCCGCCAACACCGCCGCGGCACAGCGCCTTTGACGGCCGATGAGCCGGTGCGGCCGCCGCCCCGGTTTGCGTTCACGCTCCCGGGGCACTCCTGGTGCCGACCAGCGCGCCGCCGCCCCTGGCCGGGGCCCGCGGTGCTTGGATGCCCCAGGCGGTGGCATAGAGGACGCCATCGCCGCACAGCAGGGCAGAGCGGCACGAGGAGGTGGCGGATGACCCGGCGTACGGCGGCCCTCCTCGCCGTCGGCGAAGTGCTGGCCTGGTGGGCGGCGCTGGCGCTGCTGTGGCTGATGCTGATCACCACGGTCGACTCCCTGGAGCTGATCGTCGGAGCGAGCGCCGCGGCGGCGGGCGCACCCCTGGCCCGGGCCGGCCGGCGGGCGGTGACCTGGCGGTGAACGGCTGGATCCTCGCGGCGGCCCTCGTCCTGGGCGGGGGAGGAGCGGCGGTCCTGTGGGGCGTCGCCACCGGCCCTGTGGCCCGCCGGATGGTCGCCCAGAACCTCACCACCTCGGTCGTCTGCCCGGCCCTGCTGCTGCTCTCCGAGGGATACTCCCGCCCGTCCTACATCGACCTCGCGCTGCTGCTGGCCCTGCTCGGCCCGGTCGGCACCCTCGTCTTCGCCCGGCTGCTCTCCGACGACCTGGCCGGGCAGCGGCCGAGCGCCTGGGGGCTGACCTGGACGGCGGCCGGGCTGAGCGCGGTCGCGGTGGCCGCGGTGTGCGTGCCGACCGGGCCGGGCCGCGCGATGGTGAAACTCCTCGTGATCGGCGCCCTGCTGATCGCGGGCAATGTGATCGCCTCGCGCGCGCTGTCGGGCGGCTTCCAGGGGGTGCGCGGTGGCTGACGTGCCGTGCCGGACCGGTGGCGGAGATGCCGTATGGCCGATGCCGTGATCGTCGTCGCGCTGCTGCTGGTGGCCGTCGCCGCGACCGCCGCCGTGGCCCAGCGCGACCCCGCCCGCCAGGCGCTCGTGCTGTCGCTGCTCGGGATCTTCCTCGCCGTGCTGTTCACCGTGGAGCAGGCCCCGGACGTCGGCCTGTCCCAGCTGGCCGTCGGCTCCGCGCTGACCCCGCTGCTGATCATGCTGTCCGTCCGCAAGGTGCGGCGGCGCGGCCGGCACGAGGACGGTGAGCGGTGAACCGGCTGCGGCTGTGGCTGCTCGCCACGGGCGGCGCGGGCCTGGCCGCCCTGCTCACCGCCGCCTGCCTGGACCTGCCGGACTTCGGCGGCCGCCGGCACCCGTACGGCACCCGGGCGGTGCACGCCTCCCTCGCCCGGCACACCGCCAACACCATCGCCTCCGTCAACTTCGACCAGCGCGCCTACGACACCCTCGGCGAGATGAGCATCCTGTTCGCCGCCGTGCTCGGCTGCGTGGTGCTGCTGCGCCAGGCCCGCGACGAGCACCGCGCGGCGCCCGAGCCCGCCGAAGTGGCCCGCCCGGTGCGCCGCTACGCCCTGCTCGTCCTGCCCGTCGCCCTGGTCACCGGCCTGTACGTGATCGCCCACGGCCAGCTCAGCCCGGGCGGCGGCTTCCAGGGCGGGGTCGTCGCCGCGACCGCCCTGCACCTGCTCTACCTCGGCGCCGACTACCGGGCGCTGGAACGCGTCCGCCCGATCGGTGTCTTCGAGACCACCGACGCGCTCGCCGTCTCCGCCTACCTCGTGCTGGGGCTTGCCGGGCTCCTGGCCGGCACCGCGTTCCTGGCCAACACACTGCCGTACGGCACCTTCAACACGCTGGCCTCCGGAGGCAGCGTCCCGCTGCTGAACGCGGCCATCGGCATGGAGGTGGCGAGCGCCGTGGTGGTCCTGCTCGCCAACTTCCTCGACCAGGCCGTGGAGATCGAGCAGGAGCAGGGGAGCTGAGAGGAGCGTGATGCACGTCCTGCCCTATCTGACCGCCGTCTACATCTTCCTGACCGGTTGTTACGGCCTGGCCACCAGCCGCAATCTGATCCATGCCGTCGGCTGTCTCTCGGTGTGCCAGGCCGCCACCTATGTGCTGCTGCTGGCGGTCGGCTACCGCGACGGCGCCACCGCGCCCGTCTTCTCCGACATCCGGCCCGGCTCCCGGCCCGTGGTCGACCCGGTGGTGCAGGCCCTCAGCCTCACCGACGTCGTCGTCGGCGCCACCGTCACCGCCCTGCTGCTCGCGCTGGTGCTCCAGATCGCCAAGCGGCACGGCACGGTCGACCCCGACGAACTGCGGGAGCTGCGCGGCTGATGCACCACCTGCTCCCGCTGGTCGTCGCCCTCCCGGTGCTCGGGGCCGCCCTGCTGGTCGCCACCGGGCGCAGGCTGCCCCGGCCCGCCGCGGAGATCACCGCCCTGGTGGTGTCCGGCGGCACGGCCGCTCTCGCGCTCGTCCTGCTGCTCGACTCGAGCCCTCCGATGGTCGAATGGGTCGGCGGCTGGCTGCCCGTCGGCGGCGAGAGCGTCGGCATCGTGGTGCTCGGGGACGGCCCGGCGCTCGGCATGGCCACGCTGGTATCGCTGCTCACCGTGGCGGCCCTCGCCTACTCCTGGCGCTACTTCGACGAACCACCGCCCGGCCACAGCGGCTCCTACCCCGCGCTCATGCTGATCTTCCAGGGCGCCATGTGCGGATTCGCCCTCGCCGGCGACCTGTTCAACGCCTTCGTCTTCTTCGAGCTGATGAGCGTCGTGGCCTATGCGCTCACCGGCTTCCGCATCGACGAGGCCAAGGCCGTACAAGGCGCCCTGACCTTCGGTGTCGTCAACTCCCTGGGTGCGTACGCCATGCTGATGGGCATCGGCCTGCTGTACGCCCGTACCGGCGAACTGGGCATGACGAAGATCGGGCGGGGCCTCGACGCGGCCGCGGCGCACGGCGGCCCGGACGCGCTGGTCCTCGCCTCCTTCGTGCTGGTCCTGACCGGGCTGCTGGTGAAGGCGGCCGCCGTGCCCTTCCACTTCTGGCTCCCGGACGCGCACGCCGTCGCCCCCACCCCGGTGTGCATGCTGCTCTCCGGAGTCATGGTCGAGCTGGGCGCCTACGGCGTCTGGCGGGTGTACGGCACCGTCTTCGCCGGACCCGGTGGCATCCCGCCCGCCGACCTGACCCGGGCCCTGGTCACGCTCGGCGCCCTCACGGCCGTCACCGGCGCCGTCATGTGCTGGTACCAGCGGCACATCAAACGGCTGCTCGCCTACTCCACCATCGCCCACACCGGACTGTTCCTCGTCGCCCTCGGCGTGCTCGCCCCCGAGGGCGACGACGGGGCCGCCCTGTACCTCCTCGGGCATGCCGGGGCGAAGGCCGCGCTGTTCGCCTGCACGGGCGTGCTGCTCGACCGGTTCGGCTCCGTGGACGAGCACACCCTGCACGGCCAGGGCCGCTCGCTGCGCGCGACCGGAGTGATGTTCGCCGTCGGCGGCCTCGCGCTCGCCGGCCTGCCGCCGTTCGGCACCGGGCTCGGCAAGGCGGTCAGCGAGGAGGCGGTCGGCGGCCCGCTCACCGTGCTGTACGTGGCCGCCTCCGCGATCACCGCCGGCGCCGTGCTGCGGGTCGCCGCCCGGGTGTTCCTGGGCCTCGGACCACGCCCCGAGGACTCCGACGACGAGACCAGCGGGTGCGAGGAGGAGCCGGAGACCGCCGGCCTGCTGCGGCGGATCCCGGACACCATGACCACGGTGCCCGCCGTCCTGCTCGCCGGCTGCTTCGCCGTCGGCACGGTCCCCGGCTTCGGCGCCCTGGTGGCCCGCTCGGTCAACGAGGCGGGGTCGGGCGGTGCCCATGCCGAGGCGCACTGGACGGCGTACGGGGTGCTGCTGGGCCTGGTCTCCGCCGCGCTGGCCGCGGGCCTCGCCACGCTCGCCGTGACCCGCCCCGGCTGGGTGGCCGCGCCCGGCTGGGCGGCACCCGTACGGCGCCTCCAGTCGGGGCATGTCGGCGACTACGTGGCCTGGCTGCTGGTGGGCGCCGTGGCGCTGGGGGCGCTGGCGCTGCCGGGGGTGCTGAGCGGCTGATCGGCCCCAGTAGCATGACGGTCCAGCCCCGTGTCGATCATGCGAGGAGCGGATCGTGCGAGACATCGCCGTCTTCAGCGGCAGCGCCCATCCCGGACTGGCCGAGGAGGTCTGCGCGCACCTCGGGGTGCCGCTCAGCCCGGCCCGGATCAGCCGGTTCGCCAACGACTGCCTGGAGGTGCAGCTTCAGGCCAACTGCCGGGAGCGGGACGTCTTCCTGGTCCAGCCGCTGGTCCGGCCGGTGCAGGAGCACCTGGTGGAGCTGCTGCTGATGTGCGACGCGGCCCGGGGCGCCTCCGCGGGCCGGATCACCGTCGTCATGCCGCACTACTCCTACGCCCGCTCCGACAAGAAGGACGCGCCGCGCATCTCCATCGGCGGCCGGCTGGTCGCCGACCTGCTGGTGGCGGCCGGGGCGAGCAGGGTCCTCGCGATGACCCTGCACTCCCCGCAGGTGCACGGCTTCTTCTCGGTGCCGGTGGACCATCTGCACGCGCTCAGGGAACTCGCCGCACACTTCCGGCAGTACGACCTCACGCGCACCACGGTCGTCTCCCCGGACCTCGGCAACGCCAAGGAGGCGGCCGCCTTCGCCCGGCTGATCGGCGCCCAGGTGGCGGCCGGCGCCAAACAGCGGTTCGCGGACGACCGGGTCACCATCAGCTCGGTCATCGGCGACATCGCCGGCCGGGACGTCATCGTCCTGGACGACGAGATCGCCAAGGGCAGCACCGTCATCGAACTCCTGGGCAGGCTGCGCGAGTTGGGTCCTCGGTCGATCCGGGTGGCCTGTACGCACGGGCTGTTCGCGGCCGGCGCGCTCAAGCGGCTGAGCGAGCAGCCGGACGTGCTGGAGATCGTCTGCACCAACACCGTGCCGGTGCCCGCGGACGAACACACCGACAAGCTGCGGATCCTGTCCATCGCCCCGGCGCTCGCCGAGGCGGTACGGCGGATCCACAACGGGGAGTCCGTCAGCGCCCTGTTCGACGAGTCGTAGGGCTGACCACGAGGTCCCGAGCCGCCCGCGACCGGCGGCTCAGGACGATCCGGAGGCGGCCCCGGACTGGGCGAGGGCAGCCTCCGGCGTCGGGTGCGGCGGCAGCAGCCGGGCGAGGCCGGTCACCCGCAGCACGCGCAGGGTCAGCGGGTGCGCGCACACCAGGTGCAGCCGCCCGCCCTGCTCCAGCACCCGGCTCCGCGCCCGGTACAGCAGCCGCAGCCCGGAGCAGTCGAAGAACTCGACTCCGCGCAGATCGATCAGGATCCGGGCGCCGGGCCGGCCGGTGACCCGGTCCAGCGCGGGCAGGATCTCGGTCGCCGCCAGGATGTCGATCTCGCCGCGGAACTCCAGCACCGTGTGCCCGCGCTCCTCGCGCACCCGCAGATACCGGGTGAGCGGTGCGGGTTGCTCGCCCACGACGGCACCACCTCCCACCCGCCCCTGGATGTCGATTCCCGACCGTCAAGTTACCCTCAGTGGAAGGAATTTGAGCATGTTCGATTGACATATGTCGTCGAGTTTCGGGCGTGTCGTCGGCCACCCCAGTCCGGACACGCCCCGGCGGTATCCGCGCACAGCCCTGACGGGCCGTCACACTGGTGCGCATCCGCACCACGAGGAGGCCCGTACGCCATGACCCCGCCGCCCGCCCGCAGCACCGCACAGCGCAAGAAGGACACCCTGCACCGGCTGGAGCAGGACGTCGACGTCTGGGTTGCCACCGCCGGACCCGACGGTGGCGTCCCCCATCTCGTACCGCTGTCGTTCGTCTGGGACGGCGCCACCCTGCTGATCGCCACCGCCGCCGACAGCCCCACCGGCCGCAATCTGGTGGCCACCGGCAGGGCCCGGCTCGGGCTCGGCCCGACGCGGGACGTGGTCCTGGTCGAGGGCACCGTCCGGGCGGTGACCCCGGAGGACCTGCCCGAGGAGGACGCCGAGGTCTTCGCCGGCAAGACCGGCTTCGACCCGCGCCAACTGTCCGTCCCCTACCTGTATTTCAGGGTCCTCCCGCAGCGCGTCCAGGCCTGGCGCGAGGAGAACGAGCTACGCGGCCGCGAGCTGATGCGCGACGGCCGCTGGCTCGCCTAGGGCTTCTCCTGTGTGCCAGGGCTCGCGACGCCGGCAAGATCCGAAAGAGAGGCCCTAGTCCCGGCCGCCCTTGTCGGCCACCGGCCACTGGCCGGTCGAGTGGGCGATGGCCTTCGCGCCCGTGCGGTCCACGGCGCTGCGCACCACCGCGAAGATCGCGCCCTGGACCGCGGCCGCCAGCAGGATCTCGGCCCAGCCGCGGTCCGGGTCCAGCGCGTCCGGCGCGTCCTCCTCGTGCCGGATCGCCTTCCACGCCTTCCGGAAGGCGGCACCGGCCAGCGCCCCGCTCGCCCAGCTGAGCACGAATCCGATCGGCTGGTAGACGACTGGCAGCTTCTTCTTCTTGTTCTTGGCCATGTCTGACTACTTCCTCGGAGCGGGGTGCTCATGCGGGCCGCCCGCGCGGGGCCACCCGTTCGCCCGGAGGCACCGGTCCGGGCGGGGTGCCGTCGCCGAACGGCCGGCCGCCCAGCTCCTCCCGGCCGTGCGGAGCCAGCCAGCCGGACAGATCGGGACCGAGCGGCACGATGCCGGTGGGGTTGATCCCGCTGTGCACCTGGTAGTAGTGCCGCTTGATGTGGTCGAAGTCGACCGTGTCACCGAATCCCGGTGTCTGGAAAAGGTCCCGCGCGTACGCCCACAGCACCGCGTTCTCGGTCAGCTTCCAGCGGTTGCACTTGAAGTGGCCGTGGTAGACGGCGTCGAACCGCACCAGCGTGGTGAACAGCCGGATGTCCGCTTCCGTCAGGGTGTCACCGACCAGATACCGCTGCTCCCGCAGCCGTTCGGCGATCAGTTCCAGCCGCCGGAACAGTGCCGTGCACGCCTCCTCGTACTCCTGCTGGTGCGTGGCGAACCCCGCCCGGTACACCCCGTTGTTCACGTCCTGGTAGACCGCCGCCATCACCGTGTCGATCTCCTCGCGCAGCGCGGCCGGATACAGGTCGGGCGCGCCCGGGCGATGCAGGGCCGTCCACTCGGTGGCCAGGTCCAGGGTGAGCTGCTGGTAGTCGTTGGTCACCAGCCGCCCGCTCGGGACGTCCACCACCGCGGGCACGCTCACCCCGCCCGGGTAGCCGGTCTCGCGCCGGTCGTAGGCCTCGCTCAGATACCGGATGCCGAGCACCGGGTCCCGCCCGCCGGGGTCCAGGGTGAACCGCCAGCTGCGGTCGTCCTGGAGCGGGTCGGCGATCGCCATCGGCAGCGCCTCCTCCAGCCCCAGGAGCCTGCGGGAGATCACCGCGCGACTCGCCCACGGACAGGCCCGCGAGACCACCAGCCGGTACCGCCCGGCCGCCACCGGCCAGCCGTCCCGGCCGTCGGCCGTGATCCGGTCGGTGAAGTGGCTCGGTGACCGGGTGAATGCCGTGTGGCCGTAGGCGCTGTTGCCCTTGCCGCCCATGTCTGCTCCTCCTCGCCGGGGCTGTGCCCACGGAACACCGCGTTCCCCGTTTTCCCGCGCCCGCACGGTGTGATCCGCTCCTTCCGGGGCAGTCGGCGAGAGATGAGCGGGACACCCTCGGCCCGGGACAGGGCCGCACACTCGGCCGGGGGCGCGGGCGCGCCGGGCACCGGCACCGCGTCCACGGACCACCGGCCGGCCGGTGCGCCGGGGGACCGGCACACCAAGATCACCGTGCTCGTGGCGCTCGCCGCCAATCTGCTGATCGCCGTGGCCAAGGCCGTCGGCGGAGTCCTCTCCGGCTCGCCGGCGCTGCTGTCGGAGGCCGCCCACTCCGTCGCGGACAGCCTGAACGAGGTCTTCCTGCTGGCCGCCCTGCGCCGCAGCCGCCGGCCCGCCGACGCGCGGCACCCCTTCGGCTACGGCAAGGAGCGCTTCTTCTGGTCCCTGCTCGCCGCCGTGGGGATCTTCGTCATGGGCGGCTGCTTCTCCTTCTTCCAGGGCTTCGAGGCCCTGAGCCAGGACACCCAGGAGGGATTCAGCGGGTATGTGGCGGGCCTGACCGTGCTCGGCGTGGCGCTCGTGGCCGAGGGCGTCTCGCTGCTGCGGGCCCTGCACCAGGCGCGCCGGCAGGACGGCGGGCTCGGCGCCCTGCGCGACCCGGCGCTGCGCACGGTGGTCGCCGAGGACGGCACGGCGGTGCTCGGCGTCGTCCTCGCCCTCGTCGGGATGGCCCTGCATCTGGTGACCGGGCAGGTCGCCTGGGAGGCGTCCGCCTCGCTGGCCATCGGCGTGCTGCTGGTCTACGTCGCCTACCGGCTCGGCCGGGACGCGCGCGACCAGCTCATCGGGGAGGCCGCCGACCCGGAACTGAGCGGCCGCATCGAGTCGCTGCTGCGGGCGCAGCCGGAGATCGACAGCGTCGAGGCGCTGTTCACCATGAAACTGGGGCTCGACTCCACGCTGGTGGCCGCCCGCATCGACCTGGTGCCCGGCCTGGACAGCGAGCGGGTGGAGGAGGTCGCCGACCGTATCAAGCGGTCCCTGGCCCGGACCTTCCCGGACGCCGACCAGATCTTCCTGGACGTGACCGACCGGCCGGCGGACAGGACACGCGAGAGCCCCGCCGCGACGGGGGAACGCGGCGGGGCCTGATCCACGGGTGCCCGCCCGCGAAGCCCTTCACACCTGCCCGGAACAGATTTTTCTGAAAGTACCCGCTTGCCGACTCGAACCGGTCGCCGCGCACCGGGACATGCGCGGACGCCCGCGGCGGGCCGCGGGACCTGGCCGGTTCCCGCCCCCGCACCCCCCACTCCTCGGCCAGATCGCCGACGTCACCGAAGTGGCCGAACTTCCCGTGTGCCGAATAGATGCCTGGGGCATCTAATGAAGATCTGCACGCCGCACTACTTTCGCTCTGCGAGGTCTTTCCATGACGGAACTGACGGACATCACCGGACCGGCCATCGAGACCGGTCCCGTCGCGTTTCCCCAGGACCGCACCTGTCCCTACCACCCGCCCACCGGCTACGCCCCGCTGCGCGACGGCCGAGCCCTGTCCCGCGGCACCCTCTACGACGGCCGCGAGGTGTGGCTGGTGACCGGGCACGCCGCCGCCCGCGCCCTGCTCGCCGACCCCCGCCTGTCCAGCGACCGCACCGACCCCGGCTTCCCGGCGCCCACGGAGCGCTTCGCCGCCAACCGCGGGCGCGCGGTGGCCCTGCTCGGCGTGGACGATCCCCAGCACCACCGGCAGCGGCGCATGATGATCCCGTCGTTCACCGTCAAACGGGCCAACGCCCTGCGCCCCTGGATCCAGCGGATCGTGGACGGCCTGCTGGACGCCATGATCGCGCAGGGCCCGCCCGCCGAGCTGGTCTCCGCCTTCGCGCTGCCCGTCCCGTCGATGGTGATCTGCGGGCTGCTCGGCGTGCCGTACGCCGACCACGAGTTCTTCGAGGCGCAGTCCCGCACGCTGCTGCGCGGCCCCACGGCGGCCGAGGCCCGGGCCGCCCGCGACCGGCTGGAGGAGTACCTCGGCGGCCTCGTCGACGCCAAGGCGAAGGAGGCCGCGCCCGGCGACGGCATCCTCGACGAACTCGTCCACCACCAGTACCACGACGGCACCCTGGACCGGGCCGAGGTCGTCGCCCTCGCCATCATCCTGCTGGTGGCCGGCCACGAGACGACCGCCAACATGATCTCCCTCGGCACCTTCACCCTCCTGCAACACCCCGAGCGGCTCGCCGAGCTGCGCGCCGACCCGGCGCTGCTGCCCGCCGCCGTCGAGGAACTGATGCGCATGCTGTCCATCACGGAGGGACTGTTGCGGGTGGCGGCGGAGGACATCGAGATCGCCGGCACCACGATCCGGGCCGGTGAGGGCGTGCTCTTCTCCACCTCGGTGATCAATCGCGACCCGGCCCAGTACGACGACCCCGACGCCCTGGACTTCCACCGCCCGGCCCGGCACCACGTCGGGTTCGGCTTCGGCATCCACC
This sequence comes from Streptomyces sp. NPDC031418, assembly GCF_055581605.1. Classification (NCBI taxonomy): domain Bacteria; kingdom Bacillati; phylum Actinomycetota; class Actinomycetes; order Kitasatosporales; family Streptomycetaceae; genus Streptomyces; species Streptomyces sp. NPDC031418. The sequence continues at coordinate 49,020 of NZ_JBVIJC010000006.1, forward strand.
AGTGCCTGGGCCAGAACCTGGCCCGCGCCGAACTGGAGATCGCCTTCGGCACCCTGCTGACCCGGCTGCCCGGCCTCCGCCTGGCCGCCCCCGCCGAAGAGATCCCCTTCAAACCCGGCGACACGATCCAAGGGATGCTGGAACTCCCCGTGACCTGGTAAGAGGCTCTGCTCATGCATATCGACATCAACAAGGACGCCTGTATCGGCGCCGGCCAGTGCGCGCTGACCGCGCCCCGCGTCTTCACCCAGGACGACGACGGCTACAGCACGCTGATCCCCGGCCGCGAGGACGGCGCGGGCGACCCGCTGCTCAGGGAGGCCGTCCGGGCCTGCCCGGTGGGCGCCATCACGCTGAAGGAGTCCGGGGACTGACCCCGGGGCCCGGTCGGTAGGGTTCCCGGATGACCGAACACACCGGGAAGCCCTTCCTGTACGTCGTCGTCTGCGCGGCCGGTATCGCCGCGGGCGTGAGCAAGCTGATCACGGCCGCGCAGGAGCGGGGCTGGGAGGTCGGGGTCATCGCCACCCCGGTCGCGCTGGGCGGCTTCTTCGACACCGAGGTCGTAACGGCCCTGACGGGCCGTCCGGTGCGGTCGGCGTGGCGGTCCCCGGCCGACCCGCGCCCGTTCCCGCCGCCGGACGCCGTCGTGGTGGCCCCCGCCACCTTCAACACGGTCAACAAGTGGGCCGCCGGCATCGCCGACACCCTCGTCCTCGGCACCCTGTGCGAGGCCGTGGGCCTCGGCGTTCCGATCGCCGTACTGCCCTGTGTGGCCGACGCGCTGGCCGCCCACCCCGCCTACCAGGACAGCCTGATACGGCTGCGCGGGATGGGCGTCCGCTTCGGCGAGCCGTACCGGGGCGCACCACTGGCGGACGGCAGCCGCCCCGACTTCGGCTGGGAACGGGCCCTGGACCTGCTGGAGCGGCCCTAACGGCAGGTCAGTTTCGGGCCCGCCAGCATGGCGCCGGTGTACAGCTCCTGACCCCTCGGCATCCAGTAGCCGAGCTTCGACACCACCGTGGAGCAGGTCGCCCCCACGGTGATCCGGACCTTCACCTTCTCCGGATGGCCGGGCTGCAACGCGGTCAGCGCACAGTCCAGGGAGTGTGCCAGCCGCGACGTCGCCGGATACCGGCCGACCAGCGGGTTCACACAGCGCGCGTCCGTCGTGGCGATCCGCACGCCGGTGCCCTCCTCGCCGATGAGCCCGAACCGGGCGCTGCCGTCGCCCTCGTCGCTGTCCCGGCGGACCGTGTAGGTCAGGGTGGTGGTGGCGTTCCGGCGCAGGACCGTCCGGTCGACGGTGACGGCGTGCGTGGCCTTCGGCTTCGGCGCGGTCAGCGACAGGGTGGCCTCGACCGTGCCGGTCAGGTCGACGCCGGTGGGCGCCGAGCGCACATGCACGGTGGCGGTGATGTCGTACGTGCCCGGCCCCGGGTACTCGCCCGCGCCGGACAGCGTCCCGCCGGCCAGGGTCTTCCCGGCGCGCGAAGCCGTCCAGGTGCCCTCGGTGAGGCAGGCGTACCGGACCCGGACCCCGGCGCGCCGGCAGCTCGCCGGGGCGGACACCGCCAGCTGCGGGGTGCCACTGCCGGCGCACAGGCTGACCAGGGCCTGCTGGCCGTGTTCGCCGCGCAGGGTACCGGCGATCGCACACAGCGTGCCGGGTGCCTCGGGCGCCGGTGCCGGCGCCGAAGCGGACCGGCCGAAGGCGGGGGTGACGAGGGCTAGCGGCAGCAGCGCCGCCCCGGCCAGGGCTCTGTAGCTGAGGGAACGGATCGACACCGTGTCCTCCCGGTCGACCGGGACCGGCCGGCCGCCGGTCACCTGCGCAGAGGATGGTCCGACGGTACGACGATCGGCCACGTCCCACGCCGTGCGGTCACCTGGGAGCAGCAACCGTCGTGCCCCGAATGCCGCAAGGAGGCGATCAGCCACGACCGCGCCCTCGGACGGTGGCCTATTCCGCCCCGCCCCGCGGAGCCTTCCGGACATATTCCGCACTGCCCGGCACGGACACATCCCGGTCGCGCCGGACGATGCTCAGCCGGCCGCCCCACCCGGCGACGGCCGCCCGCAGTCCGCTGTCGGTGTACTCGACGTCCACCACCCGGTCGTCGAAGGCCTTGGCGTAGACCCCGCACTCGTCGTACTGCCCGCACTCCTCCGCCACCGCGAAGTCCAGCCCGGCGCGCCGCCGTTGCCCGGCCAGCTCGGCGGTGTTCTTCTGCCCGACGGCCAGGTGCACGGCGTGCGCGTGCCGGGACAGCAGGGTCATGTACGCCATCGCGTCCGCGGCGGTGAGCAGCCGGTGGGAGCGGGTGTAGCTGTCGTAGTTGTCCGGCTCCACGGCGTCGAAGCCCCGGTGCGCGCACCCGTCGATCCACCGGTTCACCCGTGCGGCCACCCGCTGTCGCTTGGCCGGGGTGCGCAGGTCGAGCAGCGGCTCGTTCCAGTCCTCGTCGATGACGACCTCGCCGTGCGCGTCGCGCAGCAGCAGATCGGCCGGCCAGGAGGCGCGCTCCTCGGGCTGGGCCTGGAAGGCGTTGACGTAGCAGATGTTGTACAGGCCGGGCGCGGGGGAGTCGGACCGGTCGCGGCTGACGATCCGGACGCCGGCCGGCGGGGGATAGGCGCCGCCGATCTGGTAGTCGAACCCGGCGTGCCGGGGCGGCAGCCGGACCGCGGCGGGCCGCGCAGAACCGCCTCCTGCGCCGCCGGACCCGCAGCCGGCCAGCGCCGGCACGGCGACGGCGAGGGCCAGCACCGCGGCACCGGCTGCCCTGCGCGCAGCGCCGGCGCGGGAAACACCCCTGGGGGGCACAACCGCTCCCTCCTGCGCACGCCGGGCGGCGCGACGCGTTCCAGGATGAAAGCCTCTGCTCGCACACGCCGTCAAATCCGCCCCCGCCGCGTCGTAGGCTCGGCCCTGACCATCGTCGGCGAAGGCAGGAGCAGCAGCGATGCAGTACGTGAAGCTCGGTTCGACGGGTCTGGACGTCTCCCGGATCTGTCTGGGCTGCATGACCTACGGGCTGCCGGACCGCGGTGTCCACGAGTGGACCCTCGACGAGGCGGCGTCCCGCCCGCTCATCCGGCAGGCGCTGGAGGCCGGCATCAACTTCTTCGACACCGCCAACGTCTACTCGGACGGCACCAGCGAGGAGATCGTCGGAAAGGCTCTGCGGGACTTCGCCCAGCGCGACGAGATCGTGCTGGCCACCAAGGTGCACGGCCGGACGCGGCCGGGCCCCAACGGCCGCGGGCTGTCCCGCAAGGCCATCATGACCGAGATCGACCACAGCCTGCGCCGCCTCGGCACGGACTACGTCGACCTCTACCAGATCCACCGCTACGACCACGCGACCCCGGTCGAGGAGACCATGGAGGCGCTGCACGACCTGGTCAAGGCGGGCAAGGTCCGCTACATCGGGGCGAGTTCGATGTACGCGTGGGAGTTCTCCAAGGCCCAGTACACCGCCGAGCTGCACGGCTGGACGAAGTTCGTGTCCATGCAGAACCACTACAACCTCCTCTATCGCGAGGAGGAGCGCGAGATGCTGCCGCTCTGCGCGGACCAGGGCGTCGGCGTGCTGCCGTGGAGCCCGCTCGCCCGTGGCCGGCTCACCCGTGACTGGGAAACCGCCACCGAGCGCAGCGCGAACGACGCCTTCGGCAGCCGTCTGTACCTGGAGAGCGACCGCGACATCGTCGAGGCCGTCACCCGGATCGCCCAGGACCGGGGCGTGCCCCGCGCCCAGGTGGCCCTCGCCTGGCTGCTGCACCAGGACACGGTGGCCGCGCCGATCGTCGGCGCGGCCAAGCCGCAGCACATCGAGGACGCGGTGGCCGCCGTCGAACTCCGGCTTTCCGAGAAGGAGATCGAGGAGCTGGAGCGGCCCTACACCCCGCGCGCCGTCAGCGGCCACTGAGCGGAGGAATTCGATTCGTTGACAATATGTCAATGAGGGGCCGTTATAAGAAAGAAGCTGAGGGGAATGCCGAGAAACGGAAGATCTCTTGTTCCCCGGTGTGCGGTTGTGCGAAAGTGTCGGCTGTCGGCGCGCAGGCACCATACATTCCCGCTGTATGCGCCAGGCCGCTCCCCGTACACCCCCCACGCTTCAAAAGAGCCGCCTCAGGTGGACGTTCGAGCTGCCTCACCACCTCCCCATACCGATTGGTATGGACTTGTTTCGGAATCACGTCTGGAGGAATGCGGCTGTGCCCGAGGCAGACCCGTCGGACGGCGAACTCAGCGCGGAGCTGAAGAAATGGTCGGGTATGACACCCGCGCTCCATCCGGTCGGTGAACTCCTCGACCGGCACTGGGAAGCGGCCTTCGCCTATGCCCGGCTGTGCACCGAGGGCCCGCGGGCCGCCGGCATGCTCACCACAGCCGCCTTCACCCGGCTCTTCGGCGAGGCACTGCGCCAGGTCGGCCCGGCCGCGGCCTGGCGGCCCCGGGTGCTCGTCGCCGTCCGGCGCATCGCGGCCGAATGGGACGCCGACGGCCGCCAGGAACTCCTCCACCCCGGGCTGCGCTCCGCCGCCGGTGAGCGGGCCGCCGCCCGGCTGCTGCCGCCACCGGGCCGGCGCCTGCTGGCCCGCGCGTTCCAGCGGGTGCCCCAGACCGCGCGGACCGTGCTGTGGCACATCGAGGCCGAGGGCGATCCGCCGGCCGTGCCCGCCGTCCTGCTGGGCCTGGACGAGGCGGACATCGATATCGAACTCCGGCGAGCGCGCGAGCGGTTGCGGGAGGAGTGCCTCCAGGCGCACCGCGAACTCGCCCCGCAGGCCGAGTGCCTGCGCTACCAGCGCCTGCTCGACGTCACCTTCCGGCGCGGCGGGGCCGACCTCGACCCGGACCTGCGCGAGCATCTGGCCGGCTGCGACCACTGCACCCGTACCGCGGACCAACTCGCCGTCTTCCAGCAGGGTCTGGGGCTCGCGCTGGCCGAGGCGGTCCTCGGCTGGGGCGCCCGCGCCTACCACGAGTCCCGTGCACACCGGGCCCAGCAGCCGACCGCCCCTTCCCCGGCGCCGGCCGCCGTCCCGCCCCCGCCCGGCGAGGCGTTCCTGTCCTTCGCCCGCCCAGACCATCCGGCGGACCCGCTCGTCCCCGTAGAGCCGGCCGGTTCCGCCGCTGTCTCGGCCCCGGGCGCGGTGGCCGCCTCCGGACGCTCCGCGCTCCGCGCCGCCCGGCGTGCCCGACGCCGCAATCTCGCCCTGGCCGCCGTCACCGTCAGCGGCCTGGTGGTGCTGCCGCTGGTGCTGTGGTCGGCGCTCGGCTCCGGGGACGACGCCGCACCGGGCCCCGTCGGCACGGCCACGCCCACACCCGGCGGTGGCTCTCGCGCACCGGGCGCCTCCTGGGCGGGTACGAACGGCGCCGGGCGGGGCACCTTCCACGGCCGCCTGCGCAGTCTCGCCTCCGGCCTGTGCATCGCCGTGGCCGGCCCGAAGACCGTCGACGGCGCCGAGACCGAACTCGCCACCTGCTCCGCGGCACCGAGCCAGCAGTGGACGTACGAGGCGGACGGGCTCCTGCGCAACGCCGCCGACCCCGACCTGTGTCTGGACTCCCACCTCAGCTGGTCGGTCCGCCTGGCCCCCTGTACGGCCACCGGCCGGGCCGCCCGGAACATCCGCTACGACTTCACCGCCGAGGGCGCCCTGCTGCCCCGCTGGAACGAGGAACTCGCCCTCACCCCGGCCGCCACCGACGGCTCCGGCGCCCTCGTCGTGAAGACCCGCGCCCCGGGCGCCGCCCAGCGCTGGTCCGTCGACACCGCCAAGCCCCGGCTGGAGATGCGGAACGTCGACTGGGCCAGCGACACCACACCCACCCCCGCGCCGAGCACCGCCCGGCAGACCGGCGCACCATCCGCCGCACCCCCCTCCCCGACGCCGAGCGCAACACCCCCGTCACCGTCACCCTCGCGGTCGGTCGTCATCGGCCACTGGGGCGGCCGGCGTCACCACCGCTGACGCGGCTTCCGGTGTCCGGCGGGCGGCGGGGCTGGCGTAGTGGGCCGGTCCGGGGCTCGGTGCGGGCTGGCGGGCGGCACTGGGCAGGCCGCTTGGGCGAACGTCGCACCGCACCGCCCTCGGCGCCCGCGTACGACAGGTGCAGCCCTGTCGGCGCTGCCGCAGCGGCCTTAGGCGCCACGGCTCCGCCGGCACGGCTTGTGGGGGTTCGAGTCCCCGTCAGCGGGCCCTCGGCCGCTGGGCGGGTGCGGCCGGCTCGTCGTCGTTGGGCCGCTCATCGGCGGGACTGGAGTAGCGGGCCGGTCCTGGGCGGGTGCGGGCTGGGGGGGCACTGGGCAGGCCGCTTGGGCGAACGTCGCACCGCACCGCCCTCGGCGCCCGCGCATCACAGGTGCGGCCCTGCCGCAGCGGCCTCGGGGTCGCACTGCACCGCCGGCACGGCTCGTGGGCGTCCGAGTTCCCGTACGTGGGCCGATTTCCGACGGTGTCGGCTCGTCACCTTCCGGGGTAGGGGCGGCCGGGATTCCGTCAGCGGGGCCCTGGGCCCTGGCGAGTGCCCTCGGCTCGCCACCTTCGGGGCCCGGGCCTCCGAGACCCCGTCAGCGGGGATGGCGCCCGGGGTGTGGCGGTGGGGGCGGCATCGTGGACAGGTCGGGGGCGGGTTCCGGCCAGACCAGGAGGACCGGGCAGGGTGCGTGGTCGACGGCGAAGCGGGCTGCCGGGCCCAGGCTGTGCGGGCCGAGCCGGGAGCGGTCCCCGTCCCGGGCCAGGACCAGCAGATCGGCGCCCTCGGCGGCGGCCACCACCTCCCGCTCCACCCGGCCCGAGTGTTCCTCGCGGACACAGGGCCGGCCCAGCCGCTCGGCCGCCGCTCGGAGCAGTTCGCCCGCCGAGGTGTCGCTCAGCGCCTCCAGCCGGGTGCCCGGGTCGCGTTCCGGATGTCCCCGGCCGAGCAGCCCGGCGAACGCGCCGTGCGCCACCCCGGGCACATCGGGCCCGCTGACATGCAGCAGCACCACCTCGGCGTCGTCCGGCGTGTGCCGCCGCACGGCGTCCACGCAGGCGGGCCAGGTGCCCTCGACCAGCCAGGCGATCACACGCATCGGATCGGCCTCCCAGATTCCGGACCGTCTCTCAGAAAACCTGCAACGAACCCCACAGTGCCACCACCGCCACGGCCAGCGAGGACGGCACGGCGAGCAGCCCCAGCCGGGTGAACTCCCCGAGATCCACATCGTGCTCGTGCTGCTGCACGATCCGCCGCCACAGCAGTGTGGCCAGCGAGCCCGCGTAGGTCAGGTTCGGGCCGATGTTGACCCCGAGCAGTACCGCCAGCACCGCCCCCGGCCCGGCCGGCGCGGCCAGCGGCAGCAGCACCAGCACCGCGGGCAGGTTGTTGATCACGTTCGCGAGGACGGCGGCCAGCGCGGCGATGCCCAGCAGCGCCGGCAGCCCGGTATCGCCCGGCAGCACCTTCCCGAGCACGTCCGCGAGCCCGTTGTCCACGACCGCGCGCACCACGATGCCCAGCGCCAGGACGAACGCCAGGAAGGACGGCGCCGCCGCCCGGACGACGGTCATCGGGGTCGCCTTCCGCCGTACCAGCGAGCGCCCGGCCAGCACCAGCGCGCCCGCCGCCGCGACCCACGCCGGTTCCACCCCGAACGCCGACGCCACCACGAAACCGGCCAGCGTGCAGCCGACGGTCACCAGCGCGAACAGCGGCAGGGACGGCGCCTCGCCGGTGTCCCGGCCCGCGGGGGCCGCCGCCCCGAGGTCACGGCCGAAGAACCCCCGGAACACCACGTACTCGGCGCCGATCGCCACCAGCCAGGGCAGCGCCATCAGCGCCGCGAACCGGGTGAAGCTCAGCCCGCTGGCCGCGAACGCGAGCAGGTTGGTCAGATTCGACACCGGCAGCAGCAGCGACGCCGTGTTCGACAGATGGGTGCAGGCGTAGACATGCGGCTTGGGCCGTACGCCGGTCCGCGCGGCCGTGGCGAAGACCACCGGGGTGAGCAGCACGACCGTCGCGTCCAGGCTGAGGACGGCGGTGATGACGGAGGCCAGCACGAAGACGGCCGTCAGCAGCCGCACCGGACGCCCGGCCGCCCACCGCGCCATCCACGCCCCGCAGGCCTGGAACAGCCCTTCGACATCGCAGAAATGGGCGAGCACCAGCACCGCCGCGAGAAAGCCGACGACCGGCCCGAGCCGTTCTGCCTCGGCCCGGGCGTGGTCCAGCGAGATCGCGCCGGTGGCGACCGCGATCCCGGCGGCGGGGACGGCCATGACCGCCTCCGGCCACCCGAAGGGCCGTACCACGGCCCAGACGAGTACGGCCACGAGCAGGATCGCGGACAGGGCCTCGGCGAGGGGGGTGTTCAGGGCGGGTCCTTCCACAAACGATCAGTCGGTGCCCGCCCATGAAAACAGATGAAGGTGAAAGAACTACGAACTGCGGCTGCCCGCCGCGCCCAGGAACTCCGCCCAGCCACCCACCGGGACCTGCCCCGGCGCCAGGGTGCGCAGCGTGCGCAGCACCGCCGGGTCCTGCGCCTCCAGCCACGCCACCAACTGCTTGAAGGACACGAACCGCACGTCGTCGTGGGCGGCCATCTTCCCGATCGCCTCCTCGACGGCGTCCATGTAGATGCCGCCGTTCCAGCGCTCGAAGTGGTTGCCGATGAAGAAGGGGGCGCGGTTGGTGTCGTAGGCGCGCTGGAATCCGGCGACATAGGCGTCGCGGGCCTGGGTGCGCCAGGCGTCGTACTGGCCGCGGTCGCCGTTCGGATTGCCGCCGGACTGGTTGAACATCATGTTGTAGTCCATCGACAGCACCTGGAAGGAGTGCCCGGGGAAGGGTATGGATTGCAGCGGGAAGTCCCAGATCCGGCCGCCCTGCACCTTCTGGGGCCAGATCTGGAGTCCGCCGGGGGAACTGGCGTCGTACTTCCAGCCGAGCGCCGCGGCCGTGGGCAGCAGACGTGCCTGGCCCTCCAGGCACGGAGTGCGGCCGCCGATCAGCTCCTTGCGGTAGTCGAAGGGGAGCGGTTCGAGGTCGGTGAAGCCGGTGTTGGTCTTCCACTTCGTCACGAAGTCCACCGCCTGGTCGATCTCGCTGCGCCACTCGGCCGGGGACCAGTTGCGCACGCCGTTCGCGCCGCAGAAGTGCCCGTTGAAGTGGGTGCCGATCTCGTGGCCCTCCAGCCAGGCGGCCCGCACCTGCTGGAGCGTGGCGTGGATGTGCCGGTCGGCGAGGTAGCCGATCGCGGAGGCGCCGACCGGGTGCTGCGGCGGGCGGTACAGGTCCTTCTTGGCCTCGGGCAGCGTGTAGATGCCGCTGAGGAAGAAGGTCATCGTGGCGCCGTGGTCGGCGGCCACCTTCCGGAACCTGGAGAAGAGCTTGTTGCTCAGCTCGCCCGCGCCGTCCCAGGAGAACACCACGAACTGCGGCGGCTTCTGGCCCGGCTTCAGCCGCTCGGGCTTCGGCTGGTGCGGCTGGGGTCCGGTGTCGGCGGTGGAGCCGTCGCCGATCGGTTTCGCCGGGCGGGCCTGTGCCGTGCCCTTGCCGCTGCCCGAGTCCGGTCCGTCGACCGACAGACCGGTGCCGGACGAGCAGGCGGCCAGGGCGCCCAGGGCGCCCGCCGCAGCGCCCGCCGTCAGCATCCGCCTGCGTGAGATCCCGCTCATGTTCTCCCCGAATTTCCTCGTCAAGGCCCCCGTGGGGCCTCTTCGTCGTGCGGTCGACGGGTTCGATGACGGGGTCCGGCGGAAAGATCGCGGCCGATCGGCCCTGTTGCCGTTCTGTGACAGTTGTGGCGCGCTCATGACGAACCCCGCTGCCACGGGGTGACAGCGGGGCCGGCGGAGCGGGGTCGGTCAGGGGCCGGTGCCGGGGCTGAGGACGGACAGGAAGACCGACGAGGCGTTCCCGGACACCGGCACCGCACCGCCCGTCCAGGTCACCCGCAGATGGTCCCGCTCGTCCGGCGGGGTGATCAGCAGCGCGGCCGGGGTGGCCGTCTTCGCGCCGCTCACCCCGGGGTTGGAGAAGGTCAGGCCCGCCCAGGCACTCTGCCCCGGCTTGAGCGTGACCGTGACCGGCGAGCCCGACTGGCGCTTGGGGTCCGGGCCCAGCTGCGTGCCGCTGGAGGCCACGAACGCGGCACCGGGATAGCCGCGCACGGTGCAGGTCCGGGTGGAGCCGTTGGTGAGCACCACGGGGAAGTTCTCCTGGCCGGCCCCCGGGTCGTTGCGGCCGACGGAGGCGCGCAGTTCGGAGGTGTGGCAACGGCTGCTCGTCGCGGCCGTGGCCGTACCGCCGACCGGGGCCGTGCTCGCCCGGGGAGCGGTCGTGGCCGGGGCGGGCTTCGTCGCCGGGTGCCCGGCGGGTGCGGAGACGGCCGCGGAGGCGGGTTCCTGTTCCTGTGGGGTGCCGGTCGCGGGCGCGGCCGTACCGGAGGCGGTGACCGCCTTGCTGGGCTGGACCTGGTGGTCGTTGCCGCAGGCGGTCAGCAGGCCCAGCGCGACGACCGTGCCGACGAGCAGGGCCCCGTGCCGCGCGGTCCGGGGTGTGTAGACCATGTCGCTCAACACTCCTGGAGGGTCGGGGCACGCGATGCACCGCGTGCCTGCGGCGCCGGGTGCGCCGTCACCACACTCCGATGCACGCGCCGCCGGAAAAGTTCGGGACACACCAGGTTCTTTTCCCCGCTTTGACCTTCGGCCGACGTCTCAGCCCACCCGCAGCGAGCGAAGTACGCCGTCGGTGGCGTTCGCGTCACCCCGCTGGCGTATCTGCACATACACCTGCGGCTGCGCGGAGCCGTCCGCCGGGGTCAGCGCGGACTCGGTGACCGAGCCGCCGTCCGGGCAGCCGCTCCAGGCCCGCACCAGTCCGTGCCACTGGGCGCTGGTGAAGTCGTGGCTGCCGGTGTAGCGGCAGCCGCCGTGGGCGAGCGCCTTCACCCGGGCGGTGACATCACCGTGCTCGCTGACGCCGACGAACGCGCCGTCCACGGCGGCCCGCAGATCCGTCCAGCGGGTCAGGTCGTCGGCGATCACCAGCGCCGGCTCGTGCCCTGGTGCCAGCCCGAGGACCCGCGGGTCCCAGCCGGCGTCGCGCAGCTGACGGCTCCAGCCGGCCGGGACCTGGACGACGATCCGTCCGGTGGAGTCCGTGACCCGCGCCGCCTCCGCCGTGCCACCGCGGCCGTTCAGCACCGTCACGGTGACCGCGGCCGCCGCCGCGGTGAGCACCGCGGCGAGGGCCAGCGTCACCGTGTTGAGCCGGCCGCGCACCCCGTCCAGCCGCCGCCCGCCGGCCGGCCGCCCGTCGCCCGCCGCCAGCCGGTCCAGCTCGTCCGCGAACGCCTGCGCGCCCGGCCAGCGCCGCGCCCGGTCCGGCTCCAGCGCCCGCAGCAGCGCCCGCTCCACGCCCTCGCCGAGGTCCGGCCGCAGCCGCCGGGGCGGTACGACCCTGCCCGGCGGACCCGGCACCGTCCCGGTCACCAGCTCATAGCCGACCGCGCCCAGGCTGTAGACGTCGGCCCGCTCGTCGATGCCCTCGCCGGGCTCCGCCTGCTCCGGCGGCCGGTAACCGGCCGAGCCCGCCGCCAGGGTCAGCACCGAGGCCTGCGCGAGACTCTTCGCCAGCCCCAAGTCGGCCAGCAGCACCCGCCGGGAGCCGTCCGGGGCGGTGTGCAGCAGCACGTTGGTCGGCTTGATGTCCCGGTGCACGATCCCGGCCTCGTGCAGCGCGGCCGCCGCCCGCGCGGCCTCCGCGGTCAGCACCAGCGCGTCGGGCACCGGCAGCGGGCCGGCCGTGAGCAGATCGGCGAGGGTGCCGCCGGCGGCGTACTCCATCACGAAGTACGGCCGTCCGTCGGGTAGTTCACCGATGTCGTAGACCTGCACCACCCGGCTGGAGCCGGCCCGGCGCAGCAGCCGGGCCTCGGACAGGAAGCGGTCCCGGATGTCGAGCCGGTGCGCCCAGTTCTCCGCGAGGACCTTCACCGCGACCGGGGCTTGCAGCTCCTCGTCGTGGGCGAGCCAGACCGTGGCGAAGGCGCCGCTGCCCAGCGGCCGTTCGAGGCGGTGGCGGCCGATCCGCTCCAGGGGGTGCATACGACTATCATGCCTGCCCTGAGATCGACTGAGAGGTGGACCCTTCCGTGCAGGACCAGGCGCCGATCGAGGACCTCGCCCGGCGTGCCGCCGCGGGCGACAGCACGGCCCTGGACCGGCTGCTGGGCGAGATCCGGCCCGAGGTCGTCCGCCGCTGCGGGCGCTTCCTGCCCTGCCGGGAGGACGCCGAGGAGGCCGCCCAGGACGTGCTGGTCCAGGTGGCCCGGCACATCGCCGCCTTCGAGGGCCGCAGCCGGTTCGGCACCTGGCTGTACACGGTGGTCGCCAACTGCTGCCGGCAGAAGTACCGCGAGCTGAAGCGGCGGGCCGCCGAGCAGCCCGCCGCCATCGAGCCGTCGTACGCCGTCGACCCGCGCACCACCAGCGTCATCGCCGGGTCCCGGGTGGACCTGCTGGAGGCGCTGGACCGGCTGGAGCGGGAGCATCCGCACCTGGTGGCGCCGCTGGTCTACCGGGACATCTGCCAGCTGGAGTACGCCGAGGTCGCCGAGCGCGTCGGCATCCCGCTCGGCACCCTGAAGTCCCGGCTGCACGAGGCCCGCAAGCAGGTACGGGCCTGGCTCGCGGCCGGCTGAGTCACTCCTCCTCGAACAGCGCCAGCTCCGCCCAGATCGTCTTGCCCTCCGCGGTGTGCCGGCTGCCCCACCGCTGCGTCAGCTGGGCGACCAGCAGCAGACCCCGGCCGCCCTCGTCGAAGGTCTTTGCCCGCCGCAGATGCGGCGCGGTGTGGCTGCTGTCGGACACCTCGCAGATCAGGGTGGCCACGTCATGGATCAGCCGCAGCCGGATCGGATGGGAGCCGTACCGGATCGCGTTGGTCACCAGCTCGCTGACCACCAGCTCCGTGGTGAACGAGGCCTCGGTCAGCTGCCAGCTGTCCAGCTGCTCCGCGACCTGTTTGCGGATCGGCGCGACCAGTGCCGGATCCGCGGGGATGTCCCAGGTCGCCACCCGTGAGGCCGGCAGCCCCTGGGTGCGGGCGAGCAGCAGCGCCACGTCGTCGGCGGCACTGCCCGACGGCAGCAGGGCGTGCAGGATCCGGTCGCAGATCTCGTCCAGCGAGTCCGCGTAGCGGGCCAGGGCCGCGGTCAGCAGCTCCCGGCTGGTGTCGCCGTCCCGCTCCCGGGACACCACCAGACCGTCCGTGTACAGGGCGAGCACCGTGCCCTCGGGCAGCTCCAGCTCGGCCGACTCGAACGGCAGACCGCCCAGGCCCAGCGGGGGACCGGCGGGCAGGTCCAGCGGCTCGGGGCGGCCGCCGGGCCGCAGCAGCAGGGGCGGCGGATGCCCGGCGCGGGCCAGCGTGCAGCGCCGGGACACCGGGTCGTACACCGCGTACAGGCAGGTGGCGCCGACCTCGCCGGGGCTGCCGTCGCCGCCGGCCTCGTCCGACAGCCGCAGCACCAGGTCGTCCAGGTGGGTGAGCAGCTCGTCCGGGGCCAGGTCGATGTCGGCGAGGGTGCGTACGGCGGTGCGCAGCCGGCCCATGGTGGCGGAGGCCTGGACGCCGTGCCCGACGACGTCTCCGACGACCATGGCGACCCGCATGCCGGACAGCGGGATCACGTCGAACCAGTCGCCGCCGACCCCGGCCCGGGCGGCCGGCAGATACCGGGAGGCGGCCTGCAAGGCGGCCGTGTGCGGCAGCGAGCGGGGCAGCAGACTGCGCTGGAGCGCGAGCGCGGTCTCCCGCTCGCGCGAGTAGCGCCGGGCGTTGTCGATGCAGACGGCGGCGCGAGTGGTGATCTCCTCGGCCAGCAGCATGTCGTCCGCGGTGAAGCCGTCCGGCCGCCGGTGGCGGGTGAAGACCGCCACGCCGAGGGTGAGCCCGCGGGCCTGGACGGGCACCGACATCGAGGAATGGATGCCGAAGGTGCGCACCCGCTCACCGCGCGCGCTGTTCCAGGTCAGCCACGAGGCCATCTCGCCCGCGGCCACCGAGGCGATGATCGTGTGGCCCGCGGTCAGCGAGTCGGCCTGCGGGGAGCCGGCCGGGTACTCCTCGGTCTGCCCGGGCTTCAGCACCGCCTCCGGCGCCCCCTCCAGGACCGATCTGTGGGCGGCGCGGCGCAGCACCACCGGCGCCGTCACACGGGCCGGCGGCTCACCGCCGTACTCCTCGGGGTCCAGCAGGTCGATGGTGACGAAGTCGGCGAGCGCCGGCACGCAGACCTCGGCCAGTTCCTGGGCCGTGCGCCCCACGTCCAGGGTGGTGCCGATGCGTACGCTCGCCTCGTTCACCAGCTGGAGCCGCTGCCGCGCCCGGTAGTTGTCGGTGACGTCGTGGGCGGCCAGGCACACCCCGCGCACCCGCCCCCCGCTGTCGCGCACCGGTGCCATCCGGGCGAGCCAGGCGTGCGCCCGGTCCTCGCCGCCGGTGCGCATGAAGGTCTGGAGATCGAGCGGCAGGCCCGTGGTCAGCACCTGGAGCAGGCCCGCCTCCAGCTCGGCGCTCTGCGGCCTGCCGCCGATCTCCGCGAGCCGCAGCCCGCGCACCCGCTCCTCGGGCAGGCCGATGACCTCGGCCATCGCGTCGTTCATCCGGCACAGTCGCAAGCGCTCGTCGTAGACCGCGATGGCGCACGGCGACTGGACCAGGCCGGCCTCGGCGAGCGGGTCGTCGGCGCCGGACGGGCGCCGGCCGGTCAGCGGGGTGACCACCAGCCAGTCGCCCGGGCGGCCGTCGCTCGGCGGCCGGCGGTGGGCGAGCAGCCAGACGGAGACGGTACGGCCGTCGCGGTGGCGCAGAGCGACCTCGCCGTGCCAGCGGGGGCCGCTGGGCGGGGCCGGGCGGCCGTCCCCGGCCAGCAGCCCGGCGGCGGGCCGGCCCAGGACGGCTTCCGGGGAGTGGCCGAGCAGGCGTCGCGCGCCTTCGTTCCACTCCACCAGCGTTCCGTCGTCATCGATGACAGCCCGGGCCGTCGCCGCGTCGTCGAACGGATAGACCCGGCTCATCGTCGCCGCTCCCAAGCGCACACTCACAGTGAACAGGTGGCACCACTTGAGTTCCAGCGTAGTGCTTCGCGCACGTCCGTGAACCGCAACCCCCGGCCGGCCGGCCCGTGGGTCGAACAAGGTCACGCGGGAAATCCGGCCGATCCCGGCCGCGGGGACCGACACAGGGCTCCGGACCCTTGACGATCGTGTGTGGGCGACCGTCAGAATCTGTTTGTTCTCGATCAGTTGTGAGTACTTCTGGGCCCTATGAGGGAGAGCCGCCCATGACGGTCACGCGCAGATCGGTTCTGGTCGCCGCCACGGCAGCACCGGCGGCCGGAGCACTCCTGAGCAGTCCGGCGGCCGCGGCCGCCCCCGAGGCGCATCCGGCCGCCGCGGCCGCGCGCCACACCGTGCCGCTGCGCGACGGCTGGCGCTTCGCGCTGGTCAGCCCGGACGGCATCACCGACCCGACCGGCGCCTACGCGCAGGCCGCCGATCCCGGATACGACGACTCCGGCTGGCGGGAGGTCGCCGTCCCGCACGACTGGAGCATCGAGCAGACCCCCACCACCGACCACGGCACCACCAGCGGCACCGGCTTCCTCCCGGGCGGCCTCGGCTGGTACCGGCTGGCCTTCACCCTGCCGCCCGGCTGCGCCGGCAAGCGGATCTCGGTGGAGTTCGACGGCGTCTACATGGACTCGTACGTCTACTGCAACGGCACCGAGCTGGGCCGCCACCCCTACGGCTACACCGGCTTCGCCTTCGACATCACCGACCTGGTGCACACCGACGGCAGCACCCCCGACGTCCTCGCGGTCAAGGTCCAGAACCGGCTGCCGAGCAGCCGCTGGTACTCCGGCAGCGGCATCTACCGCGAGGCCCGGCTGGTGATCACCGAACCGGTGCACGTCGGCCGGTGGGGCACCTGGGTCACCACCCCGGAGATCTCCGCCGAGCGGGCGCTGGTACGGGTGCGCACCGAGGTGCGCAACGAGTCCGGCACCGGCGCCGACGTCGAGGTCGTCTCCCGGATCACCGACCCCGACGGTCGCCCGGTCGCCCGCACCGCCACCACGGTCACCGTCTCCGGCCAGGCCGTCGAGTCCCATGAACTGACCGTCGAACAGCCCCGGCTCTGGGACTTCGCCACCCCCGGGCACCGCTACACCCTGCACACCGAACTGCGCGTCGCGGGCCGCACCACCGACACCTTCCGCACCCCGTTCGGCATCCGCAGCTACCGCTTCGACCCCGACGAAGGCTTCTCCCTCAACGGACACCACACCAAGATCAAGGGCGTCGACCTCCACCACGACCAGGGCGCCCTCGGCGCGGCGATCAGCCTCGACGCGGTGCGCCGGCAGATGACGATCATGAAATCGATGGGGGTCAACGCCCTCCGCACCTCGCACAACCCGCCCTCGCCGCAGATGATCCAGGTCTGCGAGGAACTGGGCATCGTGATGATGGTGGAGGCCTTCGACTGCTGGCGCACCGGCAAGACCCGGTACGACTACGGCCGGTTCTTCGACGAGTGGTGCGAGAAGGACGCCACCGAGATGGTCCTCGCCGCCCGCAACTCGCCCGCCGTCGTCCTGTGGTCCATCGGCAACGAGATCCCCGACTCCACCTCCACCGCCGGACTCGCCATGGCCGACCGGATCATCGGCGCCATCAAGGCCGCCGACGACACCCGCCCGGTGGTCATCGGCTCGAACAAGTACCACGGCGTGCCCACCCCCGGTTCCGCCGCCGACCGCATGCTCGCCAAGCTCGACGGCCTCGGCCTGAACTACAACACGGCCAAGTCGGTCGACGCCCTGCACGCCGCGTACCCCCACCTGTTCCTCTTCGAGTCCGAGTCCTCCTCGGAGACCTCGACCCGGGGCGCCTACCAGGAGCCGGAACACCTCAACACCGGCGAGAACCACACCCCGGGCCGGCGCGCCACCTCCTCCTACGACAACAACCTCGCCTCCTGGACGATGAGCGGCGAGTACGGCCACAAGAAGGACCGGGACCGCAGGTGGTTCGCGGGCCAGTTCCTGTGGTCCGGCATCGACTACATCGGCGAGCCGACCCCGTACGACGTCTTCCCGGTCAAGGCGTCCTTCTTCGGCGCGGTGGACACGGCAGGCTTCCCGAAGGACATGTACCACCTGTTCCGGAGCCAGTGGACGAGCGAGCCCATGGTCCATCTGCTGCCGATGACCTGGAACCACGAGGACGGCGACACCGTCGAGGTCTGGGCGTACGCCAACGTGCCGTCCGTCGAGCTGTTCCTCAACGGGCGGTCCCTGGGCGTCCGGGAGTTCGACGTCAAGAGGACCACCGACGGGCGTGCGTACCTGGAGACCACCGAGCCCACCGGCGACGACAAGACCTTCACCGACGGCCCCTACCCGGGCAGCTACACCAGCCCCAACGGCAGCGCGGGCAAGCTGCATCTCAGCTGGAAGGTGCCCTACCAGCCGGGGGAGCTGAAGGCGGTGGCCCGCAGGGACGGCGCCGTCGTCGCCACCGATGTGCTGCGCACGGCCGGCGCCCCGCACGCCGTACGGCTGACCGCCGACCGCCCCTCCGTCCCCGCCGACGGCCGTTCGCTGGTCTTCGTCACCGCCGACATCGTCGACGCGCACGGCGTGGTCGTGCCCGACGCCGAGCACCTGATCACCTTCGACGTGAGCGGCGGAGCACTGGCCGGCGTCGACAACGGCCGCGAGGAGAGCGCCGAGCGCTACCAGGCCAGCACCCGCACCGCCTTCCACGGCAAGGCCCTCGCCATCGTCCGGGCCGGCACCGCGCCGGGCCTGCTGAAGGTCACCGCCCGGGTGGAGGGCCTGCGCACCGGCACCGTCCGGGTGCCCGCCACCCCGGCCCGCGCGACCGCCCGTACCGCCGCGCCGGTCTTCCTGCCCGACCCCCCGAAGCCGCCGGACCACCCCTGCGCGGACGCCAGTTACTCGGGCCGGCCGGACACCCTGCCCGCCGCCATGCTGGACGGCGACCCGGCCACCGGCTGGTCCAACGCCTTCGCCAAGTCGGCCACCGCGCTGCTGCCCGCCTTCACCGGGGCCCGCGCGCGGGACTGGGTGTCGGTCGACTTCGGGCGCGCCCGCACGGTCGACCGGGTGGCCGTCTCCTTCACCGTCGACACCGGCCACACCCTGCCCGCCGAGGTCGCGGTCGCGGTGTGGGACGGCCAGGCCTATGCGCCGGTGACCGGTGCGAGGACGGACTGGGCCACGGCCTCGGACGAGCCGACCGTGATCACCTTCGACGCGGTGCGCGGCTCGCGCGTGCGGCTGACGCTGACCAGCGCCCACCCCGGAGAGGCCCGCGGAGCGGTGCGCATCAGCCGCCTGGACGTCTGAGGGCCCGTTTCCGAGGTACCGCGTAGGGAATGCTCTGACCTGGGCATATTTACGGTCGAGTACCCGCGCGGTACCGTGAGGGGCATGCCAGCTCTCAATGTGGAGTTCAGTGAGCGGGAACTTGAGGACCTGCGGCAGATCGCCAAGGAGCGGGGTACGTCGATGAAGGCCCTCGTGCGGGAGGCCGCCGCCGCCGACATCGCCCGGCACCGGGCCCTGCAAGAGGGCGCGGAGGCGTTCCGCAGCTTCTTCATCGCCCACGCCGAGGAGTTCGCGGAGGCCTTCCCCGACGACGAGCCCCCCGCCAAGGGCGAGGCCGCCTGAGTGATGCCGCCCTCAGTCATCCACATCGACGTACCGTGGCTGCTCCAGCGCCATGAGGAGGTCCTGCCCGACCAGCCGGCGGTGGACGACTTCTCCGCTCTGGTCGCCGCCGTCGCCCGGCACCGGGTGGACCCGCCCCGGCTCGGCGTCGACTCCGACCCCGCCTGGCGCGCCGCCGCCCTGCTGCACACGCTCGCCGTGCTCAAGCCGCTGCCCGCGGCCAACGCGCGCTTCGCCTGCGCGACCGCCGTGTCGTACATGTTCGTGAGCGGCGTCGGCATCGACCCGCCCTACGGCGCGCTCGTCGACCTCGCCCGGGACCTGATGTCCGGCAAGGCCGATGTGTACGGCGCGGCCGACCGGCTCCGTTCCTGGCAGATCTGAGCCCACGGAACCGGTCCGCCCGGCCGGCGGGGGAAGCCGCCTGGGCCGCCGGCCGGGCGGCGGACGGGGCCGCGGCATCCAGTGGACCACCGTGGGGTGCGTGCGGGGACCGTGCGCGAACGGCCGGTGGGTGCGCGGGTTTCACACGGGGCGTGCGGAATGGGAAAACGGGCGGGAGGGGACCGATTGCGTCCACCTTCTTCTGACTTTCCTTCAAAGCTGTCGATGTTGTTCGAGTGCCTTGTTGCCCGTGAGTAGGTTGTGCAAAGGTTGCACGGTCCGTGCGCGGGTCAAGTGCCGTAATGAGCAAGGCAGTTGAGGTAGTCGGAGTAGTCGGACCGGCCGGGTGCCGGTGTATTTCCCTCCCTCCCCGCGCGACACGGAGAAACGCGCCAGCGCACCCGCACGCCACAAAGGAATCCGTTCAGTGCACACCCCCCACCCCCCTCGCCCGCCCTATCCGCCACCCGGCGAAGTCCCCGGGGAATCCGACGAGTTCCTCGCCGGCCCGCTGCGCGCCGGCTCCGACGCGGAGGCCGCCCGGTGCACCGCCCTCCTGATGGCCCGGCACTGGCAGCCGGCCCAGGACTACGCGGTCGTCTGCCTGGCCGGCTCCGGCACCCTCGCCCACATGGTCACCGCCACCGCCTTCCACCAGGTGCTCGACCGGCTCGCCCTCGGCGAACCCGCCGAGGCGCTGCGCCCCCGGCTGCTCGTCGCCGTCCGGGACACGGTCGTGAACTGGTCCGGCGCCGACCGGATCACCGCCGTACTGCCCGGACTCGGAAAGCCCGCCGGAGGCCGTGGCATGCGCGCCGCGAAGACGCTGACCCCTGAGAACCGGGCGCTTTCCGGGCGCGCCTTCCACGGCCTTCCACGGCTGGAACAGACGCTGCTGTGGCACACCGAGGTCGAGGCCGAGGAGATCGCAGTGCCGGCCCTGCTGCTCGGTATCGGCCCCGAGAGTGCGGCGGCCGCGCAGGCACAGGCCCGCGACGCATTCCGCGACGGGCTGGTGCGCGCCCACCGGGAACTGGCGCCCGGCCAGGAGTGCCGGTACTACAACCGGCTGCTCGACATCCCGATCCGGCGCGGCGGCGCCCTGCTGCCCGACGTCCAGGACCACCTGGCCGGCTGCGCCTACTGTCGGCACGCCGCCGAGCAACTCGGCCACGCGGACGCCGCCCTGGGTCTGCTGCTCGCCGAGGCGGTCCTCGGCTGGGGCGCCCGCCGCTACCTGGACTCCCGCCCCGGCCGCGGTCCGGCCCCCGGCCGCCGCTCCACCGGCGCCCGCCGCGGAAAGCCGGGCCTGCTGGCCCGCGCCACCCTGCCCCCGGCCCGGCGCCGCACCCGCGCTCTCGGCGGCCGACTGCCGGGCGCGTCGCCCTTCACCCGGCGGGGCGCGGACGTCCGCGATCCCGGTGATCCACTCCCGGGATCCGGTGCCTTGGGCGGGGCGGACGGCCTCGATCCCGGCGGTACGCCTCCGGCTCCGCTGCCGAATTCCGCGCCGGGGCCCGGTGCTCCGGTCCGCAGTGGTGATGGGGGGTTTGGGGGGCTGTTCGAGGGGCCCGGGTCTGGTGTGCCTGGCGGGGTGGACGGCCGTGATCTCTTCGGGCCGTTTCCGGGCTCTGCTCCTGGGTCCGGCGGGCCGTCGGAGGCTTCCGGGGTCGGGGCCCTCGGGGGTGTGGGGGGTTTGTTGCCGGTTTCCGGGTCGCGGGTACCGGGTGGTGCTGGTCCGGGAGATCCGAGAGCCGCTTTCGGGGCCGGGGTGCCAGGCCGGGCGGGTGGCCGGCGGCGTCGGGGTTCGGGTTGGGGTTCGGCGAGCGGGGCCGGTGGCTCGCGGCGGGCGGGCGGCCTGGGGCTCGGTGGGGTCGTCAGGCCACGGGGTGGGCCGTGGGCCGCGCGGGAGCGGGCGGTCCTTCCGGCGGCCGGGGCGGCCTTGTCCGTGCGGACGCTGCTCACCGGAGTCGGTGTCGTCTCGGCCGGGCTGCTCGCGACCGTTCTGGCGGTCGGTGTGTGGCCGGACGGCGGCGACGGCACCGATCCCGTGGCCTCCACCAGCGCCGTCCCGGGCACCGGCATGCGGTCCCCGGTCACCTCCACGACCCTGCCCGTCACCGGGCGGCCCACCCGGCTGCGCAACGCCGCCGCGGGGCTGTGCCTGGACATCAAGGGCACGCCGAAGGCCGGTGCGGGTGCGGTGCTGGCGGGCTGCTCGGCGGTGGCCACCCAGCAGTGGACGTACGAGACCGACGGGCTGCTGCGCAGCGCGGCCGGCCCGGATGTGTGCCTGGACTCGCACGCCGACGCCGGTGTGGTCATCCTCGGCACCTGCGCCGGCCCGGACTCCCGGCGGGCCGACGACGTACGGTACGACCTCACCGCCCAGGGCGAGTTGGTGCCCCGCTGGGACCGGACCCTCGCGCTCGCCACCGCCGGCGGGCAGGTGGGCGCCGACCTCGTGGTGAAGGTCCGGGACCGGTCCGCCGGGCAGCGCTGGCAGGGGTGAGGGTCAGGCGGGGTCCGTGACGAGGTCCGCCGCCGAGACCGTCCCCGGGCGGGTGTGGCCGGACAGGGCGAGAGTCAGGTCCAGCTCCGCCAGCAGACACCGGATCACATGCTCCACACCCGCCTGCCCGTCCAGCCCCAGCCCGTAGACGTACGGCCGGCCCAGCAGCACCGCCCGCGCGCCGAGGGCGAGGGCCTTGAAGACGTCGTCGCCGGTGCGCACTCCGCTGTCGAACAGCACCGTCAGCCGGTCGCCGACCGCGTCCGCGACCCCGGGCAGCGCGTCGGCGGCCGCGACGGAGCCGGCCACCTGCCGGCCGCCGTGGTTGGAGACGACCACGCCGTCTATCCCGGCGTCCGCCGCGAGCCGGGCGTCGTCCGGGTGCAGCACCCCCTTGAGGACGATCGGGCCGTCCCAGTGCTCCCGCAGGAACGCCAGGTCCGGCCAGGTGTGGCCGGGGTCCCCGAACAGGCCGAGGAAGTGCCGTACCGCCGCGTCGGGGTCCTCGTGCACCGGCTTGGCGAGCCCCGCACGGAAGGCCGGGTCGGTGAAGTAGTTGGCGGTGCCGACCCCGTGCAGGAACGGCAGATACGCCTGGTCCAGATCGCGCGGCCGCCAGGACAGCAGCGGGGTGTCCAGCGTGACCACCAGCACCGAGAACCCGGCCGCCGCCGCCCGGGCGAGGAAGCTGCGGGTCACCTCGCGGTCCTTGCCCCAGTACAGCTGGAACCACCGCTCGGCGTCCCCCATCGCCTCCGCGACCTGCTCCATCGGTGTGCTGGACGCCGACGACAGGATGTACGGCACACCCTGCGTGGCGGCCGCCCGCGCGGCCGCGCACTCGGCGTCCGGGTGCATGATCGACAGCACTCCGACGGGGGCCAGCGCGAGCGGCGCCGGCAGGGGCCGCCCCAGCACCTCGACCGACAGGTCCCGCTCGCGCACATCGCGCAGCATGCGCGGCACGATCCGGCGCCGGGCCAGGGCCGCGCGGTTGGCGCGGGCCGTGCTGCCGTCACCCGCGCTGCCCGCCACATAGCCCACCGGGCCCGGCCCCAGCCGGTGTTCCGCCAGCTCCTCCAGCCGGGTCAGGTCGGTGGGGAGCCGGGGCACGGCGCCTGTCATCCCGTTCAGATAGATCTCGTACTGGAAGTCCGCCCAGTGCTTGGCCATCCGTGCCTCCCGCCGCTCGTCCCTGTGTACGCGTGCGGCGCAGACGATACCGGCGAGTAGCAGACGGCTCCGCTGCGGGTGATCACTTAGTGAACACGAGGAGTCATCAAGGGGGTTGGCGGCCTCGCCGCCGGAATGTTTCAGGACGATTAACTAAGCGGTGCTTTTCAGCCATTCGACCATGCCGGAGGAGCGGGAGCCGCTCAGTTCCGGGGTCACGGCGTTCGATTTCCGTGACTTCACGCCACTGATACAACACGAAAGGTTACTGAAACCTATGCGGTCGATGTGAGTTTCGACGCCGGACTCGGCAGAGTGGCGCTCGCCGCTCCGGAGCCCGACCGGGATGGAGCCGGCAACTGTTGTTCGAGCGGAAGGATGCACACAATGCGAACCACCGCGCGCTGGGCAGCGGCCCTCGGCCTCACGGCCGCCGCCGTCTGCGGACCCCTGACCGGGGCCGCCGTCGCTGCACCGGGCGCCGCCCCGTCGTCGCTCTACGCGCCCTCGGCCCTGGTACTCACCACCGGCCACGGCAGCGACGCGGTCACGGCCACACCCGAGCGCGCCGTCACGCTCTCCTGCGCCCCCGGGGCCACCGGAACCCACCCGGACCCGGCCGCCGCCTGCGCCGAGCTGCGCGACGCCGGGGGCGACCCGAGCGCCCTGAAGGCCCGCGGCGACATCTGGTGCACCAAGCTGTACGACCCCGTCGTCGTCACGGTGCAGGGCATCTGGCAGGGCAAGCGCGTCTCCTACGAGCACACCTTCGGCAACACGTGCATGCGGGACGTCGCCGGCGGCAGCCTCTTCGCCTTCTGAGCGGAGTGGCAGCGCACGCCTAGAGACCGGGATCGCACGGCTTCGCCGTATACACCGGATCAGGACCGCAACTGGGGAGTGCGGCCCCCTGGAACGGGGAACCTGCGATCTCGCACCGGAACCGACGGGAGGAGTGGGGCCTCCCGCCGGATTCCGGGCACAGAGCCGCTCCCCGGGCAGGCCCGTGGGGGGCCTCCCGGGGAGCGGCTGAAAAACAACAGGTTTCAACCGGTGCTCAGGCCGAGCGCCGGTGGCTCGTGTCACACCATGGGTAGCGGCGGCTGCGGCGGCAGGTGCACAGAGCGACACGGAAGCGGTCCGAGCGGACCGTGGTGCCGTCCTCCAGTTCCACCTCCACCGGCCCCTCGACCAGCAGCGGCCCGCGCCGCCGCACAGTGATCCGACGGGGTGCGTCAGCAGACTCGTTCGGCACGGATGACCACCAGCTCCTCCAGCTCGTCGGACGGGGCGAGCAGACCGCGCCGGCGCAGCCAGTCCTCCCGGGACCGCAGCACCGGACCGAGCGGGATCCAGCGCCGCCGGACCACCGCCGCCTTCAGCTGCTCCGCCCGCAGCAGTTCCAGAGTGCGCTCGGGGCCGCTGAGCGCCGAGTGCACGATCAGCAGGACGCCACCCGGGCGCAGCAGCACCGGTGCGTCCCGGCAGATCCGGTCCAGCAGCCGCCGCCCGTCCGGGCCCGCGTCCCAGGCCTGCGCCCGGCCGCGCGGCCGTTGCCCCGGCCCGGGCGCCGGCACGTACGGCGGATTCGTCAGGATCAGGTCGTAGGTACGGCCCTCGACCGGCCCGAACAGATTGCCGCGCCGGATCCGCACCGGCAGCCGGCTCAGCCGGGCGTTCAGCCGCGCCGTCCACACCGCCCGCCGGGACACATCCACCGCGGTCACCTCGGCACCGCGCCGGGCGGCTTCGATGGCCAGCACACCGCTGCCGGTCCCCACGTCGAGCACCCGGGCGCCGGGCGCCAGGTGCTCCGCGTGCAGGGCCTCGGCCAGCAGCTCCGTATCGTCTTGCGGGGCGTACACACCCGGCAGTACCACAGCTGTCACCCCGCCCGGGTACCCGTGTCCTCAGGAACCATGAGACACCTCCGCCGTCCCGAGCGGCACTCGGAGCGAGGACCGTCCCGCCCGCCACGCCGGCAACAGCCGCCGGGCCAGCCGGTCCTCCAGGTACTCGGTCGCGTCGATGCCGAAGACCACGTCCGGCGCCAACTCCGGTTCCTCCTCCAGCAGTCCGCCGATCACCTCGTGCCGTACGACCTGCTCGTGCACCGCGTCCGCCACCACGTGCTCGTCGTAGAAGAACTCCGCGGCCGGACCGGCACCGGTACGGCGCATCGCCTCGGCGAGCCGGCGGGAGCCCGGCGAGGAGGTGATCTCCACCTGGGCGAAGTGCCCCACGAGCGCCCCGCGCAGCGCGCGGTGCAGTCCGCACAGGGACATCAGATTGACCACGGCCAGCAGTTCGGCGCCCGCCGCGTCCAGATAGCGGCCGTAGGAGGGGTCCAGCCCCAGGTCCGTCATCAGCTCGGCGAACAGTCGGGCATGGACCCGCTCGGCCCGGCCGCCGCCGAACTCGTCGTACTCCACCGCCGCCATCGCCGCCTTCGCCCGGCCCCACAGCCGGGGCAGCACCCAGGCGTGCGGGTCGGCCTCCTTCAGGTGGTACAGGGAGCGCTGCGCCGCGTACTCGCGCAGCTGCCACAACTCGCCCTCACCGCACAGGAAATGAGTGACACCGGTGCCCTCGGCCGGCTCGACCAGCAGCGCGCCGAGTGCCTCCTCGGGGCTCGCGTGGACCGGCGTGTCGGCCCGCAGCGCGGACAGGAAGCGGCGCTCCAGCGCACCGCGGACGGCCAGCAGCGCCGGGTCCCACTCGAACGCGGACCCGACACCGGCGAAGCCGCGGTAGTGCAGCTCGTAGCAGAGGTACAGGGCGAGCTGGAGATCGTCGCCGTAGGGGTCCGCGGCCCCGGCGTCGGACGGGTGGGGGAGCGGGCCGGTACCGCGCAGATATGCGGTGACCGCTGCGGACAGCGGTCCCCGGGACGTCGGCAGCGGGGCTCCGCGAGGGTGGTCGTAGTCGTTCACGCGGCACGGGTACCCGCGGCGGGGCGATGCCTGCCCCGGGGCGCGCGGGAAACCGCGCGGCTCCGGGATCCGGGCCCGGCGCGGCGGCGCGCCCGGGCAGGCGGACGGCGCGCCGCGCCGGTACGGCGGCACGCCCGGCCGTTCACTCGCCCTCGGACTCCTCCTGCGCCCGGACGTTCGGGGTGATCGCGTCCGCGGCCTCGCCGCCGCCGCGCCCCTCCTCGTCGCGTTTCTCCGCCTCCTCCACCTCACGCAGCACCTGCTCCAGAGCCGTCTCGGGCCGCTCCTCGCGGTCCTCCCCGCCGGACATGGCGTCTCCTTCCGTAGTCGTCGGCTTGCGCCGCCTGGTGTTCTGCGAGTCACCCGCAGGGGCCGCCCCAAGCGTGCCCGGGTTCCGGGTTTCCGGCCGGGCCGGGACTTCCGCGTGCGCGGTGTTTCAGGATGTGGCGCCCTGGATACACCGCGAGGGTTCGGCCCCGAAGCCGATCCGGCTCACCGTCGCTGTGAGGTCGTCACCATGTCCCACGCCGCATCACCCGCAGGACCGCCGCACGGTGCCCGGCCCGGCGCGGTGTCCGTCCCGTGGGCGGGCCCCGCCCCCGGACCCGCCGGGGGCCGGGCCGGCGGCGGGGGCACGGCCCTGGTGACCGGCGCCTCGTCCGGGATCGGCGCGGCCGTGGCCCGCCGGCTGGCGGCGGAGGGCGGCTGGCGGCTGGTGCTGAACGGGCGTGACATCCCCCGACTGGAGCAGCTGGCCGACCAGGTCTCGGGGGTGGCCGCACCCCTGGACCTGCTCGGGGCCGACGCGAGCCGCCGGCTGACCGAGACCGCCCTGGACCTGCTCGGCCGTGTCGACCTGCTGGTGGCGGCCGCCGGCATCGGCTGGGCCGGGGACTTCACCGGCATGCCGCGCCCGCGCATCGAGGAACTCGTCGGCATCGACCTGCTCGCCACCGTGCACCTGGTGCGCGGCCTGCTGCCGCACATGGTCGCCGCCGGCACGGGCCGGGTCGTGCTGCTCGGCTCCGTCGCGGGCAGCGTCGCCGTACGCGGCGAGGCCGTCTACTCCGCCACCAAGGCCGCCCTGGCCGGCTTCGCCGACGCCCTGCGCTACGAACTGCGCGGCACCGGGGTCGGCGTCACCCTCGTCGTCCCCGGCGTCGTCGACACGCCCTTCTTCCAGCGCCGGGGCGCCCCGTACCGCAGGGCGTGGCCCAGGCCCGTGCCGCCCGAACGCGTGGCGGACGCCGTCTGGACCGCCGTCCGCCACGGCCGGGACGAGGTGTACGTGCCCCGCTGGCTGTGGCTCCCCGCCCGGCTCCGCGGCGCCGCGCCGGGGCCCTACCGGCGGCTCGCCGCCCGCTTCGGGTGAGCCGCCGTGATCGCCCTCCCGGTGGTGCTGGCGCTGCTCGCGGCCCTGTCCAACGCGTCCGCCTCGGTGCTCCAGCGCAGAGCCGCCGCCCGGACCGAGGGCGACGGACCGGAGCAGCACGCCGGCGCGGAGCAGCACGCCGGCGCGGCGCGGCGGGCCGCGCACGGGCTCGGCCGGATGCTGCGGCGCCCGGACTGGCTGGGCGGTCTCGGGCTGCTCATGCTGTCCTCGGTGCTCCAGGGCTGGGCCCTGGCGGTGGGCGGGCTGTCCCTGGTCCAGCCGCTGCTCGCCGCCGAGCTGCTGTTCACCCTGCTCGTCGGCAGCGCCGTCTTCCGGCGCCGCCCGGACCGGCGCACCTGGCTCGCCTTTGCCGCCCTCGCCGCCGGACTGGCCCTCTTCCTCGTGTCGGCCGCGCCGTCCCAGGGCCGCTCCGCCGCCCGGCCGGGCTCCTGGCTGCTGGGCGGCGGCGCCGCGGCCTGCGCCGTCGTCCTGCTGGTGCTGCTTGCCCGCCCGGCGCGGGGGCCGGCCCGGGCCGCGCTGCTCGGCCTCGCCGCCGCCGTGTCCTTCGCCACCACCGCCGCGCTGCTCAAACAGGCCGTCGGCCGGCTCGCGCAGGGGCCCGGCGCCCTGTTCACCTACTGGTCGACGTACGCGACCGCCGGCGCCGGTCTCATCGCCTTCCTGCTGTTGCAGGGCGCCTTCCGGGCCGGTTCGCTGGCGGCGTCCCAGCCCGCCCTCACCCTCGGCGACGCGCTGACCAGCGTGGCGCTCGGCTGGGCGCTGTTCGCCGAGTCGATCCAGCTGGGGGTGCGGATCGTCCCGGAGGTCGCCGGCGTCGCGCTGATCGGCGCCGGCAGCATCGGACTGGCGCACGCCGTCACCGTCGGCGAGGACTGGGACACCCCGCCCGACCGGCCGCCCCCGAGCCGCGCGGGGACGCGCCTGCCCCTGCACCCCGGATCCTGACCGGCCCTCAAGGAGCCCCCTCATGTCGCGTCCCTCCGGACGGGCCCGGCGTACCGCGGCCGTGCTGCTGCCGCTCGGTGTCGCGGGCGCTCACATCGGCCCGGCGGCCACCTGGCTCCCGGCCGTACGACGGCTGCTGTGCCCCGCGCTGGCCGGCGCCGGGGACCGGCACCATGTCGCCCTGACCTTCGACGACGGCCCCGACCCCGCCAGCACGCCGTACTTCCTCGACGCACTGGACCGGCTCGGGACGCGCGCCACCTTCTTCGTCCTCGGCGAGCAGGCCGTGCGCCACCCCGAGCTGCTCCGGGACACCGCACGGCGCGGCCACGAGATCGCGGTGCACGGCTGGAGCCACGACCGCCCCTGGCGCCCCGCCGTCGCCCGCGAGGCCGCGGACGTCGCCCGCGCCACCCGGGCGGTACGGGACATCACCGGCCGCCGCCCCGCGTGGTACCGCCCGCCGTACGGCATTCTCACCACCGGCCGACTGCTGGCCGCCCGCCGGGCGGGACTGCGGCCGGTGCTGTGGTCCGCGTGGGGCAAGGACTGGCGG
The DNA here is from genome assembly GCF_055581605.1 of Streptomyces sp. NPDC031418. Taxonomy (NCBI): domain Bacteria; kingdom Bacillati; phylum Actinomycetota; class Actinomycetes; order Kitasatosporales; family Streptomycetaceae; genus Streptomyces; species Streptomyces sp. NPDC031418. The sequence continues at coordinate 77,704 of NZ_JBVIJC010000006.1, forward strand.
GCCGACGCCACACCGGACTCCGTCCGCGCCCTGGCGGCGGCCCAGCTGCGCGGCGGCGGCACGCTCCTGCTGCACGACTCCGACCGGCACTCCGCCCCCGGCTGCTGGCGGGCGACCCTGCACGCCCTGCCCGCCCTCGTCACCGACTGCCGGCGGGCGGGCCTGACGGTGGGCCCGCTGGCCGAGCACACGACCGCGTGACCCGGAGCCCGCCGGCCCCCGGCGGCGTCCTATATCCCGTCCCCGTCCGCCAGGGCCGCCACCGTCGCCATCGGATCGCTGCGGAAGAGGGCCGGCGGGGCGACCGGGGGGCGGGGTGGGGCCGTGAGGGTGGGCAGGGTGTCCAGGAGGGTGCGGGCGTCCGGGGCGAAGCGGCACAGGCCGAGGGCGGACATCTGGCGGACGCCCTCCAGGCCGTGGCCGGGCAGCGGGCGGTAGGCGATCACCGGCAGACCGGTGGCCAGGGCCTGGACGGCGGTCTGGCCGGCGGCGTTGTCCACCAGGGCGGTCGAGGCCGCCAGCAGACCGGGCATGTCGTCGACCCAGCCGAGGGCGAGCAGGCCGGGCACCCGGCACAGCCGGGCGAGGAGCCGTTCGTTGCGGCCGCACAGCACCACCGGCAGATACCCGGCCCCGGCGAGCAGCCGCGCGGTCCCGGCCGGACGGGACGCCGCTCCCCAGGCCCCTGCAGACAGCAGCACCGGCGGCCGGCCCGGCGCCCGCCGGGCGAAGCGCTCCCGCCACCGGGCCGCTCCGGGGGCCGGCGTCAGGAAGCCCGGCGCGACGACCGGACCCGTCGTCACCACCGGGGTCCCGAGGGACCGGCGCACCCGGGCCGCCGCCATGTCCGTGAGGCACAGATAGCGGTCGTTGCCCGGGTGCAGCCACTGCCGGTGCACGGCGAAGTCGAGCAGGAAGACGGCGCTCGGCACCCGCAGCCCGCCCCGCGCCCGCAGATGGCCGGTCAGCTGGGCGGCCAGATGGAAGACGGGCACCACCACGTCGACACCCAGCCGGTCCACCAGCTCCGTCAGCCGCGCCCCCGCCAGCCGGGCCAGCGGGACCCCGCCGGGGCGCGGGCCGGGGCCGCCGTCGCGCAGGAACGCCTGGTAGACGCCGGCGTACGCCCACGGGGCATGCCGTACCGACGCCTGATAGCCGCGGCGCAGGGCGGTTCCCAGGCCGCACGGCAGCAGCCGCAGCACATCGACCACGAACGCCTCGTGGCCGTACGCCGTGGCGCGGCGGGCCAGCTCCGCCGCCACGGTGTCATGGCCGGCGCCCATGCTCGCGCTGACGATCAGGGTCCGGCGCCGGCGGTCCGCGGACGTACGCACGGGATCCGGTTCTCCGGCGGAGGCCGGGCGAAACGGCCGAGCCCCGGTCCGTGTCGTACTCGGCCATGTGGCCCTCTCGTCGGTGGCGGGCCGACCGGTCCGTGCCAGAGTGAGTCCCAGGGGTGTGCGGCGGGAGCACGGGAGGAGCCGTGAGGCGCTGGCGGCGCGGCCTGCACCGCGCTTGGGAGTGGCTGAGGGCCGAGGCCCTGCTGCGCCACGGCCGCGAACTGGAGCTGATGCACCGGGCCATGGGCTTCGCCACCCTCGCCCTGGTCACGCTGGCCCCGCTGCTGATCGTGGTCGCCGCGGCCGATCCGCTGGTCCAGGGCGGTTTCGCCTCCTGGCTGACCGACGGCATGGGCCTGTCGGGCCGCTCCGCGCAGGCCCTCACCGCCGTCATCAGCCCGCCGCGTAACGTCATCGGCACCACCAGCGTCTGGGGCGGCGTCCTGCTCGCCGTCTTCGGGGTGTCCTTCGGGGGCAGTGTGCAGAACGGCTACGAGCGGATCTGGGGCGTCCTGCCCGGCCCCTGGCACCGGGTCTGGCGGCAGGCGACCTGGCTGGTGGTGCTGACGGCGTACCTCTACCAGGAGGTGGCGACCAAGAACGCGCTGCACGGAGCGCAGCGGATCGTGCTGTCCACGGCGAGCGGCCTGCTGTTCTTCTGGTGGGGGCAGCGCTTCCTGCTGGGCGGCCAGATCCGCTGGCGCTCGCTGCTGCCCGGCGCCGTGGCCACGATCATCGGCCTGGCCGGGCTGCGCGCCTTCTCCTATCTCGTCTTCACCCCGCTCATCGTCACCAACGCCCTGAGCTACGGCGCGGTCGGCACCGTCCTCGTGGTCGAGTCCTGGCTGATCGGCGTCGGCTTCGTCCTCTACGGCGGTGCCCTGTTCGGCCGCTGGTTCACCGAGCACCACTGGATGCCCGTCCACGAGGAGCAGCACGGGGAGGGGGACGAGGAGCAGGGGCAGGGGCAGGACCAGGGGCAGTGAGGAAGGCAACAAGGGTGGTTTTCGGCCATTCGACCGGGTTATGGTCCCCGGACTCACACGCAGGCGACCGAAAGATCACCCTTGACGACGATCCAGCACAGCCGGGCGGGACGGCGGCAGGCCATGGGCCGCATCCGGCCACGGCGCTCCCCGGCCGCGCCCCTGCTGCTCCTGGCCTGGGCGGGCGCGGCGGCCGTGCTCTGGCTGTGGTGGCGCACCACCCCGGCCGTCGCCCCGACCACCGCCGACCGGCTGGTCAACGCGGGCCGGATCACCGGACTGCTCGCCGGGTACACGATCGCCCTGGTGATCGGCCAGATGGCGCGCGTCCCGGCCCTCGAGCGCCGGGTCGGCTCCGACCGGGTGGCGCGCTGGCACGCGAGAAGCGGCCGCTACGCGCTGACCCTGACCGTCGCCCATGTCGTACTGACGCTCTACGGCTACGCCCTCCAGGCGCACACCGGCGTCCTGGCGCAGACGGCCGACGTGGTCACCGGCTACCCGGACATGATCCAGGCGGCCGTCGGCACCCTTCTGCTGCTTCTCGTCGGCCTGGTCTCCGCCGGTGCGCTGCGCCGTCGTATGCGCTACGAGCTCTGGTACCACCTGCACCTGCTCACCTACGCCGCGGTCTACCTCGCCTTCTGGCACCAGCTCGCCACCGGCGACGAGTTCGCCGGCCACGCCGGCGCCCGCGCGGCCTGGTACGCCCTCTACGGAGCGGTCGGCGTCCTGCTGCTGTGGTACCGCGTCCTCACCCCCGTGCGGCTCAACCTGCGGCACCGCATGCGCGTCGAGTCGGTCGTGCCGGAGGCGCCGGGCGTGGTCTCGGTGCTCATCCGGGGCCGTCGGCTGCACCGGCTCGGGGCCGAGGCGGGCCAGTTCTTCCGCTGGCGGTTCCTCGCCCGGGGGCTGCGCGGGAGCGCCAACCCGTACTCGCTGTCCGCCCCGCCCCGCCCCGACCTGCTGCGGATCACCGTCAAGGCGGCCGGCGGGCACAGCGCGGCGCTGGCCGGGCTGCGGCCGGGCACCCGGGTCTGGGCGGAAGGCCCGTACGGGGCGCTGACCGCCGCTCGCCGCAGCCGCGGCAAGGTGCTGCTGCTCGCGGGCGGCGCGGGCATCACCCCGCTGCGCGCCCTGTTCGAGACGCTGCCCGCGGCACCCGGGGACCTGACGCTGCTCTACCGGGCCCGCACCTCCGAGGAGCTGGCCCTGAGCGCCGAACTGGAGGCGATCGCGGACGAGCGCGGGGCGCGGCTGCGGTACGTGGTGAACGGGCCGGACGGCCGCCGCACCCCGATCACCGCGCGGCTGCTGCGCCATGTCGTGCCCGATGTCGACCGGCACGACGTGTACCTGTGCGGACCGCCCGGGCTGGCCGAGGAGGCGTACGCCGCCCTCCGCGAGGCCGGTGTGCCGCACCGCCGTATCCACCACGAGTCCTTCGAGTTCTGAGGCGGCACCGTGACATCCGATCTCCTGGCCGCGCTGGAGCCGGCGTGAGAAAAAGGCACCCTCTCCGGCACGCCCTGCTGGCCACCGTCGGTACCGTCTCCGGCGTCGTGCTGCTGCTGGCGCTCAAACCGACGACCGACCCGTCCCTGGCGCAGGCCGGCCTGCCCGCCTCCGGCGGCACCGCGGTGGCCTCGGCCTCCCCCTCCGGGCCGCCGGTCACGCCCTCCCCGTCGGTACCGGCGTCGGCGTCGGCGTCGGTCAAGCCGTCGAAGACGCCCGGCAGGAAGCACACCGCGTCCGCCGCCGCGCGCAGCAGACCGCCCTCGGCCGCCCCGGCCCGGACGAGCAGCGCCCCCGCCGCCCCGAAGCCCACCCCGGCCGCCCCCACCCGCCGCTCCGTCACCGGCGCCACGGTCCAGACCCGGTACGGACCGGTGCAGGTGCGGATCACCCTCACCGGCAGCCGGATCACCGGTGCGACCGCCCTCCGGTCCCCCAACGACGCGGCACGCAGCCAGCAGATCTCCGCCACCGCCGTCCCGCGGCTGAACCAGGAGACGCTCACGGCGCAGAGCGCCCACATCGACAGCGTCTCCGGCGCCACCTACACCAGCGCCGGATACAAGCAGTCCCTCCAGAGCGCCCTGGACCAGGCCGGGATCTGAGCCGTCGCTCAGGCCAGCTGGCGACGGACCAGCTCGTGCAGCCGGCCCGTGGTGTCGGCGAGGAGTTCGGCCGGGGTGCCCTGCTGGACCACCTTGCCGTCCTCCATCACGATCACCCGGTCGGCGTCCAGCACCGTCGACAGCCGGTGGGCGATGACGACCCGGGTGGCGTTCAGCTTGCGGGTGCTGTCGATGACGATGCGCTGGGTGTCGTTGTCCAGGGCGCTGGTCGCCTCGTCGAAGAAGAGGATCCGCGGCCGCCGGATCAGCGCCTGAGCGATCATCAGGCGCTGCCGCTGGCCGCCGGAGATCGCGCCGCTCCCGGCCACGATGGTGTGCAGGCCCATCGGCATCCGCTTGATGTCCTCCGCGAGCCCCGCCAGCTCGGCCGCCGCCATCGCCTCCTCCGGCGTGTACGGCTCGGTGCCGCAGATGACGTCCAGGATCGAGCCGGTGAAGGGCTGCGCGTGCTGGAGGACCACCCCGCACTGGCGGCGCACCGCCGACTGGTCGAGCGCCGCCAGGTCCTGGCCGTCGTACAGGACGCTGCCGGAGACCGGCTTGTCGAAGCCGATCAGCAGGCGCAGCAGCGTCGACTTGCCGCAGCCGCTCGGCCCCACGATCGCCACGAACTCGCCCGGCCGGACGGCGAAGGACACGTCGTCCAGCACGAGCGGGCCGTCGTCGGCGTACCGGAAGGACAGCCGCCGGGCCTCCAGGGCGCCGGACAGCGGGCCCGGGCGGGTGCTCGCCGTGCGCACCTCCGGGGACGCGTCCAGCACCGGGCGGATCTCCTCGAACAGCGGCAGCGCCGCCACCGCGGAGACGAAGGCGCCGGTCAGCTGGGTGACCGAGGTCAGCACCATCGTCACCGAGGTGTTGAAGGTGAGGAAGTCCGCCGCGGACATGGCGCCCTTGGCCGGGCCCGCCAGCAGCATGAACATCACCAGGGTGACGACGGGGAGGTAGACCGCGCCGAGCACCGTGGTGAGGTTCTTGATCCGGCCGGCCTTCTGCTGGAGCTCCCGGCTGCGCGCGAACTCCCGGGCCCAGGCCGCGTACGCGTAGTTCTCGGCCGCCGCGACCCGCAGCTTGGGCAGCCCCCGCAGGGTCTGGAACGCCTGGTTGTTCAGCTTGTTGCCGAGCACCACGAGCCGCCGCTGCCAGCGCACCTGCCACAGGCCGAGCCCCAGGAACACGGCCGCGATCACCGTGAGCATGCCGAGCGCGGCCAGCGCCATCGGCACGTCGTACCAGAGCAGCAGGCCCAGGTTCATCGCGCCGACCGTCACCGACTGGGCGACCACCGGGCCGACGCCCGCCAGCAGCCGGCGCATCGCGCTGACGCCCATGGCGGCGCTGGCCAGCTCACCGGTGGAGCGCTGGGTGAAGAAGCGGGTGGGCAGCCTGAGCAGCCGGTCCCACACGGCCGGTTGCAGCGCCGCCTCGATACGGCCCTCCAGCCGGAGGATGGACAGGTTCTCCAGCAGCGTGAAGGCGGCCGCCACCACGCTGCTCACCATCACCGCCAGGCACACCTGGACGATCAGGCCGGTCTGCGCCCGCGGCACGTACTCGCCGAGCACCTTGCCCGTCGCGATCGGCACCAGCGCGCCGATGGCCACCGTCACCAGCCCGGCCAGCAGCAGGTTCAGCAGATCGCCGCGGGTGCCACGCAGAGCGAACCGGAGCAGGCCGAACGGACCGAGCCGGCGGTCCGGCAGCGGCCGGTAGAACATCACCGCGCGCGGCTCGAACTCCTCCGCGTTCGCCTTCTCGACCGGCGTCTCCCGGCCGGTGCCCGGATGGACGGCCACATAGCCGCCGCGCCGCCACAGCAGCGCGACCGGCGCCCCGGACAGCGCCCGGTGGCCGACCAGCGGGCCCACGTTCTCCCGCCACCAGCGCCCGTCCAGCCGTACCGCCCGGGTCCGCACCCGGGAGGCGAGCGCCACCCGCTCCACCGGGTCGAGCCGCTCGCTCTCGCCGCCGCTCTGCGCGGGCTCGGCGAGCGTGATCCCGGCCGCCTCGGCGACCAGCCGGCACGCCGCATAGGTGGCGTCCGCGTCGGCGGTCGTGGTCCGGGGGGCCGCCGAGCGCTTGCCGATGGAGGCCAGCAGGGTCTGGTCGGCCTGGGCGCGGACCGCCTCACCGGCCTTGATCCCGGCGGCCGTGCGGTGCTCGTGGGTGCGCTCCAGCTGCTCGATCCACCGGTCCAGGGCGGTCAGCAGCCGGTACTGCTGGTCGACCAGGGACTGCCACAGCGCCGGGTCCATCAGCAGGTCGGCGGCGGCATCCGCGCCGTACAGGGAGCCGTACTGGACGCTGCCGGGCGGCACCTGCATCCAGAACACCTCGTCGTCGGCGGGCATCTGCCCCCGCTCCTCGGCCATCGGGGCCTGGAAGAGCACCGACAGACCGCGGCCGACGCCGAGTGCGAGGGCGTACTCCAGCGGGCTGGTGGTGGGCGGCACGTACTGCGGGTTGCCGTACTCGTCGTACGACCAGGTGTGCGTGTCGGCCGGCTGGTACAGCTCCCGCAGGCCGATCCGGTGCACCACGCAGTCCCGGACCGGCCGGGCCACCAGGGTGTGCTCCGGGCCGGCGACCGGGCCGAGCAGCAGCGTGCCCGCCTCCAGCCGGCCGAGGTGGTGCCAGTGCCCCTGCTGGGCGGCGTCCACCGCGTACAGGTCCAGGGCGCCGGCCGCGACCAGCCACAGCACCTGCGGACCCTCCAGGTCCAGCCGGTTGTAGCCCGCGCAGTCGAGCCGCGCGCCCATGGACCCCAGCGCGCCGAGCACCAGGTCGCCTTCGCCGACGGTCGTCATCTCACCGCTCCCTGACCAGTGCCGCGTAGGTGCCGCCGAGCGCCACCAGCTCCTCGTGCCGCCCGCGCTCGACCACCGCGCCGTGCTGGAGCACCACGATCTCGTCGCTGTCGCGGACCGTGCTCAGCCGGTGCGCGATCACCACGCAGGCGCAGCCGCGGCGGCGCAGGTTGTCCATCACCACCTGCTCGGTCTCCGCGTCCAGCGCGCTGGTCACCTCGTCCAGCACCAGGATGCTGGGCCGGCGCACCAGCGCCCGGGCGATCTCCAGGCGCTGGCGCTGACCGCCGGAGAAGTTGCGGCCGTCCTGCTCGACCCTGCTGCGGATGCCGCCGGGACGGCGCATCACCACGTCGTACAGGGCCGCGTCCTTCAGCGCCTCCACCACGGCGTCGTCGGGCACGGACGGGTCCCACAGGGCCACGTTGTCGCGGACCGAGCCCTCGAAGAGGAAGACGTCCTGGTCCACGAAGGAGACGGAGGCGGCGAGCGCGCCGCGCGGGATGTCCTCCAGCCGGCGGCCGTCGATGCGGATCACCCCGTCCCACGGCGCGTACAGGCCGGAGATCAGGCGGGAGACCGTCGACTTGCCGCTGCCCGAGCCGCCCACCAGGGCCACCTGCTGCCCGGGGCCGACGGTCAGGTCGAAGCCGCTGAGCAGCGGCTTGTCCAGGGGGCTGTAGCCGAAGGTGACGTTCTCCAGCTCGACGTGCCCGTGCAGCCGGCGGGTGGAGTCGGCGCCGCCGGGGCGGGCGTAGAGCGGGTCGGCCTGGAAGTTCTCCACGTCCTTCAGCCGGGCCACGTCCGCGGCGAAGTCCTGGATGCGGCCCGCGACCCCGTTGAGCCGGGTGAGGGGCGCGGTGAACCGGGTGACCAGCGCCTGGAAGGCGACCAGCAGACCGACCGAGATATGCCCCTCGACCGCGCGCAGGCCGCCGATCCACAGGATCAGCGCGCTGTTGAACGTGGCCAGGGTCGGCGCCACCACCCCCAGCCAGGCGCTCGGCACGCCGAGCCGCTGCTGCTCCTCCAGCGTGGCGGCGTGCTGCCCGGCCCACTTGCGGAAGTAGCCGTCCTCACCGCCGGTCGCCTTCATCGTCTCGATCAGCTGCAACCCGGTGTACGCGGTGTTGGTGAGCCGCGCGGTGTCCGCGCGCAGCTTCGCCGTACGGGTCGCGCGCAGCCGTACGACCAGCCGCATGGCCACCACGTTGAGCAGGGCCACGCCGATGCCGACGAACGTCAGCTGCGGGTCGTAGGTGTAGAGCAGGACCGCGTACAGCACGACGACGATCGCGTCCACGCCGGCCGCGGCGAGGTCGCGGGCCAGGGTCTCCGCGACCTGGTCGTTGGACTGGAGGCGCTGCACCAGGTCGGCGGGGGAGCGCTGGGCGAAGAAGGTCACCGGCAGCCGCAGCAGATGGCGCAGGAAGCGGGCGCTGGAGAGGGTGGAGGAGATGATCCGGCCGTGCAGCAGGTTGGCCTGCTGGAGCCAGGTCAGCACCAGGGTGAGCAGCACACAGGCGGCCATCGACGTGAACAGCACACCGAGCAGCGAGGTCTGCCCGCCGATCAGGAACATGTCGATGTAGGTGCGGCTCAGCGCGGGTACGGCGGCACCGACCGCCACCAGCAGCAGGCTGGCCAGCACGGCGGCGGGCAGGGTGCCCGCGGTGCCGCGCAGCCGGGCCGGCAGCGCGCCGAGCACACCGGGCTTGCGCCCGCCCCGGGTGAAGCCGTCGCCGGGCTCCAGCACCAGCACCACACCGGTGAAGCTGCCGTCGAACTCCTCCATGGGCACGAACCGGCGGCCCTTGGCGGGGTCGTTGATGTACACCCCGCGGCGGCCCAGCCGGCGGCCCATGCCGTCGTAGACGACGTAGTGGTTGAACTCCCAGAAGAGGATGGCCGGCGCCCTGACCTCGGCGAGGGCGGCCAGGTCCATCTGCATGCCCTTGGCGGTCAGGCCGTAACTGCGGGCGGCCTTCGTCAGGTTGGAGGCGCGCGAGCCGTCGCGGGAGACACCGCAGGCGATGCGCAGCTCCTCCAGCGGCACATGCCGGCCGTAGTGGCCGAGGACCATCGCGAGGGAGGCGGCGCCGCACTCGACGGCCTCCATCTGGAGCACGCTGGGCGTACGGACCGTGCCCGCACGCGCCTTGGGGACCGGCCGCTTGGCGGGGGCGGCGCGTCTGCGGCCGCGGGTGTCCTGCGCGGTGGGGCTCACGGGAGCAGCCAATCGACGGGGTGCTGGTCGGCCAGCCGGATCGAGGCGGAGGCGAGGGTCATGGAGTCGAGCCGGTACGGCGGGCCGTCGCTGGTCGACCAGCGGTAGCCGCTCCTGGTGCCGGCCGACCGGTCCAGCTCGACCAGGACGGCCACCGGGCGGCCCGTGCGGGTGAACTGCGCGCCGAGCTGGCTGTCCCCGAGGAAGGAGGAGATCGACTGGGCGGACTGCGCGGTGCGGTCCACCGACTTCACATGGCCGCGCAGCACGCCGTACGTCTGGGCGGGCACCGAGGAGACGGTGAGGTCGACGGGGGCGTGCGCGGGGATGGCGGCGGCGTTCTCGGCGGGCACGTACACGGTCGCGTACAGCGGATCGGAGGTGTGCGCGACCTTCTCCACCGCCGCGACGTTCGTACCGGTCTGGATGATCTGCCCGATGGTGGCGGCGAGCGCGGTGACCCGGCCCGCGGCGACCGTGCGGACGAGGGAGTCGCCCTGAGCGGTACGGACCTTGAGGACCGGCGCGTTCGCCGGGAGCCGTTCGCCCTGGCGGGCCTCGACGGCCGTGACCTGGCCGGCCACCGGACTCTGCAACAGGTAACTGCCCTGCGCGTGGGTGAGGACGGCCTGCGCACTCACCGTGGAGGCGACGGAACCGGTCACCGCCCACACCGAGGCGGCCGCCATGACGGCGACGGTGACACCGAGCGCGAGCCAGCCCTGCGGGCGGGCGAGCCGCACCGGAAGGTCCAGCTCCTCGGGCGACTGGAGCTTGGCGAGGGCCTGTTGGCGGAACTGCACGGGGAACTTCCCTCACCTGTGGGGGAGTTGCTGGTGTTTCAGGGCATCGATGAGTCCCGGAACCGGGAACCGGCTCCGGGACTCATCGGCGACGCGGTGCGATCAGAGACCGGCAACCAGGCCGTTGATCGGGGCGGTGTTCAGACCGGTCACGCCCTCGACGGTGCCGACGACCGTGTTGACCAGGCCGTTCACGCCCGGGGCGATCTCGTTCACGGTACCCAGGGTGCTGTTGAGGGTGTTGGAGGACAGACCGCCGGAGACGTTGTCCAGCTCGGCGTCCGAGATCTCGACGGTCTCGACCTGGGGGGTGGAGTTCATGATGGAACTTCCCTTCATATGGGTATTTCACAAGGGGGAGAGCGGCCCCCTCTGGGGACAGACGGACGGCCGCGAAACCGGGGGCGCCGGGCACCCGTGGAGCGGGCACCGGGGCGAGCCCTGCGGTGCGATGGATCAAAGCACGCAGGCGGCGCCCGCTTCCAATCAACCAGGGCGCCCACCAGGCAGTTTGTCGCGGAGACGCACGGATCCGTGCAGGTCCGCCCACACCTTGTCGGCGACTCCTTCACATGCCGCACGGCATCGTCGCACCGGCGGCCTTGCCCGCCGCGCGGCGAATCCGGCACTCCGCGCCAATGGTGTGACCGGGGGTAAGGGGATGTGCAGATCCGGCGCGGCCGGTGACCTGGTTGAGCATTCGATGTGCAGATTCCCTGAAGCAGGGATTCCGCTCTGTGTCCACAGCTGACCGTTACCGATCGGTTGCCGAGCGTGTCAGTCCAGGATCGCGGAACGTGGCCGATTCACCCTGCCGGTCCGGCCGCCGGGAAGCGGAACTGAACGCACCGCCCGTCGACTGCGTACGTACGGCCATCCAGGCGCCGTCAACGAACGAACTGTCAGGCACGAACTGCCCATGGAGCGAGAGCCCATGAACGGCAGACCCCCGTCCCCAGGAGGTCGAGAAGTTTGAGTCACAAGCGAATGCCCAAGCGCAAGGCCGCGATAGCGGTGGGCGGTGTCGCGGCGCTCGGAGCGGCGGCCCTCCTGCTCCCCAACGCCAACGCCTCCCAGGACCGGGGCGGGTCGGCCGGCGCCACCGGCACCGCCCGGACCCTGAAGGCGACTCAGGCCTCGGGCCTCGCCGCCCGGTTGCAGAAGACCCTCGGCGACGCGGTCGCCGGCACCTACTACGACAGCGCCAAGCAGCAGCTGGTCGTCAACGTCGTGCACGGCGACGCCCAGGCCGCCGCCCGAGCCGAGCAGGCCGGCGCCGCCGTCCGCACGGTGGACCACAGCACCCGGCAGCTCAAGGCGGCCGCGCGGACCCTGAAGACCAAGGCGACCATCCCCGGCACCTCGTGGGCCATCGACCCGCGCACCAACAAGGTCCTGGTCACCGCCGACTCCACGGTCACCGGCGCCCGGTGGAACCGGCTCCAGTCCACCGTGCAGGGCCTCGGCTCCGGCATGGCGACCCTGAAGCGGTCCGGCGGCACCTTCAAGACCTTCGTCTCCGGCGGCGACGCCATCTTCGCCCAGACGCAAGCGGGCGGCGTCCGCTGCTCCCTCGGCTTCAACGTCACTGCCTCCGACGGCAGCCCCGCCTTTCTGACGGCCGGTCACTGCGGCGTCGCCGCCAAGCAGTGGTCCGACTCCCAGAGCGGCCAGCCCATCGCCACCGTCGACCAGGCGGTCTTCCCCGGCAACGACTTCTCGCTCGTCAAGTACGACGACCCGAATACCCAGACGTCGAGCGAGGTCAACACCGGCAACGGCCAGACCGTGCAGATCACTCAGGCGGCCGATGCCACCGTCGGCGAGACCGTGTTCCGCATGGGCTCCACGACCGGGCTGCACGACGGCCAGGTCACCGGCCTCGACGCCACCGTCAACTTCCAGAGCGAGACCGACCCGAACGGCGTCGACACCGTCAACGGCCTGATCCAGACCAACGTCTGCGCCGAGCCCGGGGACAGCGGCGGCTCCCTGTTCACCCAGGACGGCGGCGCGGTCGGCCTCACCTCCGGCGGCAGCGGCGACTGCACCAACGGCGGCGAGACCTTCTTCCAGCCGGTCACCGCCGCCCTCCAGGCCACCGGCGCGACCCTCGGGGACGGCGGCAACGCGGGCAACGCGGGCAACAACGGCAACGCGGGCAACAACGGAAATGGCAACGGCGCGGGCGACCAGTCGGGTGCGGGCGACCAGTCCGGCGCCGCGGCCGGCGACCAGAGCGGCGCCGGCGCCGACCCGTCGGCCTCGGCCGGCGACCAGTCCGGCAGCGGCTCGGCGAGCGACGGGTCCGGCGCCGGCTCCGCGGACGGCAACGGGACCTCGTCCCTGACCGGCACCCGCTGAGCCCGGTCCCCCGAACGCCCTGTCGGCCCCGCGCGGTTCCGGCCGGCAGGGCCCGGCCCGGCCCTCCGGCGGGAGGGCCGGGCCACCGGCTCGGCCTCCGCCTCCCGCCGACCGCCCCGCGACTCAGCCGTCGGCGTGGGCCCGCAGCAACAGCACCGCCACGTCGTCCACCCGTTCCCGGGCCGCCGCGCTGTGCCGGATCACCGCGTCCGCGAGGCTCTCCAACGGCTGGTCGCCGGCCTCCGCGAGCAGCCCGCCCAGCTCCACCAGGGCGTCCTCGATGTCGGCCCCCGGGGACTCCACCAGCCCGTCCGTGTAGAGGAGGAGCACCGAACCGGGCGCGAGGGACACCTCGGTCGTCGGATAGACGGCTTCCGCGTCGATGCCCAGCAGGGGACCGCCGGCCAGGTCCAGCACCCGCACCCGCCCGTCGGGCCGTCGCAGCAGCGGCGGCGGATGCCCCGCCCGCGCCATCACGGCCCGCCCCCGGGCCGGGTCCAGCCGCAGATACAGACAGCTGGCGAACAGCTCCGCGCCGAGGTCGATCAGCAGCCGGTTGGTGCTGCTCATCACCTCGTGCGGCGCCTGCCCGACCGTGGTGTACGCGCGGACCCCGGTACGGATCTGCCCCATCAGCGCCGCCGCCCGCACATTGTGGCCCTGCACGTCCCCGATCGCCGCCGCCGAGAACGGCCCGGTCGGCACCAGGTCGTAGAAGTCCCCGCCGATGTCCATGCCGTGCATGGCCGGCAGATAGCGGGCGGCGGCCTCGATGCCCGGCGGCGGCACCAGCGTGTGCGGCAGCAGCGCCTGTTGCAGCCCGTGGGCGAGCCGGTGCTTGGCGTCGTACAGCTGGGCCCGCTCCAGGGCCTGGGCGATCAGCCCGCCGAGCGAGGTCAGCACCGCCCGCTCGTCGGCGGGGAAGACATGCGGTTCGGCGTAGGCCAGCACACAGGTGCCCACCGGCCGCCCGGACGCGATCAGCGGCAGATAGGCCCAGGCCGCGAAGCCGTCCGGGGTCTCGCCCCGGTTCGGGTACAGCCGCTCCAGCTGCTCCCGCGAGTCGAAGAACCCGGGTACGCCGCTGTTCAGCGCCTGGGTGCCCGGGGTCCGCTCGGACAGCGGCAGCCCGTTGAACCGCTCCACGATGTGCGGGTCGCCGTACCCCCGGTGTCCCAGCACATGCAGCCGGCCGCCCTCGGTGCCGAGCACCACCAGCGCCTGACTGCCGACCGCCGGGGCCACCTCGTCCCAGACCAGCTGGATCACGTCCTGCACCCCCACCGCCTCGGTCAGCGCGCCCGCCAGACTCAGCACCTGCGAGATCGTCACCAGACGGGACGGCCCCGACCCCGTCGGCGGGGCGGCGCGCGCCATCTCGGCCACCGCCCGGGCCCGGCTGATCCGCACGCTCAGCCCGGTCGTGTTCGGATACAGCCGGAACGACAGCCACTCGCCCGGCGGACGCAGCGCCACGAACGAGGTGACCTGCTGACTGATCAGCGCCGCCCGGTAGCGGTCCTCGTACATCGGGTCGTTCAGCCAGGGCACCGACACCCACGGCAGCGTGCCGAGCAGGTGGTCCGGCGGTTTCCCCAGCAGCTCGGCGGCGGCCTGGTTGACGAAGCCGATCCGGCCGTGCAGATCCAGCGACACCAGCCCGTACGGCAGCCGGGCCACCATCCGCGCCGCCTCCACCGAGCCCAGCGTGTTCCCCATGCCCGGCACGGGCGCCGCGAGCACATCGGCCTCGTGGGTGATCGGCCGGTTCTCCGCGGCGGCCCGCTCCAGCCGCAGCGCCAGCCGCTCGCAGGCCGCCGTCAGATGCCTGCGCTCGCCCTCGGACAGCTCCGGCGGATGCGCGCCGGGCCAGGTCACGAACAGCGCGCCGTACACCTTCCGCGCGGTCGCCACGGGCGCGGCGGCCAGCGCGAACGGGTACGGCAGCACCACCGCGATCCGCGGAAAGCGGCGGGCCATCTCCTCCTCGCCGCTCACCCAGACCAGCCGCCGCTCGCGTACCGCCTCCGCGACCGGGATCGGCGCGCTCAGCCCCACCCGCTCCCAGGGTGCCGTGAAGGCCCTGGGCATGCCCGCCTTCACCGCCATCTCCAGCACCGGCTCGTCCGGCCGGAGCAGATAGACGGCGCCGGAGTGCGCGTGCACCTCCTCCAGCAGGGAGACCAGCGCGAGCGACAGCACCGGCCGGCCGGTCGGCAGCTGGCCGGCCGCGGGCGCCTGTCTCGGCCCCGGCCCGTCGGACACGCCGACCACCTCCTCGTACGGCGCGCGGCGCCCCGCGCTCCAGGCTCCCTCGCGGGCGCGCCCGGCGCACGGCGAGCGCTCCGTCCGTGCCCCGCCACGCCACCCGGCCTGCGCTCACAAGGCCTCGGGGGGCGATCCATATACCCCGTCCACCCCGGCCCATGCGCGGGCAGGCGAAGCGCGGGGCGGCGGACGCACACGCATGTGCGCCCCCGCGCACCCTTGGTTTCGATCGAGGTCCACGGGCCGCCGCCGCGAAAGCGCCGACCGGGTCCCATGGGGGAACGGCACAGGGGCTGCGCGGCGGTCGTATAAGCGCTGTAATGGCGGCGTGGTCAGTGAGGGCGCCGCGGTACACGGAACCAGAGCCGAGCGCGCCGAAATCGCCCTGGAGACACTCGCCGCGGACCCCGGGGCACCCGACCGCCTGCGCCGTGTCCTGGAACAGGCGCTGGTGTTCGCCGGGGCGGCGTTCGCCGGGGTGTACGCGCCGGGCGGCGATCCCGCGGTGCTGTGGCTGGCCGAGTCGGCGGGGCTGCCCCGCACCCTGTACGGGCTCAAGGACGGCTATCCGGTCACCGGCGGCTCCCCGGCCGCCCAGGCGCACCGCACCGGGCGCCCGCTGTGGCTCGGCCCGGCGGAGCTGGCCGACTGCCCCGAGGCGCGCCGCACCCCCGCCCGGGACTTCTCGGTGGCCGCCCTGCCGCTCGGCGGCCGCGACGGCGGCTGCCTGCTGGCGGTGAGCGAGCAGCCCGGCGGCTTCGGCACCGACGACCGGGCCTGTCTGCGCCGGATCGCCCACGCGGTCGCCGTACCCGCCGCGGCGGCCGTCACCGACAACGGCGAGCTGACCGCCGACGCCTTCAGCCTGTCCATGGACACCGGGCGGATCGACGTCGGCGACGCCCTGCTGCGGCTGTTCGGCATCGGGCGGGACGCCTTCGACGGCCGGGTGGAGACACTGCTCGCCCTCACCGTGCCGGAGGACCTGCCCGCCCTGATGTCCGTCGTCGAGGCCGACCATATGACCATCGGCGACCGGGAACTGGAGTTCCGCGTCCGCCAGGCCTCCGGGTCCCCCAGGTGGCTGAGGCTGCGCGGCCGGCTGCTGCCCGCCGGGGAGGGCCGCCCCGCCCGGCTCGTCGGCACCGTCGCCGACGCCTCCACCCTGCGGTCCGACGTCACCGACGTGGCCCGGGTGCAGCGGCTGGCCGCCGCCCTGGCCACCGCCGGCACCGTCAAGGACGTCGGCAAGGCCGTCGTCGCCGCCCTGCGCCGACCGCTCCAGGCCGACCGGATCGCGCTCGCCGAACTGGAGAACGACCGGCTCGTCGTCACCGTCCTCGACCCGCCCGAACCCGAGTCCTGGCCCGAGGTGTGGCGCAGCGAGTGGCGCACCGAGTGGCCCGACGCGCCCGTGCGCGCCATGCCCACCCTCGCCGCCGCCCTGCGCCAGGGCCGCGCCCGCATCTGGCCCGCCGGCAGCCCGCTCGAACCCGCGCTCGCCGAGGTGGGCCCCGGCGGCCTCGCCGTGCTGCCGCTGCCCGCCGGCGGCCGGATGGCCGGCGCCTGCCTGATCGGCTGGGACGACCCGCACGAGTTCGGCGCCGACGAACGGGCCCTGCTCACCGCCTGCGCCAGTCTGACCGGACAGGCCCTGCTGCGCGCCCACGCCTTCGACGCCGAGCACGAGCTCGTCGGCATGCTCCAGCGCACCCTGCTGCCGCGCCGGCTGCCCCGGCTGCCCGGCGCGGTCGCCGTGGCCCGCTACCTGCCCACCACCGCGGGGCTGGAGGTCGGCGGCGACTGGTACGACGTGATCCCGCTCGCCGACAACCACGTGGCCCTGGTCATCGGCGACGTCCAGGGCCACAACGCGGGCGCCGCCACCCTGATGGGCCAGATGCGCACCGCGCTGCGCGCCTACGCCACCGAGGGCCACGCCCCCGACGTGGTCGTCGCCCACGCCAACCGGCTGCTGCTGGAGATGGAGACCGACCTCTTCGCCACCTGCGCCTACGTCGACGTCGACATGGAGCAGGGCACCGCGTGGATCGTGCGGGCCGGCCACCTGCCGCCGCTGCTGCGCCATCCGGACGGCGGCACCGAGACCGTGGGGTCCGAGGGCGGGCCGCCACTCGGGGTGCTGGACCGGGCCGAGTTCCCGATGACCCCGCTGCGGCTCACCCCCGGCACGCTGCTCGCGCTGACCACCGACGGGCTGGTGGAGTCCCCCGAGACCGACCTCGACACCGGCATGGACCGGCTCGCCCACGACCTCGCCGCCGCCGACCCCGCCCACCTCGGCCAGGTCGCCGACACCCTGCTCGCGGGCGCGCACCGCGGCGACGACGTCGCCCTGCTGCTGATGCGGTACGACGGCCTGGCCGTCTGCCCGCTGCGGGAGAGCTGGACGGTGTGGCGGGTGCCGGAGGCCGCCCGGCACGCCCGCCGCTTCACCCGGCGCACCCTGCGCACCTGGAACGTCTCGCCGGACACGATGGACGCGGCCCTGCTGATCGTCTCCGAACTCGTCACCAACGCGCTGGTGCACACCGACGGCCCGGTCCGGCTCGACCTCAGCCTGGTCAACCACCGGCTGCGGCTCGCCGTCGCCGACACCTCACCGCGCAGCCCGGTCAAGCCCACCGACATCGGCTGGGAAGCCACCGGCGGCCGGGGCATCCTGCTGGTCGAAGCGGTTTCGGCGGCCTGGGGAACGGTCCCGGTCAGCGGCGGCAAACAGGTCTGGGCAGAACTCACCCCCGACCCGTGAGACGCCCACCGGCCGGCGGCTCGTCCGGGATGGCCGGCGTGTGCTTCTGCCCCCGGCCGCACAGGGGCTTGGCGTTCGTCCCGGACGGGCTCGTCCTGGACGGTCAGCACGGGCCCGCGGCCGCCACACGGGTGCTTCCCGGGCCGTTGGACAGGCGCAATCCGGTCCGCGTGCCTAGGGTCGAGTGGTGTGGCACACACCTTCGAGGAACTGGTGCAGAAGCAGCGCGCGGCCGAGGCGGCACACGCCACCGTCGAGGAGCTGCGCAGCACCTATGGCCCACCCGCCGAGCGGGGGATGACCGGTGCCCAGTCGGGCACCTACGAGACCGCCCTGCGGGCCTGGCGGGACCTGGCCCGGGACGTGCAGAGCGCGGTGAGTGAGTACGCCAAGCAGACGGGCCGGCCGCGCGCCGAGATCGAGGCGGAGGTGGAGCGGGCGGCGGCGGCCCCGGAGGAGCGGTGAGGGGCGCCGCCCGCCGCGCCGCCCGCCGCACCACCCGCCGCGCCGAACGGTTCGCCGACGCCGTCGACGCCAGACTGCCGCTCACCGAGGGCGGCTCGCTGCTGCGCAAGGCGTTTCCCGAGCACTGGTCCTTCCTGCTCGGCGAGATCGCCCTGTACAGCCTGCTGGTGCTCATCGTCACCGGGGTCTGGCTGACGCTGTTCTTCAAGCCGGAGATGCGCGAGGTCGTCTACGCGGGCCCGTACACGCCGCTGCGCGGGGTCCGGATGTCGGAGGCCTTCGACTCCACCCTCCGGATCAGCTTCGACGTCCGCGGCGGACTGCTGATGCGGCAGACCCACCACTGGGCCGCGCTGGTCTTCGTCGCCGCCATCGGCACCCATATGCTGCGGATCTTCTTCACCGGCGCCTTCCGCAGGCCCCGCGAGGCGAACTGGGTCATCGGGCTCACCCTGTTCGTCGTCTCGCTCGCCGAGGGGTTCGCCGGCTACTCGCTCCCCGACGACCTGCTCTCCGGGACCGGGCTGCGCATCGCCCAGGGGATCATGGCCTCGCTCCCGGTGGTCGGCACCTACGTCGCGTTCTTCGTCTTCGGCGGCCAGTACCCGGGCCACGACATCATCACCCGGCTCTACCC
This sequence comes from Streptomyces sp. NPDC031418, assembly GCF_055581605.1. Lineage (NCBI taxonomy): Bacteria > Bacillati > Actinomycetota > Actinomycetes > Kitasatosporales > Streptomycetaceae > Streptomyces > Streptomyces sp. NPDC031418. The sequence continues at coordinate 96,518 of NZ_JBVIJC010000006.1, forward strand.
CGTGCACATCCTGCTGCTGCCCGGCGTACTGATCGGCCTGGTCACCGTGCACCTGATCCTGGTGTTCTACCTGAAACACACCCACTGGCGCGGCCCCGGGCACACCAACCGCAACTCCGTCGGCAAGCCCCTGGTCCCGCAGTTCGCGGCGTCCTCCACCGGCCTGGCCCTCACCGTCTCCGGCGTCCTGGTGCTGCTCGCCGGCCTGGCGCAGATCAACCCCGTCTGGGTCTACGGCCCCTACCGCCCCGACCAGGCCTCCACCGACTCCCAGCCCGACTGGTACGTCGGCTTCCTGGAGGGCGCGCTGCGCCTCGTACCGCCGTGGGAGACCACGGTCGCCGGGCACACCTTCATGTGGAACGTGCTGCTCCCGGCCGTGGTGCTGCCCGGCCTGCTCTTCGCGGTCCTGTACGCCTATCCCTTCGTGGAGCAGCGCCTGACGGGGGAGCGGCAGCGCGAACAGCACCTGTGCGACCGGCCCCGCGAACGCCCCGTACGCACCGGGCTCGGCGTGGCCGGCACGGTGTTCTACGTCGTCCTGCTGCTGGCCGGCGGAAACGACGTGATCGCCCAGACCTTCCACATCTCCGTGAACGCCCTCACCTGGGTGCTGCGCATCGCCCTGGTCGTGGCGCCCCTGCTGGCCTTCACGGTGACCCGCTGGCTGTGCCGGGCCCTCACCGAGGCCGAGCGCGAGCGGCTCGAGGAGGGCGTGCCCACCGGGGAGGTCACGCAGAGCGTCTCCGGCGGCTACGACAGCGACCACGAGCCCGTCGGGTCGTTCCGGCCCGGCGCCCCGCGCAGGCCGCTCACCGGTGCGCGTACTGGAACACCATCCCGTACACCCCGCGAGCCAGAACGCCCAGCCCGATGAGGAACAGCCACAGCCCGTAGACCACACCGGTCGCCGTCACCGCGAATCCCAGCGCGGTGACCACCGGCCACACACTCTCGTCCGGGAAGAACGCCACCGGCCCAGCGGCGTCCGCGACCTCCGCCTCCGTCCGGTCCTGCGCGCGGGCGCCCCGCCGCCGGAACTGGATCAGGCAGAAGAACGACACCAGCCCCGCCATCCCACACGCGACGACCAGCGCCACGGTGCCGGTCTCGTCGCCCGACCACACCCCGTACAGCGCGGCCGACCCGCCGAAGAACAGCGCGACCCCGCCGAACAGCATCGACTCGGCCTTCATCGTGCCAGCTCCTCCCCGGCCGGACTGTCGACCTCCGGATGGTGCAGGTCGAAGGCGGGCGACTCGGAGCGGATCCGGGGCAGCGCCGTGAAGTTGTGCCGGGGCGGCGGACAGGAGGTGGCCCACTCCAGGCCCCGGCCCCAGCCCCAGGGGTCGTCGGCGCCGACCCGCTCGCCCCTGGCCGCGGTGCGCCAGACGTTGTACAGGAACGGCAGGGTGGACACGCCCAGCAGGAACGCGCCCGCCGACGACAGGGTGTTGAGCAGCGTGAACCCGTCCGACGGGAGATAGTCGGCGTAACGGCGCGACATCCCCGCCTCGCCCAGCCAGTGCTGCACCAGGAAGGTGAGCTGGAACGCCGGGAACAGCAGCCAGAAGTGGACCTTGCCGAGCCGCTCGTCCAGCATCTTCCCGGTGAACTTCGGCCACCAGAAGTAGAACCCCGCGAACATCGCGAACACCACGGTGCCGAACAGCACATAGTGCAGGTGCGCCACGATGAAGTAGGTGTCGGTGAGATGGAAGTCCAGCGGCGGGGAGGCGATCAGCACCCCGCTCAACCCGCCGAGCAGGAAGGACATCAGGAAGCCCATCGCCCACAGCATCGGTGTCTCGAACGACACCGACCCGTTCACCATCGTCCCGATCCAGGCGAAGAACTTGATGCCGGTGGGCACCGCGATCAGGAACGACATCACGGAGAAGAACGGCAGCAGCACCGCGCCCGTGGCGAACATGTGGTGCGCCCACACCACCGCCGACAGCATCGTGATCGCGATGGTCGCGCCGATCATCGGCAGATAGCCGAACAGCGGCTTGCGGGAGAACACCGGGACGATCTCCGAGATGATCCCGAAGAACGGCAGCGCCACGATGTAGACCTCCGGATGCCCGAAGAACCAGAACAGGTGCTGCCACAGCAGCGCGCCCCCGTTCGCCGCGTCGAACACATGCGCCCCGAACTTCCGGTCCGCCTCCAGCGCCAGCAGCGCGGCCGTCAGCACCGGGAACGCGGGCAGGATCAGGATCGAGGTGAACAGCACGTTCCAGGTGAAGATCGGCATCCGGAACATGGTCAGCCCCGGGGCGCGCAGGGCCACGATCGTGGTGATGAAGTTGACCGCGGTCAGGGTCGTCGACACACCGGTGACCACCAGGCCCATCGCCCACAGGTCGCCGCCCGCGCCGGGCGAGAAGTAGGCGCTGTTCAGCGGCGCGTAGGCGAACCAGCCGAACGCGGCGGCCCCGCCCGGCACCAGAAAACCGGACACCACCATCAGCGCCCCGAACAGGTACATCCAGTACGACAGCGCGTTCAGCCGGGGCAGCGCCAGGTCCGGCGCACCGATCTGGAGCGGCATGACGGCGTTGGCGAACCCGGCGAACATCGGGGTCGCGAACAGCAGCATCATGATCGTGCCGTGGATCGTGAAGAACTGGTCGTAGCCGTGCAGGCTCAGGAACTGGAGCCCCGGCCGCGCCAGTTCGGCGCGCATCCCGAGTGCCAGCAGCCCGGCGAACAGGAAGAAGCAGAACGACGTCACCATGTACAGCCGGCCGATCACCTTGTGGTCCGTGGTGGCGAGCCAGCGCAGCAGGGTCCGGCCGGGCCGCGGGGCGGGGGCCAGGTAGCGGACGACGATCTCATGGGTTTCCGGCACATCGGGCGTTTCGGTCATCCCTGGTGACGCTACTCGCGGCCGGCCCTGGCCCCGGCAGCGCCACGCCCTGCACACCCCCGGTCGTACGCGCGGCCCGGGTGGGTACCCGGGGCGCATGGACATCGCCATGTACGCCAGCCACGTCAGGTCCGAAGCAGCCGCCGGTGCGCAGGTCTTCGGATACGTCCTCATCCTGGTCGCCGGGGTCGCCTGTGCCGCCGGACTCCTCTGGGCCTTCCGTCTCGGCTTCAAGGTGCGCGAGCGCGAACCGGCGCCGCCACGGCCCGAGGAGCAGCCCGTGCTGCCGCCGACCGGGCCGGTCCGCGAGGTCAGCGAGATGCGCGAGCCGCACGAGGTGCCGCGGGCGGCGGACGAGAGTGAGCGTCTGACGCCCCACCAGCTCGGCAACATCCGCAGCCGCCGCGCCGACGACCAGCGCAGGGCGCGCTGGTCGCCCGGGTCCAGCGGGTCCTTCGGTGGCGGGGGCGGCGGCCGCACCTGACCGCTGACCGGCACCGCACCTGACGCTGACCGGCACCGCACCTGACGCTGACCGGCACCGCACCTGACCGCTGACTGCTGACCGGCAAGGTTTCGAAAACCCCCGGCGCGGGGACCCGGCCGAACACATCGCACACGCGCCCCCCAGGGCCCGGCGGCAACACGAGAGCCTTCCGCCGGGCGAGGGGACGCAGAAGGAAGATGACCGACGTGACCGCGCACACCAGTGAGAAAGCCGCCCCCCGCGCCGAGACCGGCCGGACGAAGACCGGACGCCGACGGGACGGGGCGGTGCGCACCTGCCTGCCCGCCGTCGTGACCGGCGCCGGCACCGGACGGCAGGGCCCGGCAGCCGAGGACAACATCGTGCGCGGCGAGGACTGAACCCCTGCGCCCGCCCGTCCTCGCCCACGGTGACCAGCCGGCGGCGGTCGGTTCGGCTTTGCCCGCGGAATTGCCGGGTACTCGCCGGTCCCCGGACCCCACAGCCCGGCAGCACATCGGTGAGAACGGTGAGAACAGGGAGCGCAGATGACCGCTGCGGACACATCCGGCCTGGAGGCCGCCCTCCGGGCCGAGGTGGACGGCGAGATCCGGTTCGACGCGGGCAGCCGCGGCGCCTACGCCACGGACGGTTCCAACTACCGGCAGCCCCCGCTGGGCGTCGTCGTCCCCCGCACGGTGGAGGCGGGCGCCCGGGCGCTGGCGGTGTGCGCACGCTTCGACGCCCCCGTGCTGTCCCGGGGCGGCGGCACCAGCCTGGCCGGACAGACGACCAACACCGCCGTGGTGATCGACTGGAGCAAGTACTGCACCGGACTGATCTCCGTCGACCCCGACCGGCGCACCTGTGTCGTGGAGCCCGGGATCGTCCTGGACGAACTCAACCGGCGACTCGCCCGGCACAAGCTCCAGTTCGGGCCCAAACCGTCCACCCACAGCCACTGCGCGCTGGGCGGCATGATCGGCAACAACTCCTGCGGCGCCTCCGCCCAGGCGTACGGCAAGACCGTCGACAACGTCCGGCGGCTGGAGATCCTCACCTACGACGGGCAGCGCGCCTGGGTCGGCCCCACCCCGCCCGACGAACGGGCCCGGATCATCGCCGGCGGCGGCCGGCTCGGCGAGATCTACGCCGGGCTCGACCGCATCGCCGGCGCCTACCTCGCCGACATCCGCCGCGGCTACCCCAAGATCCCGCGCCGGGTCTCCGGCTACAACCTCGACTCGCTGCTGCCCGAGAACGGCTTCGACGTGGCCAAGGCGCTCGTCGGCAGCGAGGGCACCCTGGTCACCGTGTTGCGCGCGGAACTCGACCTGGTGCCCGTGCCGCCGTACCAGTCGCTGCTGGTGCTCGGCTACGACGACATCTGCGCCGCCGCCGACGACGTACCCCAGCTGCTGGAACACTGCTCGCCCAGCCAGCTGGAGGCGCTGGACGGGCGGATGGCCCAGCTGATGCGGGAGGAGGGCGCCTATCTCGACTCCCTCGCCGTGCTGCCCGAGGGCGACAGCTGGCTGATGGTGCAGTACAGCGGCGACAGCCAGGAGGACGTGGACGAGCAGGCGCACGCCCTGCTGCGGGCCGTCGGCCGGGACGAGAAGGACAGCACCGTCGCCTTCTCCGACGACCCCGAGCGCGAGCAGCGGATGCTGAGGGCCCGCGAGGCCGGACTCGGCGTCACCGCCCGCCCGCCCGACGACCGGGAGACCTGGGAGGGCTGGGAGGACTCCGCCGTACCGCCCGAGCGGCTCGGCGACTACCTGCGCGACCTCAAGGGCCTGTTCGCCGAGTTCGACTACGACCACCCGTCCCTGTACGGCCACTTCGGGCAGGGCTGCGTGCACACCCGCATCCCCTTCGGGCTGCGCACCGCCGACGGCGTCGCCCGGTTCCGCCGCTTCCTGGAACGCGCCGCCGACCTGGTCGTCTCCTACGACGGCTCGCTCTCCGGCGAGCACGGCGACGGCCAGTCCCGCGGCGAGCTGCTGACCCGCATGTTCGGCGAACGGCTCGTCACCGCGTTCGGCGAGCTGAAGGCGCTCTTCGACCCCGGGAACCGGATGAACCCCGGCAAGATCGTGCACCCCAACCCCGTCGACGGACAGCTGCGCCTCGGCCCCACCTGGCGGCCCGCCACCCCCGAGACCCACTTCGGCTTCCCCGAGGACGACCACTCCTTCGGCCGGGCCGTGCTGCGCTGCGTCGGCATCGGCAACTGCCGTGGCCACTCCGGCGGCGTGATGTGCCCCTCCTACCGGGCCACCAGGGAGGAGGAGCACTCCACGCGCGGGCGGGCCCGGCTGCTGTTCGAGATGCTCGGCGGCCACGCCGACTCCGTGATCGAGGACGGCTGGCGCTCCACCGCCGTACGCGACGCGCTCGACCTCTGCCTGGCCTGCAAGGGCTGCAAGTCGGACTGCCCGACCGGGGTCGACATGGCGACCCTGAAGGCCGAGTTCCTCTCCCAGCACTACGCCGGCCGGGTCCGGCCCATGGCGCACTACGCGATGGGCTGGCTCCCGGTGTGGGCCCGGCTGTCCCGGGCCGCCCCGGCCCTGGTCAACTCCGCGCTGCACGCGCCCGGCCTCGCCGCCGTGGGCAAACGGCTGGCCGGCGTGGACGGCGCCCGCTCGGCACCCGTCTTCGCCGAGCGGTCCTTCGTGCAGTGGTGGCGGGAGCGCGGCGGCGAGGACCCCGACCCGGCCGACCCGCGCACGGTCCTGCTGTGGCCCGACACCTTCAGCACCTACTTCCACCCGGCCGTCGCCCGGTCCGCCGTCCGCGTGCTGGAGGACGCCGGGTTCCGGGTCGCCGTGCCCACCGAGCCCGTGTGCTGCGGGCTGACCTGGATCTCCACCGGGCAACTGCCCGCCGCCAAGCGGGTGCTGCGCCGCACCCTCGGCGTCCTGGCCCCCTACCTGGAGGCCGGCACCCCGGTCATCGGCCTGGAACCGTCCTGTACGGCGGTGTTCCGCGCCGACGCCCCCGAACTCCTCCCGGCCGACCAGGACGTCCAGCGGCTGGCCGGACAGGTCCGCACCTTCGCCGAACAGCTCGTCCACCACGCCCCCGAAGGCTGGCGGCCGCCGCAGCTCGCCCGGCAGGCCACCGTGCAGACCCACTGCCACCAGCACGCCGTCACCAAGTTCGACGCCGACCGCGAACTCATGCGCCGCGCCCACCTCGACGCCGACGTCCTCGACGAGGGCTGCTGCGGCCTGGCCGGCAACTTCGGCTTCGAACGCGGCCACCACGAGGTGTCCATGGCCGTCGCGGAACTGGGCGTCCTGCCGTCCGTGCGGGCGGCCGCCCCGGACAGCCTGGTCCTCGCCGACGGCTTCAGCTGCCGCACCCAGATCGAGCAGGGCGGCACCGGCCGGCGCGCCCTGCACCTCGCCGAGGTGCTGGCCCTCGGACTCGACGGCAACCTGCCCAGCGACCACCCCGACCGCCTCGCCGACCGCCCGCCCGAGCCGTCCCGTACGGCCCGCTGGGCGACCACCGCCGCGACGACCGCCTCCGCCGCCGCCCTGACAGCGGGCACCGTCCGCGCGCTCCGGCGGCGGGGCAGGCGCGGCTGACACCGGCCGGCGGGAGGCGGAAGCGGGAGGCAGGAAGCAGTGAGCAGCAACCGGAAGGAGCAGCCGATCATGCCCACCACCGTCGTCATCACCGGCGCCAGCGCCGGGGTCGGCCGGGCCACCGCCCGGCTGTACGCCCGCCGCGGGGCGAACGTCGTGCTGGTCGCGCGCGGCGAGGGCGGGCTGCGGGCGGCGGCCGACGAGGTCGCGGCCCTCGGCGGCCGGCCCCTGGTGCACCCCGCCGACGTGGCCGACCCCGAGCAGACCGAGGCCGTCGCCCGGGCCGCCGAGCAGGAGTTCGGGCCCATCGACGTCTGGGTCAACTGCGCGTTCTGCACCGTGTTCGCGCCGTTCGAGGAGATCAGTGCCGAGGAGTTCCGGCGGGTCACCGAGGTCACCTACCTCGGCTTCGTCAACGGCACCCGCTCCGCCCTCGCCCGTATGCTGCCCCGCGACCGGGGCACGATCGTGCAGGTCGGCTCCGCGCTCGGCGAGCGGTCCATCCCGCTCCAGTCGGCCTACTGCGGCGCCAAGCACGCCATCAACGGCTTCACCTCCGCCCTGCGCACCGAACTCCTGCACCGCGGCAGCAAGGTGCACGTCACCGTCGTCCAGCTGCCCGCCGTCAACACCCCCCAGTTCGACTGGGTGCGCTCCCGGCTGTCCCGGCACCCCATGCCGGTGCCGCCGATCTACCAGCCGGAGGTCGCCGCGCGCGGTGTGCTGTACGCCGCCGACCATCCGCGCCGCAAGCAGTACTACGTCGGCGCGAGCACGGTCGCCACCATCTGGGCCAACCGGTTCGCCCCGGCCCTGCTCGACCGCTATCTGGCCCGCACCGGCTTCGACTCCCAGCAGACCGGCCGCATCCCGCCCTCCGGCCTGGACAATCTCTTCGCCCCGGTCGACCGCGACCCCGCCGACGACCAGGGCGCCCACGGCGCCTTCGACGACAGCGCCCACGCCCGGTCCTGGCAGCAGACCCTGAGCCGGCACCCCGCCGCCACGGCCCTCGGCGCGGGCGCCGCCGCCCTCGGCACCCTCGCCACGGTCCGCCGCCTGACCTCCCGGTCCACCTAGGCTGACGTGGTGCGTCTGCTCCTGATGTCCGACACCCACCTGCCGAAACGCGCCAAGCGGCTCCCCGAGCAGCTGCTCGCCGAGCTCGAGCGGGCGGACGTCGTGTTCCACGCCGGGGACTGGGTCGACACCGCCACGCTCGACCTGCTGGAGAGCCGCAGCCGCCGGCTGGTCGGCGTGTACGGCAACAACGACGGCCCCGAGCTGCGCGCCCGGCTGCCCGAGGTGGCCCGCGCCGAACTGGGCGGGCTGCGCTTCGGCGTGGTGCACGAGACCGGCCCCGCCCAGGGCCGGGAGGCCCGCTGCGCCGCCCGCTTCCCCGACCTGGACGTCCTCGTCTTCGGCCACAGCCACATCCCCTGGGACACCACCGCCCCCGGCGGGCTGCGGCTGCTCAACCCCGGCTCCCCGACCGACCGCCGCCGCCAGCCGCACTGCACCTATCTGACGGCCACCGTCGCCGACGGCACCCTCGCGGACGTCACCCTGCACCGGCTGCCCCCGCGCCGACCGGCCCCCATGCGATGATCACCGGGTGACGATCAGCTCCGGCATACCCGATGTCGTACCCGCCGGCCGGCTCGCCGCCGGCGCCCAGCCCGTGCTGGCGTTGCCCGACGGCCGCTGCCTGCGCCCCTGGAACCTCGACGACGCCGACGCGGACGCCCTGCTCACCGCCGGGCAGGACCCGGACATCAGCCGGTGGAACCTCTTCACCGTGAGCAGCCGAGCCGAGGCCCGGGCGCGCATCGAGCGGATCCACGCGCGCCGGCAGGCCGAGACCGGGGCGGTCTGGGCCATCGCCCCGTCCGGCGGCGCGGCCGTCGGACTCGCCGGGCTGAACGACGTCGACCTGGCCGGCGGCACCGCCGAGGTCTTCTACTGGGTGCTGCCCGAGGCACGCGGCGGCGGCCTCGCCGTCGCGGCCGCCCGGCGGCTCAGCCACTGGGCCCTCACCGACCTGGGCCTGCACCGGCTCACCCTGTGCCACTCCACGGCCAACACCGCCTCCTGCCGGGTGGCCGAGAAGGCCGGGTTCGGCTACGAGGGCACCCAGCGCAGCGCCCTGCTGCACGCCGACGGCTGGCACGACCAGCACCTGCACGGGCGCGTGGCCGGAGATCCCTGGTAACGCACAGGGGCATGGCCGGTCCCGGGTGGTACCCGTGGGGCATGGCTCACACAGCGGCAACCCTGCTGAGGCGCGCGGTGCGTCCCCCGACCCGCGCCGGTTCCCCCTCCACGGTCCTTCTCGTCATGTGCGCCGGTTACTTCCTGGTGCTGCTCGACGTGACGATCGTCAACGTCGCCCTGCCCGCCATCGGCTCCGGGCTCGGCACCGGCGTCGGCGGACTCCAGTGGGTGGTCGACGGCTACGCGCTGACCCTGGCCTCGCTGATGCTGACCAGCGGCACGGCCGGGGACCGGTACGGCCACCGGCGGGTCGTGCTGGCCGGCTTCGCCGTGTTCGGTGCCGGATCGCTGGGCTGCGGCCTCGCCCCGGGGGTGCCCGTCCTGGTCGCCGCCCGGGTGGTGCAGGGCCTCGGCGCCGCCCTGCTGCTGCCCGGCTCCCTGGCGATCATCGGCCGCGCCTTCCCCGACTCCGCCGAACGGGCCCGCGCGATCGGTGTCTGGGCGGGCATCGGCAGCCTCGCCCTGCCCGCCGGCCCGCTGCTCGGCGGCGCCCTCACCGACGGCCTGGGCTGGCGGGCGATCTTCCTGGTCAACGTGCCGATCGTGCTGCTCGCCCTGGTCTGGTCCCTCGCCGTCGTCCGGGAGAGCCGGGACGAAGCGGCCCCGCCGCTCGACCTGCCCGCCCTGGTGCTCGGCGGCCTGGGCCTGCTGTCCACCACCTACGCCTTCATCGAGGGCGGCCGGCCGGGGGCCACGGCACCGCGGGTGCTCGCGGCCGTGGTGGTCGCCCTGGCCGCGCTGACGGCCCTCGTCGTGGCCGAGCGGCGCCGCGGCGACACCGCGATGATCCCCCCGGCCCTGGTGCGCCGCCCGGCGTTCGGCGCGGCCAACATCACCGCGGGGATCATGAACCTGTGCGCGCTGGGCACGCTGTTCGTGCTGACCCTGTTCCTTCAGTCGGTGCAGCACCGGTCGGCGTTCCAGGCCGGTCTCGCGGTGCTCCCCCTGTTCCTGCCGCTCGCCGTGTTCGCGCTGCTCGGCGGGCGGATCACCAGCAGGATCGGGGCGCGGCTGCCGGCCGTGGCCGGGCTGCTCGTGGCCGCGGCCGGGCTCGCCCTGCTGACCCGGGCCACGGCCGGCACCGGCTATCCGCTGCTGCTGGCCGCGTTCCTGCTGTGGGGGATCGGCTGCGGGCTGCTGACGCCCGCGGTGGTCGCCGCCGCGATCGCCGCCGTACCCGGCGAACGGTCGGGGCTGGCGTCGGCCGTCAACAACACCGCCCGGCAGACCGGGGGCGCGATCGGGATCGCGGTGGCCGGGGCGATGGCGGGCGCGCCGACGGCCGAGGGGCGGTTCCTGTGGGGGTTCCACGCGGTGGCGCTGGGGTCCGCGTGCCTGTACGCGGTCGCCGCGGTGCCGGCCGCTCGGCTGCTGCCCGGGTCGGTCCGGCACTGAGCCCGGGGCCGGCCGTGCCACGCGCCTCGCGCTCAGGGCGGGGCGGGGTGGTGGATGGCCCCCGCGGTCCCGGTCAGCGGCGCCCCGCTGCCGCCCCAGCGCAGGGCGACGATCTCCGCCGCGACCGACACGGCCACCTCCTCCGGCGTCCGGGCGCCGAGGTCCAGCCCGAGCGGCGAGCGCAGCCGGGACAGCTCGTCCTCGCCGAGTCCCGCCGCGACCAGCCGCTCCCAGCGCTCCGCGTGGGTACGGCGGCTGCCCATCGCCCCGACATAGGCGGCCGGCCGGCGCAGCGCCTCCAGAAGCAGCGGCACATCGAACTTGGGGTCGTGGGTGAGCACACAGATCACCGTGTGCTCGTCGGTGACCGTGGCCCGCAGATAGCGGTGCGGCCAGTCCACGACGACCTCCGTGCCCGGCGGGAAGCGCTTCGGTGTGGCGAAGACCGCACGGGCGTCGCACACGGTGACCCGGTAGCCGAGGAAGTCGCCGATGCGCGCCACCGCGGCCGCGTAGTCGATGGCGCCGAAGACCAGCATGCGCGGCGGCGGCGCGAAGGACTGGAGGAAGAGCGTGACCTCGTCCTCGCGGCGCTCCCCGCGCGGCCCGTAGTGCCGCAGCACCGAGGCGCCGAGGGCCAGCTCGCCGCGCGCGTCGGCGGTGACGGCGACATCGAGGCCGCGCGTGCCGAGCGTGCCGTACACGCTGTCCGGCCACACCGCGAGGGTGGATCCGCGCGGGGCGGGACCGTCGACCACGGTGGCCAGGGTGACCGGCTCGCCGGTGCGCACCGACGCGGCGACCGCGCCGAACGCCCGGTCCGTGGCCGGGGTCACCGGCCGTACCAGCACGGTAATCTCGCCGCCGCAGGTCAGCCCGACCGCGAAGGCGTCCTCGTCGCTGTAGCCGAAGGTCGCCAGGCGGGCCGCGCCGCTCGCCACGACCTCCTGGGCCAGCTCGAACACCGCCCCTTCCACACAGCCGCCGGACACGCTGCCCACGACCTCGTCACCGGGGCCCACCGCCATGGCGGCGCCGGGCCCGCGCGGCGCGCTGCGGCTGACCGCGACGACGGTGGCGAGCCCGAACGGGAGCCGGGCCGCGTACCAGCGTTCCAGCGTCGGCAGGATGTCACGCACGCTCGGCTCCTTCCCGCGGGGCCAGGTCTCCATCGTCCCGCGCACCACCGCCGGCCGCTCGGACGGGCGGGTGCGGGCGGGGGACCGGTCAACTTACTGGAGAGTCAGAAAGTATTGACTGCCTCCGGGCGGGCACCGGACTGTAGTGGACATGCCGAATATTCGGGTGCGTGTACTGGCTGTACTGGTCATCCTCTGTGGATTCCTGACGGTGACGGGCAGCGGGTCCGCCACCGCCGCCCCCGCCGACTCCCTCTGGTTCGACGGCACTCGACTGACCGTGAGCGACGGCCGTTTCACCGACGGCCAGGGCCGCGAGGTCGTCCTGCGCGGCTACAACGTCTCCGGCGAGACCAAACTGGAGGAGAACGGCGGTCTGCCCTTCGCCTCGGCCGCCGACGCCAGGAAGTCCGCGACCGCGCTGCGTGCCCTCGGCGGCGGCAACGCGGTCCGCTTCCTGCTCTCCTGGGCGCACGCCGAGCCCGCCCGCGGCCAGGTCGACACCGCCTATCTGGCCGCCGTCACCGAGCAGATCCGCGCCTTCCTGGACGCGGGTATCCGCGTCTACCCCGACTTCCACCAGGACCTGTACGCCCGCCACCTGTTCGGCCCGGGCAGCTGGTACACCGGCGACGGTGCCCCCGGGTGGGCGGTCGACGCGGGGAACTACCCGAAGGAATCCTGCGGGATCTGTCTCTTCTGGGGCCAGAACATCACGCAGAACGCCGCCGTGCAGCAGGCGCAGCACGACTTCTGGCACAACGCGTACGGCCTCCAGGACGCCTTCCTCGCCACCGCCCAGACCACCATGGCTTACCTGCGCGGGCATCTGACCGACGACGAGTTCGCCGGCGTCGTCGGGTTCGACCCCTACAACGAGCCCTACGCGGGCACCTACGACTCCGGGCAGGCCTCGCGCAGCTGGGAACGCGATCTGCTCTGGCCGTTCTACGTGCGGTTCCGCGCCCGGATGGACGCCGCCGGCTGGCAGGACAAGCCCGCGTTCGTCGAGCCGAACCTGTTCTGGAACGCCAACATCTCCACCCAGAAGCAGGAGGGCGGCCTGCTGGACGCGGGCACGCTCGGCCCGCGCTATGTTCTCAACACCCACTTCTACGACCAGAAGGCCATCTCCGGCGTCCTGATGTGGGGCAAGGCCGCCGACGGCCAGTACGCCGCCGACTTCACCGCGATCCGTGACCGCGCCACGGCCGCCGGCACCGCCGCCCTGGTCAGCGAGTTCGGGCACCCGCTGTCCGGCACGGTCTCCGACAAGGCGCCCACCGTCCTCAAGGCCATGTACCAGGCGCTCGACTCCCGCCTTCCCGGAGCGAACTGGTGGTCGGACCCGGCGCACTCCGGGCCGGTGCTCTCCGGCACCCAGTGGCAGTGGGACCTCTACAGCGGCCGGCACCACGAGCCGATGAACGGCAACCCCGACAAGGTGCTCACCTCCGGCGACGCCTGGAACGACGAGGACCTCTCCGCCGTACGACTGGACGACTCCGGGAACGCCACCCTGCGCCAGGACGCCCGGCTCCTCGACCGCCTCTACCCGAGCGCCACCGCCGGCACCGCCCTGGCCTTCACCTACGAGGACCGTTCCCGCGACGGCTCCACCACCCTCACCTGGAACCCGGTGCCGTCCACCCTGCCGAACGTGGCGAGGCTCGTGGGCTCCGGCCGGTACGGGCTGCTGGTGTGGCGCTCCGGCGGCGGCACCGCCCCCACCGAACTGCACCTCCCGGCGTCCTTCCCGACCGCCTCCACCACCGTCGTCTCCGACCTGGGCGCGGTGTACGCACCGCCCGCGTACACCGCCGGCACCCCGGTCGGCGTGGCCCCGGAACCGGGCGGCACCGGCAGCCGCCGGCTGCTGCTCACCGACCGGGACTCCGGCACGCTGCACTACGCGCTGGTGACCGACGGGGCGACCGCGCCCTCGGCGGAGCTGCTGACCGCGGCCCGCTCCGAACTGGGCGCGTGGGCGGCGGCGCACTTCTGACCCGGGGCACGGTCGCCGTGGCCGGTGGACGGGCCGTACGGCCTCCGGGCGAGTGGGGCGTCCCGGAGGCCGTACGGTGCTCAGCGGGTCCTAGGGGGTCCTCAACTCCCCTGCGGACCGGTCCAGTCGGCCGGCACATGGCCGAGCCGGACGCGCTGCGGGTGGTCGCCGACCGGCACGGAGAGGACCTTCTGGCCGGTGGCGAAGTCGATGGCCGTGATCCGGTCGGCACCGGCCTCGGAGATGACGCAGTCCCGGCCGTCGCCGCTCACGGTCGCCCAGTACGGTGTGGACGCCGTGATCAGCGGGCCGACGTCGAAGGAGGCCCGGTCCACCACGGTGGCGTAGTTGTCCATCGTCCCGGCGACACACAGCTTGGTGCCCTCCGGGTTCATGGAGATGCCGTGGTGGCGCGAGTCCAGCAGCCAGGTGGTGCGGTCCGTGCTGGTCGCCGGGTTCTCCGGCAGCGTCTTCACCCGGGTGATCTTGTCGGTGGCGACGTCGTACTCGAGGAAGCCGTTGAAGAACGACACCTGGAAGTAGAGCTTCGACCAGTCGGGGCTGAAGGCGGCCGGCCGTACCGCGTCGGAGAAGTCCTTCAGCCCGGCCGCGTCCAGGCGCTGCCGCATGTCGATGGTTCTGACCTGCTTGTACGTCGTCGCGTCCACCACGGTGATATGGCGGTCGCCCTTGGTCCAGTCCCAGCCGGGGGCGTCCAGCGAGGTGGTGACCTCGCCGATGGACATGTTCCAGATGTACCTGCCGCCGTCGGTGAAGAAGTTCTCGTGCGGCTTGTCGCCGGTGCCGAACTCCCCGAGTTCCTTCCCCGTACGGATGTCCAGCACCTGCACCTTGTTCGCGGTGGAGGCGGAGACCGCGACCCGGGTGCCGTCGGGGGAGACGGCCATGTGGTCGGCGCGGTAACCGGCCACCGGGAAGCGCCAGTTGACGGTGTCGGTGGCCAGGTCGATGGAGACCACGTCGGCGAAGCTGGGCCGGGAGACGACCACCGACCTGCCGTCCGGCGTGGAGTACATGTCGTCCACGTACTGGTCGTGGCCCTCGCCGACCTGGTCGCGGATGGAGGTGTAGTAGATCCACTTGATCGGGTCGGCCTTGATCTCCGCCAGCCGCTGGTCCTTGTCCGGTACGACATCGATCCGGCCGATCTTCGCGAAGCCGCCGGAGGAGGCGACGACATCGGCGGTGCCGTCCCAGTTGTTGCCGACGAACAGGACCTCGCGCAGGCCGCCGGACGGGTCCGACGCGGCGGCGGAGGCGGCGGTCGCCGGAGCGGCGACGGTCAGGACGAGGGCGGCGGCCATGGAGCACAGGTGCCTGGTTCTGGGGGCAGGCATGACTGCTCTCTCTTTCCTCGGGAGGGGAGCTGAACGCACGTGCTTTCACAGCGAACTTACTGAAAAGTAAGGAAGGAGGGGGCCTCTCGACAAGACGTGTGCACGACCGCTGCTCCCGGGGTGCGGCGGGCGTTCGGCGCGCGGGAGCGGCCCGGAGCTGGTCTGCTGGTTCTGGGGCCCACTTTTCCGCTTCTCCGGGAGACACGAGATGAGCGTCTATCGAGTCGCGCAGGTGGCGACGGCGGGCGGTCCGTTCGAGCTGGTGGAACGGGACATGCCCCGGCCGGGGCCGGGAGAGGTGCGGATCCGCGTGGAGGCGTGCGGGATCTGCCACAGCGACGCGTTCTTCGTGAACGCCGGGCTACCGGGCGTCACCTTTCCGGTGGTGCCCGGGCACGAGATCGCCGGGCGGATCGAGGAGCTGGGCGAGGGCGCCGAGGGCCGAGGGTGGCAGGCCGGCGACCGGGTGGCGGTCGGCTGGTTCGGCGGCGCGTGCGGCCACTGCCGGTCCTGCCGGCGCGGCGACTTCGTGATGTGCGCGAACCTGAAGGTGCCCGGCTGGGCCTACGACGGTGGCTTCGCCGAGCAGGTGGTCGCGCCCCTCGACGCGCTGACCCGGATCCCCGACGCGCTGTCCGCGGTCGACGCGGGCCCTATGGCCTGCGCGGGTGTCACCGTGTACAACGGGCTGCGGCTCAGCCCCGCCCGGCCCGGCGACCTGGTCGCCGTACTGGGTCTGGGCGGCCTCGGCCATCTCGCGGTGCAGTACGCGGCCGCGATGGGCTTCGAGACCGTCGCCATCGCCCGGGGCCCCGAGAAGGGCGACTTCGCCAAGCAGCTCGGCGCCCACCACTATGTCGACAGCACCTCCGGGACCCCGGTCGCCGAGGCGCTTCAGTCGCTCGGCGGCGCCGAGGTCGTGCTCGCCACCGCCGGCAGCTCCGAGGCCATCTCCGCCACCGTGGACGGGCTCGCCCCGCGCGGGCAGCTGGTGGTCATCGGCGCGGACACGGAACCGCTGGGCGTGAGCCCGGTCCAGCTGATCATGGCGGGCCGGACGCTGCGCGGTCACGCGTCCGGCACCGCGCAGGACGTCGAGGACACCATGGCCTTCAGCGCCCTGCACGGCATCCGCCCGATGACCGAGCCCCTGCCGCTGGACGCGGTGGCCGAGGCCTACCAGAAGATGCTCTCCGGCGCCGCCCGCTTCCGCATGGTCCTCACCCCGGCCTGACCGGGCGGTAGAGCGCAGTCCCCTCTGGCTGACCTGGTCGGCGACGCCAGGGATGGGGGCCATCGGCGAGCGGGTGCGGCTGACCTGGTCGGCGGGGCCGGCAGGCGGGGACGTCGGCGGCCTTACTGGCCGATGGCGTGTGGCCTCAGTCGCCCAGTGGGTCCGCTGCCGCCCGTGCCGCCGTCCTTCCGCTGCCGCGCGGGCCAGTATCCGGCGGCATGGCGGTCGCCCCTGGCTGATCTGGTCGGCGACGACGGGGGTGCGGGCGTCGGCGGCCGTGGGCGGTTTCAGGCGGCCAGGCGGTTCACCGCCGCCAGGACCGCCGCGGCGCCGTCCTCGGCGCGGATGCGGGTGGCCAGGGTTCGGGCGCGGTCCCGGTGTCGCGGTTCGCGGGTGGCCCGGGCCAGGGCTGTGGCGAGGGTGTCCGCCGTGAGGCAGCGCAGCGGTACGGCGTCCGGTGCGACGCCGAGGGCGACCAGCCGCGCGGACCAGAAACCGGCGTCGAACTGCACCGGCACCGGCACGGCCGGCACCCCGGCGCGCAGGCTCGCGGCCGTCGTGCCCGCCCCCGCGTGATGCACCACGGCGGCCATCCGGGGGAACAGCAGGGAGTGCGGTACGTCGCCGATGCAGAGCATGTCGTCGCCGTCGGCGGCGAGCCCGGCCCAGCCGCGCTGGATCACCCCGCGCAGCCCGGCCCGCCGCAGCGCCGCGACCACCCGGGCGCTGAGCCGGCCGGCGTCCGGCACGGTGGCACTGCCCAGCCCGACGAACACCGGTGGCGGCCCGGCGTCGAGGAACTCCTCGAGCTGCTGCGGGAGTCGGCTGTCCGGGGTGTCGTACGGCCACCAGTAGCCGCTGACCTCGAGTCCGGGCCGCCAGTCGCGGGGCCGCGGGACCACCGACGGACTGAAACCGTGCTGCACCGGCCAGTGCCGCCGCTCCCGGGCGCGGCGCGCGGCACCGGGGCGCCGTGCGGGCAGGCCCAGCCGGGCCCGCACCTCGGGCACGGCGGCCGCGAAGATGCGCTCCACGGCGAGGCCCACCCCGTGCCCGGCGACCCGGTTGACCGCCGCCCCCCAGTTGCCGTGACCGAGCACCGGGGGAGCGAACTCCCGGGTGGCGGCGAGGGGTTGGAGATAGACGCCCATGCTGGGCAGTCGGAGCCCCTCGGCGATGGTGTGCCCCAGCGGGGCGAGCGACGCCGACAGCAGCAGGGCGTCGCTCTCCCGGGCCGCGGCCAGCAGATCGTCCGTCATCCGACCGACCAGCCGCCGCGCCATCTCCACGATCCGGACCAGCTTGCCGGCCCCGCTCGCGCTGCGGTGCAGGCCCCGCCCCTGAGGCGACTCCAGCTCCGCCCGCGGATCCACCGGCAGCGGGTGGAACCGTACGCCGGACCCCGCGACGAGCGGCTCGAAGCGGCCGTGGGTGACCAGGGTGACCTCGTGGCCGGCCAGGGCGAGCCGGTGTCCCAGCCCGGTGTAGGGGGCGACGTCACCCCGGGAACCCGCCGTCATGATCGCAACACGCACGGCCACCAGTATGGCGCCGGTGCTCCCGCAGCGCCCCGAACAACCCGCGAATCAGGCCGACTTCACCCCTGTCGCAGCCGTTGACTTCCCCCTCGGCCGGCTCTACCGTCGGCGCGGAGTTTGTTCGATGAGTCGATATCCGTTCGAAATCCCGGTCAGTGTTGAGTCCGTCCCGCACACGGAGGCACCGATGTACCGCCCACCCCGACGCGTCGCCGTGCGCGCACTCGTCCTCGCGCTGACGGCGGTGGCCGCCCTGCTCTTCGCCCAGCCCGGCCCGGCGCAGGCGGCGACGGACCGTCAGATCCCGGTGCCCACCGCCCCCATGGGCTGGGCCTCCTGGAACAGCTTCGCCTCCAAGATCGACTACAACGTCATCAAGCAGCAGACCGACGCCTTCGTCGCGGCCGGCCTCCCCGCCGCCGGCTACCGCTACGTCAACATCGACGAGGGCTGGTGGCAGGGCGCCCGGGCCGCCGACGGCTCCATCACGGTCAACACCGCCGAGTGGCCGGGCGGCATGAGCGCCATCGCCGACTACATCCACAGCAAGGGCCTGAAGGCCGGCATCTACACCGACGCCGGCAAGAACGGCTGCGGCTACTACTACCCGACCGGCCGCCCCGCCGCCCCGAACACCGGCAGCGAGGGCCACTACGACCAGGACATGCTCCAGTTCTCGAAGTGGGGCTTCGACTTCGTCAAGGTCGACTGGTGCGGCGGCGACGTCGAGGGGCTGGACCCGGCGACGACGTACAAGGCGATCAGCTCCGCCGTCGCCAAGGCGGCCGCCGCCACCGGCCGCCCGCTCACCCTCTCGGTCTGCAACTGGGGCAAGAAGAACCCGTGGAACTGGGCCCCCGGCCTCGCCCCCACGTGGCGCACCAGCCCCGACATCGTCTACTACGGCAACACGCCGTCGCAGACGAACATGCTGTCCAACTTCGACCAGGCCCTGCACCCGGCCGCCCAGCACACCGGGTACTACAACGACCCGGACATGCTGATGGTCGGCATGCCCGGCCTCACCGCCGCCCAGAACCGCACCCACATGGCCCTGTGGGCGATCTCCGGCGCCCCGCTGCTGGCCGGCAACGACCTCGCCACCATGTCCGGCGAGACGGCGGACATCCTGAAGAACCCGGAGGTCGTCGCCGTCGACCAGGACCCGCGCGGCCTCCAGGGTGTCAAGGTCGCCGAGGACACCACCGGCCTCCAGGTCTACGGCAAGGTCCTCGCCGGCACCGGCAACCGCGCCGTCGTCCTGCTCAACCGCACCTCCGCCGCGCACGGCATCACCGTGCGCTGGTCCGACCTCGGCCTGACCGGCGCCACGGCGACCGTGCGCGACCTGTGGGCCCGGCAGAACACCGGTTCCTACGCCACGAGTTACACCACCAGCGTCCCGGCGGGCGGCTCGGTGCTGCTCAAGGTGACCGGCACGGAGGCGGCCAGCGCCGACTACAGCGCCGCTTCCGCAGGCCGGTACACCGGCGTGGGCGCCGCGAGCACCGGCGTGCACGTGGTCGACATCGCCTACACCAACACCGCCGCCACGGCCGTGACCGGCACTCTCCAGGTGAACGGCCAGACCCCGACGACGGTGTCCTTCCCGCCCACCGGCGCCACGCCGGGCACGGTCTCGGTGCAGGTGCACCTGACCAAGGGCGGCGCCAACTCCCTCGTGTTCACCGGCGGTCCCGCCCTCGGCACCCTCACCGTCCGCCCGCTGCCCGGCACCTACGGCACCCTGCTGACCGGAAAGCAGTCCGGCCGCTGCGCCGACGTCTACGACAACACCCTCACCAACGGCACCCAGGCCGAACTGTGGGGCTGCAACGGCGGCGCCAACCAGGCCTGGACGTACACCGCCCGCAAGGAACTCGTCGTCTACGGCGACAAGTGCCTCGACGCCTACAACCGCGGCACCGCCAACGGCACCAAGGTGGTGATCTGGGACTGCAACGGCCAGGACAACCAGCAGTGGACCCGGGGCTCCGACGGCACCTTCACCAACGTCCACGCGGGACTGTGCCTGGACGCCTATGGCGCGGGCACCGCCGACGGCACCTCGCTCGTGCTGTGGAGCTGCAACGGCGGGGACAACCAGAAGTGGTCCCTGACCTGAACTGACCTGACCCGGGGGACCGCTCCCTCAGACTCCGAGCTGCCGGGCGGCGGCCGTCACGGTCTGCTCCAGCAGCGTGGCGATCGTCATCGGACCCACGCCGCCCGGCACCGGAGTGATCAGCGAGGCCCGCTCCACGGCCGAGTCGAAGTCGACGTCACCGACGTTCCCGGGGTTGTATCCGGCGTCGATCACCACCGCCCCGGGCTTGATGTCCTGGCCGCGGATCAGCCGCGGCCGTCCCACCGCGGCGACGACGATGTCCGCCTCCCGGACCGCCGCCGACAGATCCGCCGTCCGCGAGTGGCAGTACGTCACGGTCGCGTCCCGGGCCAGCAGCAGCATGCCCACCGGCTTGCCGAGGATCGCGCTGCGGCCCACCACCACTGCCCGCTTGCCGGCCGGGTCGACGCCGTACTCGTCCAGCAGCCGCAGGATGCCGCCCGGCGTGCAGGAGACGAAGCCCGGCAGACCGAAGCTCATCGTGGCGAAGGAGGCGAAGGTGACTCCGTCGACGTCCTTCTCCGGCGCGATCGCCTCGAAGGCGGCCCGCTCGTCGATGTGTTCGCCGACCGGGTGCTGGAGCAGGATGCCGTGCACGAGCGGGTCGGCGGACAACTCCCGCAGGGTCGCGACGAGTTCGGCGGTCGTGGTGGTGGCGGGCAGCTCCACGTGCCGGGACTGTATGCCGGCCTTGCGGCAGCGGTTCTGCTTCATCCGCACGTAGGTCACGGACGCCGGGTCCGCGCCGACCAGCACGGTCGCCAGACAGGGCGCCGTACCGGTGCGTGCGGTGAGGTCGGCGGCCCGCTTCGCGGTGTCCTCCACGATGCGGCGGGCGAGGGCGGTTCCGTCCATGAGACGGGCCTGGGTCATGCGGCACTCCTGAGCTGTTCGGCATCTGCTCGCCCAGGCGCACGGCATCCACGG
Organism: Streptomyces sp. NPDC031418; assembly: GCF_055581605.1. Classification (NCBI taxonomy): domain Bacteria; kingdom Bacillati; phylum Actinomycetota; class Actinomycetes; order Kitasatosporales; family Streptomycetaceae; genus Streptomyces; species Streptomyces sp. NPDC031418. Next base: position 117,459 of record NZ_JBVIJC010000006.1, read on the forward strand.
TCACGGGCCGCTCCCCGGTGGTGCTCCACCTCAGCGCCAGTCACGGCCCGGGGGACAGCGTAACCGACGGCGCGTCCGGCCCCCGGCCTCGCGGTTCCGTGCGCAACGGTCCGCCGCCCGCAGCACCGACCGGAGCAGAGCGGTCCAGCGGGTCTGGCCCACCGCCGCCCGTGCCGAGAAGGTCCAGGTCAGCCGGGAGGTGACCTGGACCCTCGCGGTCCTCCTTCCGCAGCCCGTCCGGCCGGGGGCGCGCCTAGCCCTCCGCATCCCAGGCCTGGATCAGCAGCTGATCGGCGATCTTGCCGTCGCGCAGCGTGATCATCGACTCGGCGATGACACGGGTGCCGTCGGCGTACTCGCAGGACTCGCTGAAGGCGGCGTGGTCGCCCTGGACGACACACTGCTCCAGCTTGTGCGTCATGTCGCGGCTGTAGACGTCGTTCAGCAGCTCGGCGATCTGGTTCCGGCCTTGCAGGACGGTGGGGTTGCTGGGCTGGTGGTCGCGGTCGACGATGCGGATCTTCGCATCGTCCGCATAGAGCGCCAGCAGCGTGTTCCCGGTGTTGCCCTCGATGCCCTTGCGCAGTGTGTCGGCGTTGAAGGCGGATCCTGTTGTGGTGCCCATGGTGACCTCCGTCAGGCGTCCGCGGCCCGGCGAGGAGCCGGTCGCGCTGGCCCCACCTATGAGACTCCTCCGGCCCGGCGGCCCCGGCAAGCGCAGCCGCGGTGCTCCGCCTCACGGGTGAGCGCGGCCGGCGGACCGTGTCCGGGCGCGGCCCGCCGCCGTTGCTGAGGGCATGATGTCAACACGACGTATCGTCGCCGCCCTCGGTCTCGCCGCCGGGGTCACCGGCCTCGCCGCACCGCTCGCCCAGGCGGCTCCGGACTCCGGGCAGATCAACCCCATGGCCGTGCTCGACTCGCTGACCGTCAGCGACATCCCCGCGCAGCACAAGGCCGAGGTACCCCGGGTCTCCGAGCAGGTGCGGCCGCTGAACCAGCTCAGCGAGCTGAACCGGCTGAGCGAGCTGCACCAGGTCACCGACCTCGTCGCCCCGGTGACCGGCCTGCTGCCGGCCGTGCAGGCCTGAACCGCCGGAGCGCAGCCGAGGGCCGTCCCCGAGCGGGGCGGCCCTCAGTGCTGTCGTCCCCTTCCGTAGCCGCCGCTCAGCGCCGGCCAGTCCCGGCACAGGGCGAGGACGGACGACGTGGCACCACCCTCGGGGAGGCAGCCGCGCAACCCGCGGCCGAGGACGTCCTCCGCGCCCAGTTCCAGCCACACCCGCACCCCGTCCCGGTACAGCAGGCCGGCCGCCTCCGCGCACCGGGCCGGGGCGCCCGCCAGCCAGAACTCCGGATCCGCCGTCTCGACGCCCACCGGGCGGCCGGTGCGGTCGGAGATCAGCGGGACCCGTGGCGGGCGGGGCCGGAGGGTGGCGAGCGTACGGCCGTAGGCGCCGAGAATCCCGGCGGTACGGCCGGAGTGCGGTGCCGGACCGGGGCGGCCGTCCAGCAGCCGGGCCAGGGTGCCGACCGCGTGACAGGCGTCCGCCAGCGTGAACACCCCGGCGGCGTACGCGGCGGCCATCCGCCCGGCCGCGTGGCCGAACACCACGTCCGGCCGGACCCCCCAGCTGCGCAGCAGCCGGTACTGCGCCGTCTGGAGCGCGAAGACCGCCGGACCGCTGTACGAGACCCGGTCCAGCAGCGCCGCCGTCCGGGTGCCGCCGGCCGCGAACATCACGGATTTCAGGGGGAGTTCGAGATACGGATCCAGGCGCGCGCAGATGTCGTCCAGGGCCGTGGCGAACTCCGGGAAGGCGGCGTGCAGTTCACGTCCCGCCCCGGGCCGCGGGGAGGCGCCGGCCGAGAACAGGAAGGCGGTACGTCCAGGGCGGCCGTCAGGGAGCATGCCCCCATTGAGGCACGGCCGGACCGCGGGGACACACCAGGCAGATTCCCGCACCCTGCAAAAAGATTGTCATCATAGAATGGCCTTATTCGGTCAAATTCTTTCATCGTGGGGTCGTTGCCCGGTGTTCCTGCGGCCGGAAAGATCCACGATCACCGCCGTGGCCCGTGCCACCGCCCACCGGTCCCGCGTAGGGTCGGCAGCGCGAAGCCACACCGAAGGAAGGGACCAGGCCCATGGCGCAGCATGTACGCGGCGTGATCGCACCGGGGAAGGGCGAGCCGGTGCGCATCGAGACGATCGTGGTGCCGGACCCCGGGCCCGGCGAGGCCGTCGTACGCGTGCAGGCCTGCGGTGTCTGCCACACCGACCTGCACTACAAGCAGGGCGGCATCTCGGACGACTTCCCCTTCCTCCTCGGCCATGAGGCCGCCGGCGTCGTGGAGTCGGTCGGCGAGGGCGTCACCGACGTGGCCCCGGGCGACTTTGTCATCCTCAACTGGCGTGCCGTGTGCGGTCAGTGCCGGGCCTGTCTGCGCGGCCGCCCCTGGTACTGCTTCAACACCCACAACGCCCGGCAGAAGATGACCCTCGCCGACACCGGCCGGGAACTCTCCCCGGCCCTCGGCATCGGCGCGTTCGCCGAGAAGACCCTGGTGGCCGCCGGACAGTGCACCAAGGTCGACCCGGCGGTCTCCCCGGCCGTCGCCGGACTCCTCGGCTGCGGGGTGATGGCCGGCATCGGCGCCGCGATCAACACCGGCAACGTCGGCCGCGGCGACTCGGTCGCCGTCATCGGCTGCGGGGGCGTCGGCTCCGCGGCCGTCGCCGGGTCGCACCTCGCCGGAGCGGCGAAGATCATCGCCGTGGACATCGACGACCGCAAGCTGGACAAGGCCCGCAGCCTCGGCGCCACCCACACCGTCAACTCCAAGGAGACCGACGCGGTCGCCGCGATCCGCGAGCTGACCGGCGGCTTCGGCGCCGACGTCGTCATCGAGGCCGTCGGCCGGCCCGAGACCTACCAGCAGGCCTTCTACGCCCGCGACCTGGCCGGCACCGTCGTCCTGGTCGGCGTCCCCACCCCCGAGATGAAGCTCGAACTGCCCCTCCTCGACGTCTTCGGCCGCGGCGGTGCGCTGAAGTCCTCCTGGTACGGCGACTGCCTGCCCTCCCGCGACTTCCCCATGCTGATCGACCTGCACCTCCAGGGCCGGCTGCCGCTCGACGCGTTCGTCACCGAGACCATCCGGCTGGACGAGGTGGAGCAGGCCTTCGAGCGGATGCACCACGGCGACGTGCTGCGCTCGGTGGTGGTGCTGTGATGGCCGCCCGCGTCGAACGCCTCGTCACCAAGGGCCAGTTCACCCTCGATGGCGGCACCTGGGACGTCGAGAACAACGTCTGGCTCGTCGGCGACGACCACGAGGTCGTCGTCATCGACGCCGCCCATGACGCGGAGGCCATCGCCCGCGCGGTCGGCGACCGCCGGCTCACCGCGATCCTGTGCACCCACGCCCACAACGACCACGTCGACGCCGCCCCGGAACTCGCCGACCGCACCGGCGCGCTCATCTGGCTGCACCCCGACGATCTGCCGCTGTGGCGGATGACCCACCCCGACCGCGAGCCCGACCGGCATCTCCTCGACGGCCAGGTCTTCGAGGCCGCCGGCGCCGACCTGACGGTCCTGCACACCCCCGGACACGCCCCCGGCGCGGTCTGCCTGCACGACCCCGGCCTCGGCGTCGTCTTCACCGGCGACACCCTCTTCCAGGGCGGCCCCGGCGCCACCGGACGCTCCTACTCCCACTTCCCGACCATCATCGACTCGATCCGCGACCGGCTCCTCACCCTGCCGCCCGAGACCAAGGTCCTCACCGGCCACGGCGACTCCACCACCATCGGCGCCGAAGCCCCCCACCTGGAGGAATGGATCGCACGCGGCCACTGACACCACGCCGTCCGGCGGTCGGCCGAAGACGCCGGGCCTGCCCGGCGCGCGCCCGGACACCGCCGGACAGCGGTTCCGGGCCGTACCGTCGGCTCATCGGGTCGGCCACCACCCCTGAACCCTCACCCCGAGGCCGCCCCCAGCGCGTCCAGCACCCGCTGGGTGTCGGCCTCGGTGGTCCGCCAGTTGCTGAACGCGGCACGCAGCCCCGGCACCCCGCCGTACACCGTCGGCGTCAGAAACGCCTCCCCGGTCGCGGCGACCGCCCGCGCCAGCTCCGCCACCCGCTTCTCCGTGGGGTCCTCGGCCAGGGTGAAGCAGACGACGTTGAGCCGCACCGGCGCCAGCAGCCGCAGCCCCGGCAGCGCGTCGACGCCCGCGCCCAGCCGGCGGGCGAGGGACACGTTCCGCTCCACGATCTCCCGGTGTCCGGCGCGCCCGTAGGCCACCAGCGAGAACCAGGCGGGCAGGGCCCGCAGCCGGCGGGAGTTCTCCGGGGTGAGATGCAGGAAGTCCGGCTCGCCGACGGGCAGCCCGAGGTACGGCGAGGCGTTGTGGAACACCGCCACCTGGAGATCCCGGCGCCGGGTGAACTGCACGGCCGCGTCATAGGGGACGTTGAGCCACTTGTGCAGGTCCACACAGACCGAGTCGGCCGCGTCGAGCCCGTCGACCAGCGCGGCGTACGCGGGGGACAGGGCGGCGAAGGCACCGAACGCCGCGTCCACGTGCAGCCAGAAGCGGTGCCGTTCCTTCAGCGCCGCGATCGCCCGCAGATCGTCGAAGTCGACGCTGTTCACCGTGCCCGCGTTCGCGACCACGATCGCCGGCCGGCCGTCCAGCTCGGCGAGCGCCGCCTCCAGCGCGGCCACGTCGACCGCCTCCCGGTTGCCCGGCAGCAGCGGCACCGGGCGCAGCCGGTCCCGGCCGATGCCCAGCACCGACATCGCCTTGGTGACGCTGGAGTGGGGGCTGCCGGAGAGGACGTCGACCGGGCCCAGCGCGGCCGCACCGGCCCGGGAGACGTCCACGCCCAGCTGCTCGCCGAGCCACTCCCGGCCGATCGCCAGCCCGACCGTGTTGGACGCGGTCGCGCCCGTGACGAACGCCCCGCTGTGCGCCTCGCTCAGCCCGAACAGCTCCCGCAGCCACGCCACGGTCTCCCGCTCCAGCTCACCCGCCCAGGAACCCCCGGCCCCCGACAGGTTCTGGTCGAACGCGGAGGTCAGCCAGTCGCCCGCGACCGAGGCGGGGGTCGCGCCCCCGGTGACGAAGCCCAGATAGCGGGGCCCTGCCGAACCGGAGAAGCCGGGCGCCCACCGCTCGGCGAACCGGGCCAGTGCGGCCTGTCCTCCCGCCCCCTCGTCCGGGAGGGATGCGCGCGCGGGCGGCGGGCCGGCCGCCACGACCGGCCGGGCGGCCAGCCCCGCCGCCTCCTGGGCGGCGAAGTCACGGGCGGACTGGAGGAGTTCGGGAAGCCGGGAGAGATCGTCGGCGAGGTTGCGGTGCATGCGGCGCAGCGTAGACCGCGGAACAGGCCCGAGGACCGGTCCACTTCGCGGAAACTGGACCAGTGCGCTGGGACACAATGACGCGGTGGACACTGGATTCGTCGCCGCGCTCGGCGACTGGCGCGCCCGCCCCGCCCCGCTCGCCCGCGCCCTGGCCGCAGCCGTACACGAGGCCGTGATCGACGGCCGGCTCCCGGCCGGCACCCGGCTGCCCTCCGAGCGGGAGCTGGCCCGCACCCTGGGCGTCAGCCGCGGCACCGTGGTCACCGCGCTCACCCTGCTGCGCGACGACGGCTGGCTGCACACCCGGCACGGCAGCGGCAGCGCCGTACGGCTGCCCGCCCGCCTCACCGAACGCACCACGCCCTGGTCCCTGGACCGGGGCGGCGCCCCGGACGCCGGACTCGACCTCACCCTCGCCGTCACCGCCGCACCCCACGAGGCCTACCTCGCCGCGCTCGCCCGCGCCGCGGCCCGCAGCGCGCCCCTGCTGGTCGACTCCGGCGTCGCCACCGCGGGCCTGCCCCGGCTGCGCGAACTGCTCGCCGACCGCTACACCCGCGCCGGCCTCGCCACCCGCCCCGAGCAGATCCTCGTCACCTCCGGCGCCCAGGCGGCCCTCACCCTCCTCCTGGACCAGCTGCACACCGACCGCAGGGCCCCCGTCGTGGTGGAGAACCCCGCCTACCCCGGCGCCCTCGCCCTGCTGCGCGCCCGCCGCGCCCGCCTGCTGCCCGTGCCGGTCTCCGCGGCGGGCTGGGACACCGGACACCTCACCGCCGCCGTACGCCGGCACCGCCCCCGGCTCGCCTATCTGGTCCCCGACTTCCACAATCCGACCGGCGCCCACATGTCCGGGCCGGACCGCCGGGCGATCGCCGCGCTCGCCGAGCGGGAGGGGCTGACCGTCCTCGCCGACGAGACCCTGCGCGACCTGGATTTGAGGACCCCGCCCGGCACCGAACCGCATCTCGCCGGGGCGCGAGTGATCCAGCTCGGCTCGGCCAGCAAGACCCTGTGGAGCGGCCTGCGCGTCGGCTGGATCCGGGCCACCGCCGACCTCGTACGGCACCTGCGGCAGCACCCGCTCCAGGCCCAGCTCGCGCCACCGCCCCTGGAACAGCTCATCGCCGCGGAACTCCTCGGCGACCCCCTCGCCGGCCTGCTCGCCGACCGGCGGGCCCGGCTGCGCGCCCAGCGCGACCATCTCGCCGGGCTGCTCGCCGGCACCGGATGGACCTACACCGTGCCGGACGGCGGTCTCACCCTCTGGCTGCACCTGGGCGAGGGGCCGCGCGCCACCGAGCTGGTGGCCCGGGCCGCCGCCCGGGGCGTCGCACTGCCCCCGGGCCCGCACTTCGCCGCCGACCGCACCACCCTGGCCCGCCATGTCCGCCTTCCGTTCACGGCGACAGCGGAGGCCATGGAACGGGCGGTGCGGGTGTTGCGGGAGTGCTGGGAGGGACCGGCCGGGCAGTGACGAAGTTCACCGTTTCGTCACAGGCGGGCCGGAACCACAACCCTGGCGGGGCGAAGCAGGTCTAGTAGGGCGAGACCGTGGGAAGTGCGCAAAGGAGCACCCGGGGGAGACTCCGGGCAAAGGGGAGACGAGGGGACCGTGATGGGGGACATACGCAGACGAGGCGTCGTCGCGCTGGGCGTCACCGGGCTGGTGGCGCCGCTCACTCTCGCGCTGACGGCCGCGCCGGCCCAGGCGGCGAGCTGTACGACGCGGAGCGGGCCGTACCAGAAGCAGGTGGAGAAGTTCCTCGGGAGGCCGGTCGACGGCAAGCAGTCCGCCGCCGACTGCACGGCGATCCGGGCCTTCCAGAACCGGCACGGCATCAGCCCCGCCATCGGCTACGCCGGACCGGTGACCTGGGGCGTGATGGACCTCATGACCAAGCAGAAGGCCGTGGGGAAGAACCCGAACAAGGACGGCGCGTGCCCGGTGAACAAGGGCCGGATCGCCTGTGTGAACCTCACCCTCCAGCTGAGCTGGATCCAGGACGGGAAGAAGCTCGTCTACGGCCCGGTGCCCGTGCGCACCGGCCGCAAGGGATTCACCACCCGCACCGGGCTGAAGAAGATCTACTGGCGTGACATCGACCACGTCTCGACCGTCTACAACGTGCCCATGCCCTACAGCCAGTTCTTCGACGGCGGCCAGGCCTTCCACTCGGTCGGTCTCAGCATGTGGAACCCGCCGGGCTCGCACGGCTGCGTCAACATGACCAGGACGGACGCCAAGAAGTACTGGTCGCTGCTGAGGAAGGGGGACGACGTCTTCGTGTACGGCCGCAAGCCGGGCACCTGAGGAGGACGGGTGAGGGTCCGGTGTGAACTCCCCTTCGTGGCTTGACACATCGACGTGATGAGCAACACGGTCTGAAATGTCCGTATCGAGTGCAGTTACTCACAGCGCCTTCACGTTGATCGGCATATGCTTCACAGCATGTCCACCACTGTTGAAGCCGTCTCCGAGCGATCGGCCGCGGAGGTCAACGAGGAGATCCGGGCCCTGTGGCGCCGGGCGGGCGGGACACTGACGAGCGAGCAGCGCGCGGAATACCAGCGCCTCGTGATGGAGTGGGCCGCCGCGGCCCCCCGACCGCAGCGTGCCGCCTGATCGATTCGGCGAGCATCCGCGCTCACCCTCCCGGGCACCCGTGACCACACGGGTGCCCTTCTCGTGCATCCTCTGTAGGCCGTACTCAGCCCCACATTGCCGAATACTGCTGCTGATAGGCCCTGCGGTCCTGCTCGGCCCGGATGTACCGGGTCGCGACCAGCGCGACCAGACTGCCCGCGATCACCAGCAGACCGGGGCCGATGGTGCGGGTGTCGGCCAGCCGGGCCAGCAGCGTCCGCCCCTCCGCCGCACCGGTGACCGGCGCCGGGGAGCCCGGTGCGGCCGCGCTCGGCGCCACCGCACCCTGCCCCTTCGAGGCCGACGGCGAGGGGGAGGGCGTCGTCCCCGGTGGCGACACGAACAGCTCGACCTTGAGTGCCGTCAGCGCCGGAACCACCGGCTGGAAGAAGGTCGTCCCGCCCGTCGTGCAGTCGCCGCTGCCGCCCGAGGTGACCCCGAGCGCGACGCCGTCCGAGAACAGCGGGCCGCCGCTGTCACCCGGTTCGGCGCACACCGTCGTCTGGACGAGCCCGGTGACCGTCCCCTCCGGGTAGTTGACGGTCGCGTTCAGCGCGGTCACCTGGCCGTCGTGCAGGCCGCTGGTGCTGCCGCTGCGGAACACCCGCTGCCCGACCGTCGCATCGGCCGCCCCGGTGATCCGCACCCCGTTGCCCCCGCCGATCGCGACCACGTCCGCGCCCGCGCCGGCCGTCCCCGAGGCGTACCGCACCAGGGAGAAGTCGTTGCCGGGGAAGGTGCTGTTCACCGTCCTGCCCAGCTGCTGGTCCCCCTGGCCGCCCGCGAACCAGGTGGTGCCCGCGGGGCCGCAGTGCCCGGCGGTCAGGATGAAGTCGCTCTGCCCGTCGGTGACATTGAACCCGGCCGAGCAGCGCCCGCCGGTCGACAGGATCGGCTGGGCGCCGTTCAGCCGCGTGGTGAACCTGCCCTGCGTCCGCTCCATGTGCACGAAACCACCGATCCCCGCGGCGACATGGGACATCCGGGCCCAGTTCGCCGCCGACACCGTGCTGTCCGCCTGCACCACCACCCGGTTGGTGCGGTAGTCCACCGCCCACGCCGTACCCGCCACCCTGGGCGCCGAACGCAGCGCCGCCGTGGCCGACTTCAGCTCGTCCATGCTGTGCGGCACCAGCTTCGCCTCGGCCCCGGCCTGCCGTACCGTCCGCGCGGCCGCCGCGTCGGTGACCGCCACCACCGGCCGCCCGTCGGCGCCGATCCAGTTGCCCGCCGTACGGGCCGTACCGAGCCGCGCCACCAGCGCCGTACCGGTGGTCCCGGAACCCGCGCCACCCGTGGCGGAACTGAGGGGTCTGGCGGCGGAAGGTGTCTCACCGGCCAAGGCCGACTGGGCGACCATCGCGCTGCCCAGAAGAAGTCCGCCGACCGCCGCCAGCCGTGTCACTCGCCGGACGAGGCGTCGTCGTGCGTGCCGCATGCAAGGCTCCCCAAACCGAACCCGAACGCGCTCCGCCGAATCCCGGGGCGCCAGGCCCCCGGCTCCCCGCGGGCCCGCCCCTCCATACGCGGCCGCACGCCCGGGCGTTCAGCGGCCGGCCCGCACATCCCGCGACGCCGTGTTCCCGCACCCCGCGCGGCGCCCTATCGTGAGCCGCATGACCGGCATCCCGCGGCACACCACCGGCGCGTCCGATCCGCTGCGTGTCCTCGGCCTGGAGCGGCTACGGCGTCGTACCAGCGTGAAATGGCGCACCTACCCCGAGGACGTACTGCCGCTGTGGGTCGCCGAGATGGACGTGCCGCTCGCCGAACCCGTCGTCCGCGCCGTCACCGACGCCCTCGCGCTGGGCGACACCGGGTACGCGGCCGGGACCGGCTACGCCGAGGCGCTGGCCGCCTTCGCCGCCGCACGGTGGGGCTGGCACGGGATCGCCGTCGAGCGCACCGCGGTCGTGCCGGACGTGATGCTCGGCGTGATCGAGATGCTCAAACTGGTCACCCGGCCCGGCGATCGGGTGATCGTCAACCCGCCCGTGTACCCGCCCTTCTTCGAGTTCGTCGCCCACCTGGACCGCACGGTGGTCGAGGCGCCGCTCGGCACCGGGCTGCGGCTCGACCTCGAACGCCTGGAAGCAGCGTTCCGAAAGACCACGGCCGGCGGTGGCCGCGCCGCGTTCCTGCTGTGCAGTCCGCACAACCCCACCGGAACCGTGCACACCGGGGAGGAACTGGCGGCGGTCGCCGCGCTGGCCGAGCGGTACGGCGTCCGGGTCGTCGCCGACGAGATCCACGCCCCGCTCGTCGCCCCCGGCGTCACCTTCGTGCCGTATCTGAGCGTGCCCGGCGCCGACCGCGGCCTGTCCGTGATGTCGGCCTCCAAGGGCTGGAACCTGGCCGGGCTCAAGGCCGCCGTCGCCCTTGCCGGACCCGGGGCCGCCGCCGACCTCGCCCGGCTGCCCAAGGAGGTCGGCCACGCCCCCAGCCATCTCGGTGTCATCGCGCACACCGCGGCCCTGCGCGAGGCCACCGGGTGGCTCGACGACCTGCTCACCGGGGTCCAGGCCAACCGCCGCCTGCTGGCCGAGCTGCTCGCCGACCGGCTGCCCGCCCTCCGCACCCACCCGGCCGAGGCCACCTATCTCGCCTGGCTCGACTGCCGTGCCCTCGGCCTGGGCGACGACCCCGCGCAGGTCTTCCTCGACCGCGGCCGGGTCGCGCTCACCTCGGGTGTGCCCTTCGGCACCGGCGGCGCGGGCCACGCCCGGCTGAACCTGGCGACCTCGCCGGAGATCCTCACCGAAGGGATACGGCGGATGGCGGCGGCCCTGTCCTGACCGGGCGCAGCGCGCGGCGGGTGCGGGACGGGCGGCAGCGGGGGCTTTCCGTAGACTGCCGGGATGGACGACACGCGGCTCGACCGGCTCGGTTCCGGCAAGTACCTGCTGGTCACCAGCTATCGCAAGAACGGCACCCCGGTCGCCACCCCGGTCTGGGTGGTGCGCGACGGGGACACACTCGGAGTGTGGACGGCCGCCGACAGCTGGAAGGTCAAGCGGATCCGGCGCCGCCCCGACGTCCTGGTCGGCCCCTGCGACGTACGCGGCAACCCCACCGGTGACCAGACGCCGGCCACCGCCGTGCTCGCCGACCGGGCCACCACCGCCCGCTACCGGACCCTGATCGCCCGCAAGTACGGCGTCCTCGGCCGCCTCACCCTGCTGGGCAGCCGGCTGCGGCGGGGCCTGGACGGCACCGTCGGGATCCGGGTGACCCTCACCGGCTGAGGGCCACCCGGACCGCGCGTCCTACGACGCGTCCAGCACCGAACCGGTCAGCTCCAGGCCGCCCGTCTGCGGCTTGCCGGTCCGCGGATCGACCTGCCGGAACCGCACCGACTCGGCCGGCTCCTTCACCCGGTCGGTGACGGTGGGCACGGTGATGTCGGCGCTGCGCTTCCCCGCCGGGATGTCCACCCACAGATAGAGGCCGGTCACCTCGGACAGCGGGCGCTCGGGATCGGGCGACTCCCCGGAGTTGTCCCGCAGCCAGCGCGCCGGAACGTCCTTGGTGGACAGCTCCGGAGCGGATGCGGGGGCCACGACGAAGAACGCGCTCATGTCCACGTCGACCGCCTCGGACAGGGAGAGCCGCCACGTCAGCGGCTTGCCCTCGGCCACCCGGCCGGCCACCGGGGTCACGGTCATCCGCGGCGCGGGATCGTCGTCGTGCACCGTGATGCCGCCCCGGTGGGAACCGACCACCGCGCGGTGCACCGCCTTCACCAGGACGTCGTACGACACATCGGTGCCGTAGCGCGTGTTGCCCTGCACCGTGATCGGCACATCGATGTCATGACCGCCCGGACGCACCGTCACCAGCCGGTCCTTGGCCTGTCCGGTGACCGGGTCCAGGACGTACACCCGTACCTGGCCGCTGCCCCGGCCCGTCACCTCGACCGGCACGTGATAGGTGCGGGTCCCGGAGTCGCCCTCGGCCACGGTCGTGCGGCCGATGTCCACGCGCGGCAGTTCGGCGGCGCGCACCGCCGGGGTCCCGGCCCGCCAGCCCCACGCGTCCATGAGCCAGGCCCGCCCGGACGCCGAACGCGGCGTCAGTTTCAGGGAGGTGACGGAGCGCAGATCGAGCCCGGCGCGCCGGGCCGCGGTCAGCGGCAGCCGGATCTCGCGCGCCCAGTAGGAGGCCGTCCGCTCACTGCCGGGCAGCCCGTCGGCCCGGACCTCGCCGAGTGCCGCCTTGCGGCCCCGGGCGTCGGTGACGGACACGTCCAGCCGGGTGCCGTGCGAGTTCGGCGGCACGAACAGCCGCAGCGCCAGCGCCGTGGAACCGGACAGCGACAGCGGCCGCGGCGCGGTCACCCGGGCGGCGGCGCCGGCGCGCGTCCAGTGCAGCGCGATCGCGTGCCGCCCCGTCTCCCGGCCGGTCTCCCACATCGCGAAGTGCGGCGAGGCACCCTTCGTGCCCTGGCCCAGACAGGCCTTGGACGGGCTCGGATCGACCGCGTCGCACAGCCTGGCACCGCGCACCGAGACCCCGCCGTCCGGCAGGAACCCGGCACCCCGGCCCGCGCCCACGGCATGGCTGAGGACCCGCGCCGGATCCGCCGACGGCGCCCGCTTCCCGGAGCCGTCCAGCAGCGGCCGCACCCGGTCGTCCCCGGCGACGAACAGCCGCGCGGCGGCCGCGATGTAGGTGGAACCGGCCCGGTGCTGCTGGTCGGCCGTCAGCCGGGTCGCCGCCTTCTTCCCGCACACCGGGTCGGGGTGCTGCGGGTCGTCGTAGAAGTCGTCCTCGGCGGGCGCCGCGGCCCGGCCCGGCGTCCACTCCGAGTTGAAGAAGTTGTGGTCGGCGCCGATGACGTACACGGCGCTGTGCAGCGCGCCGCCGGTGCTGACCCCGCGCGTCCCGTCGACGTACACCTCGCCCTGGAGGTCGGAGACATCACCGTCGCAGCCCGGCAGGATCGTCATCGACGGCACGTCGGCCACCGGGTTCTGGCCGAAGGCGGTCGGGCCGATGAGGACGGTGCCGCGGATGGTCCAGCGGACCGGGCCGCGGTAGCCGTCCTGGTCGGCGGGCGGCGGGTAGAGGCTGTCCAGCGCGGCGCGGTTGACGCCCTCGCCGCCCCGCGAGTGCCCGACGAGCAGCACCCGGGACAGGTCGGCGCGCGGCGCCTTTTGTACGACCGCCGGAGCCGACGCCGGGTGGTCGGACCAGTCGGCCCAGCGGGCCAGGTGCATCCGCACCAGCGCGGACCGCGCTTCCGCGCCGCCGTCCTCGGCAGTGTCGTCCTGGCCGTTGATGCCGTTGGCGGAGATCGACACGGTCACATAGCCCTGCGAGGCGAGGAGCCGCTGGTCACGCAGATAGCCGCGGTGGCTCGGCACCGGCTTGGTGCCGGCCGCGCAGGGCCAGTCGCCGGTGATGTGCCCGCCCTTGTAGCAGGTGTAGTGCCGGCCGTGCAGGAACAGCGCCAGCGGCCGCTTGCCGGACGCGCCGACCGGTGCCACCACCACCGCGCGCATCTCCACCGGAGCGGCGAAGCCGGGTATGTGCACCGACTTCAGGCTGTACTCACCAGTCGTGGTGCGGTAGGCGCCGGGCTTGCCCGGGTCCACGCCGCCCGCGGGCAGCGGCGCGGGCGGCCGCACCGCCGGCCCTGCCCCGGCAGCCGCCACGGGCGCGTCCAACCGCCGCCCCCCGGCCCACACATGCAGGTCCCGCAGCCCGCCCGGCACCCGCGCGCCGAGCGGCAGCCGGAAGGTGCGCCCGTCCTCGCCCGGCTGCGGCACGCCCAACAGGCGGTCGCCCGCGCGGAATTCGACCCGGGCGTCCCCCATGGGCACCGGCCGGTCCGACCGCCACACCAGCTGCGGCGCGGTACGCCCGCCGGTGATCCCCCAGCCCGGCGGCAGCGCCCCGCCGTCCGACGACGTCAACTCCCCGCCGCCTCTTGGTGCCTGACTGTCTGCTGCCGCCAGCCCTGGGGATGCGCCCGCCACCGCGAGCAACGCGGCGGCGGTCACCCATATACGCCGGGCACGGATCACAGTTCCTCCTGGATGACCCCGGTCTCGGGCGTCCCGGCCGACCCGGGAGCCCCTCGCCCCCGGAGGACGGAGTGCGGAGACTGTGGGTTGCCTGTGAACAGGAGGTGATCGATCACATCGGGGGGAGGCGAGCGCGGTGACGCCGGCCGGTGCCGACGACGTCCGTCGTGGCCTAGGTTGCACGGGGTTGGGACCGGAGGCGGTGGACATCCCGTAGGTAGGGGTCAGGCAGAGAGCACGGCAGGCGGATGCGCTCGGCTCGGATGAGTCTGGCCGACGCCACATTCCCGGTTGCCGACGACGTAGGGTGAGGGTACCGAGGGCATCACGCATTCCGACTCTCCTGTCGGGTCGTCCTCGGCGAGAGACGAATCCCGGGCCGCCCGAGCGGGCGGTGCGGAGACGGGTCGGCATCATGGCCACCGCGAGCACAGCGACTCCGCGACCTTCCCCGGTCATCGCCCTTCTCTGCCGAGGGGCGGCGTGACGGTCGTGCAGCGTCTGGACATCCACCGGCGTGACCGGGGAGAGCAGGCCCTCGTCACGCTCGTCGGCGCGATCGGACCGGCCACGGCTCCGCTGCTGCGGGCTGCGCTGGAACAGTGCCTGCGCGACGGCGTGACCGGCATCGACATCGATCTCACCACCGTCGGCTCCTGTGACTCCAAGGGCCTGGACGTCTTCCTGACGGCGTCGCAACGCGCGGACCGGGTCCATGCTTTCGTGCGGCTGCACCATCCGTGCGCGCAGATCACCCGACTTCTCGCCGTCAGCGGCTCCGCCTCCCTGCTCAGTGAGGTGCCGGGCGCGTCTCCGTCGGCCGACGAGGCGCAGGGCGGCGGCCTCGTCAGTGCACCAGTCGCCAAGGACGGGATCCGACTCCGCCGCCTGACCCGCTGGCAGGCGGAGGACATGAGCGAGGACATCGCCGACCTGGCCGGGGAACCCGTCGTGGGCTTGTCAGCGAACGCGAGCCGGGAGCGGGGCGACTTCTTGGGGCGGCTTGCCGTCAGCGCCCGACAGCCCGGCTTTGCATTGCTGGTTGCCGAAACGACGGTGCTGGTGGGGTGCGCCTTCGGATTCCCGGTGATCCCCCATGCCCGCTGGGAGCGGGGGTTGCAGGAGGGCGTCCAGCGGCTCACCGGCTGTGCCCGGTTCCTGCTCCTCACCCAGGTCGTGGCGCATCATCACGCCCAGCGCCGAGACATCGGTCGCCGTCTGCAACAGCGTCTGCTGGCCGACCGGCACAGCATGCTCGGCGTCGCCCTGATCCATCCGGCAGACCAGGCCGGCCAGGCTGCCTTCGAGTCCTGGGGCTGGCGAAACTACGGAGAGATGGTGGGGCTGCCCGGTACGGGCGCACCCTGCGTGCTGGTCCTCTTCCCCGAGAACGCGCCGGTAGCGGCGCCTCCGGCCCTGGGCCCGGGCCGGGCGTAGCCTGGGAGACACCGAGAGCATGTCGGGCGCACGACCAGGGCGGCGCCGCTCCCGGCGAGTGACGAAAAAGGGACGGCCCCAGGCTGCCTGGAACGGGATCTCACGATGGACTCCGTCACACCATCCGCCGCAGGTACACCACCACGGGACAACGGGCACACATATACGATGCCGCTGTCGCGGCTGAGCCTCACCCCGGAGGCCAGCCATGGTCCACTGGACGGAGCGTGGTGGCCGCGTTGTGACGCCCTGGCCCTGGAGCTGCCCGCGCTCGTGGGCTCGCTGGACCCCGGCCACGGTACGGTGACCCGCGTCACGGTGGGTGCTGCCGCGTGGCCTGACGCCCCGGGAACGGTGTCGGCGCCCGACCACCTGATCGAGGTCGTCCTGAGCGACGCCGCCGACGAAGCGCAGGCCATCACCCTGGAGTGCGGCACCGTGGGGCGCTGGGAGCTGCTGGTCATCCCGCCCGACGAGCCGGCGGGAACGGCCGGCCGGCTGCTGACGGCCGCCGCCGATCCCTGGAACACGCAGTCGGCTCAGCGCATTCTCGCCCGTGTCGAGGACGGCCAGGAGTGCGGCAGGCAGCGGAACGGCCCATGATGGACTGACGGGACCGGCAGCTCGATCGTCGGCCACCGCCGCCCGTGTCCGCGTGGATCACGTCGGGTGAGCGTATGACGGCTGAATCGCGCGTGGACCGCTCCGAGAGCTTCGGGGAAGCGCTTCTCGGGATGGTTCTCGATCGCGCGCATGAGCTCCCGCCCCACCTCATCGGCCCATTGGTCGCCGACATGATGGAGCGGCTGGGGGGCCGCCGTCCGCAGGTCCTGCTGCAGGACTACGGCCAGCTGCTGCTCGTACCCCTGCCCGGCGAGGGGCTCGCGGGCGGGGACCCCCAGGTGATCGACGATTCCGCCGCGGGCCGCTGCTTTCTCGGTGCGCTGCCCGTCGAGCTGCCCGAGGGCGACGGCGTACGCATACACCTGCCGCTGCTCGACGGCGGCGACCAGGTGGGCGTCATGGCCGTGACGCTGGACCGGGTCGACGACGACGACCGCCGCATGCTGCGCCGGCTCTCCGCTCTGGTGGCCGACCTGCTGGTGACCAAGCACGGATATTCGGACCTGTTCTTCCGTACCCGACGCCGTGAACGGATGAGCGTGGCCGCCGAGATCCAGTGGGCGCTGCTGCCGCCCCTGGCCATGATCATGCCGCACGTCGCCCTGGCCGGAGTCCTGGAGCCCGCCTACGACGTGGCGGGGGACAGCTTCGACTACGCGCTCAACGGCGACGTCCTCCACCTGGCCATGATCGACGCGATGGGGCACGGCCTCGGCGCGGCCACGATGGCCACCGTGGCCATCGGCGCGTACCGCTACGCCCGCCGCCTGAGTACCGGCCTGACGGAGATCTACGCCTTCATGGACGACGCCGTGGCGAAGCAGTTCGGCGCCGAGCACTTCGTCACCGCGCAGATGATGCGGCTGGACACGACAACGGGCCAGCTCGAGTGGGTCAACGCCGGCCACCCCGCGCCGATACTCGTCCGCGACCACCGTGTCACGCACCGACTGGTCGGCCCGACGACTCTCCCCGTGGGCCTGGGCGGCGCGCAGCCGGAGGTGAGTGCGCTGGGGTTGGAACGGGGAGACCGTGTCCTGTGCTTCACCGACGGGCTGATCGAGGAGCACGCGGCGGGCGAGGAGCAGTTCGGGGAGGAGCAGTTGATCGATTGGGTCAACGGGCTGGAGAGAACCGGCCGCGGGGTCCGGGCGGTGGCGCGCGCCCTGTCGCACACACTCAAGCGGGCGCGGGGCGGCCGGACCACGGACGACGCGACGCTGCTCCTGGTGGAGTGGCGCGGTTGACCGGGCGGCCGAGTCTGTCCCGGTGCGAGGCGTCTCATCAACCCGACGCCGCCTGCTTGCCTCCTGTGCCGATGAGGATCTGCTCCGCAGAGCTGATGTTGCCGGCCAGGACGGCCTGGGCCATCGCCGCGTGAGCGGCCTCGGGGGTCGCCTCCGGTGGGATGACCAGCAGTGAGAAGTGGTCCCTGGCGCCCCGGGTGATCAAGATGGTCTCATCACCCACCGGGAAGGAGTCCACGTGCACCACGCGGTCATCGATGGCGATCCGCGTCGGTAGCCCTTCCCAGGCCGTGGCGTCCAGCCCGACCCGGCTCAGGGGGCCGAGGTGCTCCGTGAGCGCGTCCAGCAGTGCCGGCAACTCCGCACCGATGTCATGGGACCTCGGCCACCCCGCCCCGTCGAGAACACCTTCGCGCGATGCCGTCGTCTCCAGCCGGAGCAGCGCACACCCCGGCCGTACCGTCTGGCGGATGCCGCTCGGCAGATGCCGGGGACCATGGGATGTGTCGGAGTCGGTCATGAGGATCACCCGTTCGGGATCCGGCAGCGAACACGGGACGCGCCTCGCCTCTGCTGCCTCTGACCACGCTACTCCCCATCTCCCGAGCACCCGCGTCGCCGGGCGCCCTATACAAAGGGTGGAAGCCGCATGAGGGGCTGCGCAGCGGGCACCCGGACGGAAGAGGCTGTGAGCGAGGCCGCAGAGTCGGCTGCCCACTGGCATCAGCAGCCTCGGAGACCACCGTGAGAGCGCCAGCCATGACGACACTGCGTGAACGCAAGACCTACCGCAAGGCCATCCTTCGGCAACTCTACGGAGCCATGGAGCACAACCGGCCTGAGGTCGGCGGGGCGGCACTCCGCGAGGAGCTCCAGCTACCCGACGACGACCTGTCCGCAGCCTGCGCCTACCTGGCCGACGAGGGCCTGATCACCGTCGACTGGACGTCACACAAGACGCCCGCCACCGCCTCACTGTCCCATGACGGCATCAGGTTCATGGAGGCGGAAGAGGAATGGGGTGGCCCCAGGCAGAGCGAGTGACACGGCGTCTACGGCAGAGCGGTGGGTGGGGCCGTGTCATGTCGCACCGGATGTGCGGACTCCAGCGCCAGGGCCAACCCCACATCACCGCCCAGGAGTTGGTGCGGGTCACACCGCTCTCGTCCAGCCACCGGTGTGGCTGGAACGAGAGTCCGCAGGGGGACACCGTGGCCGGTCGTGTGCGCTCAGCCGGTCAGAGCTGTGGCTGCGGCATCCGTTGCCAGCTGAAGGGGCCGTAGGTGGTGTCGGTGACGGGGTGGTTGGCGTTGGGGTCCGCGGTCAGTTTCAGCCATTCCAGGGGGGTGGTGCTGCCGTGCACGACGATCCGGTGGAAGTTCGGGACGTTGTAGTACGGGTGCTCGTTCCACGCGTTGTTCCCCGGGTCGTGGGCGCACACGCCGGCGCCGGTGGCCGGGTCCGTCTCGCCGGTGCACGTCGCCGTCGGCGACAGCGGGTTGTCCGAGCGGTAGAGGTGCGAGTCACCGTTGAGCATCAGCACCGGCCGGCCGAACGCGGTCGTCTTCGCCGCGACCTCGCTGATGATCGGCTCGTAGTTCGTCAGGTGGTCCTTGGTCTTGCCGTCGAGGTCCCACATGTCGGCCTGTGCCGAGATCACCACCGCCTTGGCGTGCTCGGCCTGCGCGTCGGCGAAGGCGGCGTCGAGCCAGCGGACGTCGGCCGCGGTCCGGTCGGTCCGCTCGTCGGTCTGCGCCTGCGGTGCGGTCGGGACCTTGTACCAGGGGTCGGTGTCGTTGTTCGAGCCGCCCGGCACGTTGATGGTCACGAAGACGATGTCGTTCTGCGCCCACCTCACGTTCTCGACGTACTGCGCGTCGCCCGGGTGGCCCGGGTCGTAGGCGGTGGCCTGGGACACCACGTTCAGTGTCCCGCTGCCCAGGGTGCGGCCGGGCTGCGCGAAGAAGTCCTGCCGGACTCTGGCGAGGTTGTCGAGCGGGCTGCCGCAGTGGTAGCTGACGCAGTCCGCCGGGTCGGTCGACAGGCCGCTCGCGCCGATGTACGTGATGCCACCGGACGCCGAGTCGTAGAAGCCGCCGCCCTGGCCGGGCGAGGTGAGGCTCGACGCCTTGTGGCAGTCGGCCCACTCGTTGTCGCCCGGCGTGTAGACGAGCGGCTTGGTGAAGGTCTGCCATGCGGACGCGATCGAGGCGTCGTAGTCCTCGGTGCAGAACTCCTTGCCCGAATGGATGTCGCCGACGTGGAGGACATCGCTGACGCTCGGGTCACTGTTGATGGTGCCGATGAACGCCGGGGTCTTCTGGAACTGCGAGGTGTCGGCCGTCTGGCCCGCAGGGGCGTACGCCGACCTGCCGTACGGCGAGTCGCCGAAGACGGCGAGCGTCAGGGGGGCGGAGGCCGCCGACGCCGGGGCCACCGGCCCCACGGAGGAGGCAAGACCGACGGCGACGAGCGTGACGAGCCCGCGCTTCAGCGTGCGTCTCAACATGCGTCCCTCTTTCAGATCCGGTTGAGGGGGGCGGCGCCCCAGTGAACTGGATCCTCAGGAAGCGCGGCATGGCATCAAGGGCGGCCCGGAGGTGACGAGTAGGCGAACTTCCGGGAGGCCCGCAGTGCGCGATGCCGCAACGCCCGGTTTCATCGTCCGGCGGCCGGGACCAGGCCGGGGGCGAACCGGTAGGAGACCGCCTCCATCAGCGGCTTGCGCTTGGTGTTGTGGAAGGCCGCGATGCGCCACCTGCCGTCCTGCTGCCGGACCAAGGTGTAGGTCTGGATCTTGCTGAGCTTCCGTGGCCGGTCGCCCTTGTAGGTGTCGCCGCGCCCGTTCACCACGGCCACGTCCGGCCCGGGGAACCGCACGGAGAGGACCTCGTCCGCGAGCTCGGTGCCCTTGAGGAAGGTCGTGAACAGGGTGCGGTGACTCTCCACGATGTCCTGGCGGCCCTGGTAGAAGGTGCCGACGTAGGTGACGTAGGTGGCGTCTTCGGTGAACAGCTCGCCGTATGCGTCGGCGTCGTGCCGCGCCCATGCGGCGACGAGTTCGTCCAGCACGGAGGTGACCGCGGCGGTGTCATGGGTGAGGGCGGGCATGGTGGAAGACCCCCTTTGGCTACACTGAGAGCAGATTCTGAATCTGTGCAGTATCTGCATGCGTGCAGATAAATTTACGAGAGGACTCCCGTGACGGCAACCCCCTTGGGCGGCGGGGACGAGCAACTGATCTTCCGTCAGTACCTGGACGCAGTAGGCCTCCAGGGCCTGGCCAGCGCGGAAGCCGCTGGAATGCACACCTCGGAGTGGTACGCGCTCAGTCTGATCGCTCTGGAAGGCGGTCTCACCTCAGGTGAACTCGCCACGCGGACCGGGCTCACCACCGGTGCCACCACCCGCCTGATCGACCGCCTTGAACGGGCCGGGTACGCGCGCCGCGCCGCGGACCCCGAGGACCGCAGGCGCGTCATCGTGGAGCCGGTCCCGGACGCGCTCACCCGTATCGAGGAGGTCGTCGGCCCCGCCCGCCGCCATATCGCCGAGGTCCTGGCCCGCTACA
The DNA here is from genome assembly GCF_055581605.1 of Streptomyces sp. NPDC031418. Taxonomy (NCBI): domain Bacteria; kingdom Bacillati; phylum Actinomycetota; class Actinomycetes; order Kitasatosporales; family Streptomycetaceae; genus Streptomyces; species Streptomyces sp. NPDC031418. The sequence goes on from NZ_JBVIJC010000006.1 coordinate 138,394, forward strand.
CCCCGGAACAGCGCAGGCTGCTCTTCGACTACTTCGAGCACGCCGCTCCCGCCTTCCGGGCGGCCACCGAGGAGATCCGCAAGGCCATGGCTCCGAAGCGCAGAAGGGCCGCCCCGGACAGGGGCGGCCACTGACGGCGAGGATGTGTGTGTGGTGGGGGGCTGTCAGGTCCAGGCCCGGTACGGCTCGTCCAGCAGCTGGAAGACCGGCTCCCCGCGGACCGGGTCCTTCGCGGTGGACAGCCGCACCCGGTCGCCGCTGTGGATCCCGACCGGCGGGCCCATCACCCGGCCCCGGACGACGAACCCCTCGGCCATCTCGATCAGCGACACATTGCGCGCCGCCGGGGTGTTGCGGTGCACCACGGTCGAGTGCCGCACCGTGCCGATGCCCTCGCTGCGTTCGGTGCGCAGGTCGCTGCCCTGGCACACCGGACACAGCAGCCGGTGGTACATCGCGGTGCCGCACCAGGTGCAGCGCTGGAAGAGGATGGCGTCCCTGGAGTCCACGGAAGCGGGTTCGAGCACCCCCGCCGCGGAGCCGGCCGCCGACTGTGAGATGTCTGCTGAGTGGTGGTACACGCTGGTCAACTCCCTGCGCTCGGCCGGAATCCCGCGTGCCCGGCGCGCCCCGCGCACGCGTGTGCGCGGTTGCTGTGCCACCGTGCACGCCGACAGCGTATGGCACTCAGTGTCACTCGTAAAGGCACTGCGTACCCCGAATTGGCGGGAAAGCATCGCACCCCGCCGCCCGACGGCCGGGCGGGGGCCGCTCAGCCGCGGCCGAGCACCGCCTCCAGCTCCTGCACCGCCCGCCACAGCGGCGCGTCCCGGCGGGCGACCAGCACCACGACGTCGTCGGAGCGCCCCGCCGGTCCCTCCTCCGGCACCGGGAGGATCCGCAGCGGCGCCGGACCGCTCGGCGCCTCCGGCGACTTCGCTGCCCGCGGGGCGCGGCCGAACGTCCGCTGCACATAGCCGAGCGCATGGTCCACCGCCGCGGCCGCGTCGCCCTTGCCGTCCGAGCGCAGCCAGGACCGCAGCGCGTTGTTGTGCGCGGCGACGACGGCGGCCGCGACGACGTCCGCGCGCAGCGTCCCGTCGGGCGCGCCGGCGAACCGCCCGCGCAGATACTCGGCCAGGGCGCGCTCGTACCGCCACACCACCGACAGCTCGTACGCGCGCAGGCCCGGCACCTTCTTGGTGAGGCGGTAGCGCTGCACCGAGAACGTGGGGTTCTCGGCGTACATCCGCAGCACCACCCGGGCCGCGTCGCACACCCGCCGCACCGGCTCCTGGTCCGCCGTGCTCCCGGCGAGAAACGCGGTCATGTCGGCCAGACAGCGCTCGTGGTCGGGGAAGACCACGTCCTCCTTGGAGGGGAAGTAGCGGAAGAACGACCGCCGGCCGACCCCGGCCAGCGCCACGATGTCGTCCACCGTGGTCTGCTCGTATCCGCGTTCCATGAAGAGCTGGAACGCCGCCGAGACCAGGGCGTCCCGCATCGGCGGCTTCGCGGCCGGCGCCGCGCTGCTGGTGCTCATGGCGGGAACGTAGCACCCGGGCCGGAAATGTGACACTCAGTGCAGCTCAGACCGTTGGTGTCAGGGAACTGAGTGCACTCTGCGTGCCGGTCCGGGCCCCGCCCGATCCCCTCGCCGTGCTGCGACGTAACCTTTCCGCACCGCGCCGGCACCGGCCCCGCGGCATCCGACCCCGCCGACTCCGGCCGTGCCCGAGGAGATCCCGCATGCCCGCCGCCCGCCCCCGACTGCTCTACGTCACCGACCTGGCGTACCAGGCCCGCGGGCGCCGCTACTGCGACGAGGACATCCTCCTCACCTCCCGGCTCCGCGCCCACGCCGACCTGGCCCTGTGTCACCCGCTGGACGCCGCCGCGCTGATGGACGGCTACGACGCCGTCGTGGTCCGCAACAGCGGTCCCGTGCTCGGCTACCAGAAGGAGTGCGACGCCTTCCGCGCCCGGGCGCTGGACAGCGGCACCCGCGTCTACAACCCGCTCACCGGCAAGGCGGACATGGCCGGAAAGCAGTACCTGCTCGACCTCTGCGCCGCGGGCTTCCCCGTCATCCCGACCGTCGACCGGACCGAGGACCTGCACCGGCTGCCGTCCGTCGAGCGCTATGTGGTCAAGCCCCGGCTCGGCGCGGACTCCCTCGGCCTGCGCATCGTCCCCGCCGACGGGATCGCCGCGGCCGTCACCGGTGAGGTGCTGATCCAGCCCTGGATCGACTTCACGTACGAGGTGTCGTTCTACTTCGTGGACGACGACTTCCAGTACGCCCTGTACGCCCCCGACCCGCAGCGCCGCTGGGAGCTGAGGCCGTACCCGGCGACCGCCGCCGACCTGGAGTTCGCCCGGCGCTTCATCGACTGGAACGACCTCGGCCACGGCATCCAGCGTGTCGACGCCTGCCGCACCGCCGACGGCGGCCTGCTCCTGGTCGAGCTGGAGGACCTCAACCCCTATCTGTCCCTGGACGCCCTGCCGGAGGAGGACCGCGAGGCGTTCGTCGCGGCGTTCACGGCGTCCGTGAGCCGGTTCGTGCGGTGACCTCGGCCGGCCCGCGTTGCGGCGAGTGCCGGGCGCACCGGCGTCCGATGTGATGAGCTGGGACGGACACCAAGGGACGCGGAGCGGAGGCGGGCATGGACGGCTTCTTCGGCCGGCTGGACCCGGACATGTGCGTGGTGACGGCCGTGGCCGGCGGCGAGCGCGCGGGCTGTCTGGTCGGCTTCGCCTCCCAGTGCTCCATCCAACCGCCCCGGTTCACCGTGTGGCTGTCCAAGGCCAACCGCACCTACCGGGTCGCGCGCGCCGCCCACTTCCTCACTGTGCATCTGCTCACCCGTGACCAGCGCGACCTCGCGGAGCTGTTCGGCGGCGAGACGGGGGACGAGGTCGACAAGTTCGCCGGGCTGGACCTGCGGGAAGGACCCGGCGGGGCGCTCGTCCTCGCCGATGTGGCGGCCTGGTTCGTCGGCACCGTCCTGCACCGCACCGACGGCGGCGACCATGTGGGCCATGTCCTCGACCCCGTGGAGTGGGGCGGCGGGCGGAGCGGGCCGCTGCTGCGGCTGTCCGACGCGATCACCATCGACGCGGGCCACCCGGCGGACTGACCGGACACCGACACCTCCGACCGGGCCACGGCACATACCCGAGGACCGGCCCACGGCACATACCCACGACACCCCGGCAGGCAGACGCTAGGCGTCCGCCTCCATGTCCGTCGCGCCGGGCAGCGGCACCCTGATGTCCACCACGCACACATCGTCCCGGCGCTCGTCCGCGAGCATCGAGGTGAGCACGGCGTCGAGGGAGCCGCCGGCGCCGTGGTCATGGGTGCGGACCGCCTCGGCCAGCCGGGCGAAGCCCGCGTCCAGATCCTCGCCAGGGCGCTCCACCAGACCGTCGGTGTAGAGCAGCAGCCGGTCCCCGGGCTCCAGGCGCAGCTCCGCCGACTCGTAGACGGGCGCCCCGGTCGCGCCGAGCAGCACGCCGGCGGGGCGGGCGAGATAGCGCACCTCGCCGCCGCGCACGAGCAGCGGTGGCGGATGCCCGGCCTGCGCCCAGGCCAGGACCTGCCGCTCGGGGTCGTAGCGGGCCAGCACCAGGGTGGCGGTGGTCTGGCTGTCCCGGGAGTGCAGCAGCAGCTGGTTGAGCCGGGCCAGCGCGCCGGTCAGCGAGGAGCCGGTGCTGATCATTCCCTTGGCGGTGAACCTGAGCTGGGCCATGGTGGCCACGGCGTCGATGCCGTGCCCCGCCACGTCGCCGACCACGAACAGCGCGCAGTCGTCGGGCAGTTCGACGGCGCTGAACCAGTCGCCGCCGACATGGATCCCGGACTGCGCGGGCAGATAGGACACCTCGACCCGGAGCCCGGCCCGCCGTACCGGCTTGCTGGGCAGCGGAAGCAGCGCGTGCTGCAACCGGGCCGCCAGGGCGCGCTCGGCCTGGAGCACACCGCGCTGGAGCAGCATCGCCCGTTCGCTCTCCACCAGCGCGAGTTCGGCGCTGCGCTGCGCGGTGAGGTCCTGGACGAAGCCATGCACCTCGACCGGGGTGCCGTCCGGCTCGGTGACGGCCTCGGCGACCAGCCGCAGATGCCGGACGCCCGCCGCGCCCTGGATGCGGAACGGCACATCGAACGGGTGGCCGTGGCCGGCCAGTTCGGCGATCGCGTGGGCCAGCGGGCCGGAGTCCTCCGGCAGCGCGAGATCCGGCAGCCGTTCCAGGGGGAGCGGCCCCTCGGCGGTGCTCCGGCCGAGCACCGTGTACGCCTGCGCGGACCACGAGATCTCCTGGGTGACCAGGTTCCAGTTCGCCCAGCCCAGATTGCCGAGCCGCTGCACGTCGGCGAGGCGCTGCGCCTGCCGGACCGCCGGGTCGTGCCGTACCCAGGACACCAGCAGACCGTCGCCGAGCCGGGCGGCGCGCACCGAGTAGGTGGCGGTCACCGGCACACCCTCGAACACATCGTGGTAGGCGAACGGCTCGCTCTCGAACGGCACTCCGGTGTCGAGCACCCCGAGATACCCGCGCCACAGCGGCTCGCCCGCCACCGACGGGTAGCTCTCCAGGATGTGCTTGCCGACCAGGTCCCGCCCGGTCCGGCCGAACACGTCGACCGCCTCCGGGGTGGCGGCCTCGATGCGGTAGTCCTCCACCTCGCCGGAGGCGCTGCGCACCGGGGTGAGCAGCACGGCCGCGCCGGGAGTCGCGTCGAGCACCGCCTGCACGGCCGGGAAGGCGTCCGTGACGGCCCGCTCCCGCGGCGCGTCGAAGGCCTGGAGCCGGCCCGCGCACAGCCGGGCCACGGCCCGCAGCAGCTCCCGCTCGCGCGGCTGGAACGGCCCGCCGTGCCGGCGCAGCACCCCGAGGGCGACCTGCGCGGTGTTCCCGGCGGGCACCGGCAGCCAGGCCCGGCTGGGCCAGCGCTCGGGCGGGTCCCCGATGAGCCGGTACCGCTCGCGGTACTCGGCGAGGTCCTCCAGCCAGCGCGGCTCACGGGCCCGCAGGGCGTCGAAGGGGGCCATCTCGCTCCCCGCGGGCGCGTGCTGCCACTGGATGGCCAGGGTCGTTTCGATGCCGGCATGGCCGATCAGCTCGAGCCCGCCTCCGGCCACCTGTTCGTAGAGGAGTACGGCGTCGGCGCCCGCCCGCGGTGCCAGGTGGTCCAGCAGGCACGCGGCGAGTTCGCCCGGCGAGCCGACCTTGACCAGGTCCCGGCCGAGGCGGCCCAGGACGTCGGCCAGATCGGCGCTGGCGGCGGGCGACGGATCCCAGGGGCCGGAGGGCGGCACCGGCTGTGCGCCGACCGCGGACGTGGGCGCGGGTGGCGATGCGGGTGCCGTGGGCGGCAGCAGGGCGCCGAGGGTGAGCCAGCACTGCTCGAGGAGTGTGCGGTGGCCGCTCCTGGCGCGCCGGAGGAGTTCCTCGTGCGCCGCGTCCGGTGTGCACCCGTTGAGGGCCATCAGGACACCCTTGGCCCGCTCCAGGATCGCGGAGGCGGCAGCGCGGTCCCGCAGCCGTTCCAGCTCCGCGCGCTGCCGGGCCACGACCTGGGCCAACGCCACCGGATCGGCGCCGGTGCCCGGGTCGATCGGGGGGACGGACTCGCTCGTCACGCGACGAGCATTGCACACCTCGGGCCCTCCGATCACCGGTCCGCTGGTTCCGTACGGTGCCCACCCGCCGAAGATCGAATCACAGGGCGTCGAAACCGGCCGCACAGCGCCCGACGGATTCCCGGTCCTTCTCGTAAAAGACCAGTTCAGCGGCTATGCCCCCGGCCGACCAGGGCGTCGGTGACCGCGCGCACACTGCGCGCGATGTGCTGGAGCTGAAGAACCTCGGCGGCGTACAGCTTGATCGTGTGCTCGATGACCGACTCGGGCAGCCCGAGCATGGGCAGTTCGGCGCGTGCCGTCTGGAGCGCGGTCCGCGCCACCCGGATCTCCTGCTGGACCTGGAGCTGGGCGTGCCGGGCGAGCAGGACCGGGTGCCGGATCAGGGCCGGGTAGCTGGCGTAGCGCGCGGGGATCAGCTCCCGCAGCCACTTGGCCGCCGAGCGCTCCCAGTCGTAGCTGCCCGGTGTCTTGACCTGGCAGGGCCAGTCGGGGCTGATGCGCGTGCGCGTGCTGGTCAGGGTCATGGTGAATCGCTTCCGGTGTGCGGCGTCGTGAGGGTGGTCCGACGGGTGGGGCGGCCCCGGCCTAGGGGAGGGCCGGGGCCGCCACGGGCGCATCGCGATGCGCCCCGGCACACCCCGGGCGCCGACGTGGGTAGGGGACGGCGGCTGGGGGTGTCCGTGCGGGGTCCCCGGACGCGGCGGACCGGCGCTGCGGGAGGGCTTGCATGCGCATGAGCGGTCCGTCGGCTTTCTCGGGGCGGTGTGCGAGCGGTGGGTCCGCGGGGTGCGGAACGGCCGGGGGTGAGCCGGGCCCGATCCGCTGAGCAGTATTTATATATACCGTCTGGTTTGCAAGACGTATGAAAACATTCATGCTCGATCTGTGGTGAAAGATCCCGGTCCAGGAGGGGGAGGACCGCAAGATCTTCACGCTTGCCGGGCGGCCGGCGGAAGCATCGGGGCGGATCAGTCGCGCAGGAAGAACTGGTGCTGCTCGTTGAGCTGTTCGTACTTCTCCAGGCGGGCCTGGGTGCGCTCCGGGTCGGCGTCGGTCATCGCCTGGAGCAGCGCGGCGGCCAGCACGTTGGGCGCGGCGTAGGAGTCGAAGACCAGACGCGCCCCGGTGCCGGTGGCGAAGGTGATGTCGGCCTCGTCGGCCAGCGGGCCGAGCGCCAGATCGGTCACCAGGGCCACCTTCAGGCCGGCGTCGCGCGCCACCCGGACCGCTTGCAGGGTCTCCTGCGAGTGCCGGGGCATGGCGAAGGCCAGCACCCAGCTGCCGCCGGCCTCACGGGCCTGGAGCAGGGCGTCGTAGGCGACGCTCCCGCCACGGGTCACCAGCCGTACGTCGGGGTGGATACGGCGGGCCGCGTACCCGAAGTACTCGGCCAGCGACTCCGAGATCCGCAGTCCCAGGACGGTCAGCGGGGTCGACCGGGACAGCTCCCGGCCGACCCGGATGACCCGGTCGGGGTCGGCGAAGTCGCGGCGCAGGTTCTCCAGGTTCTGGATCTCGTGGTCGACGGCCGCCTGGAGCTCGTTGGCGCGGTCCACCTCGCCGGGCCCGCCGGCCAGACTGCTCAGCGCGATCGACTGGAGCTTCTCGCGCAGCGCCGGATAGCCGCTGAAGCCGACGGCGGCGGCGAACCGGGTGACGGACGGCTGGCTGACCCCGACCCGGTCCGCCAGCTCGGTGATGGACAGGAACGCGGCCTCGGTGATGTGCTCGATCAGGTACTGGGCGATGCGCCGCTGCCCCGGCGACAGACGCGGGCCGTCGAAGAGTTCCCGCAGCCGGGAGGTCGGGGCGGGCTCGGCCTCGGGCGCCGTCTTGCCCGAAGTGATCGCTGATGCCTGTGCGCGGGCCTGCTGCGGCGAGGGCACCGGTCCGTCTCCTTTGTCTGCCACGAACACTCAACATAGCTCACCGAGCGCCGTGACCAGGGGGGTGAGCGACCCGGCTCACCTGCGGTAGAGGCTGATCGAATGACCCACGTCACCCACCGGCCGGCTGCTCGCGAGCAGCCGGGCGAGGGTGCCCCGCGCCTTGGCGACCGCCGAGTCCGACACCACCAGCAGCCCGTGCACCCGCTCCGGCGGCACCCCGCGCGGGTCCTCGGCGCGGATGCCGTAGTACGACGGCACCCCGCTGCCCTTGTAGACCAGCCACACCCGCTCACCCGGGTACCGGGTGCGCAGCCGGTCGGCGAGCCGGCCCAGGTCCTGGCCCCAGTCCACGTTGGAGTCGTGCAGCACCCGGTGGGTGCCCGCCGGGCCGCCGAACGCCTCGTTGGAGTACGGCAGGTAGTACGGGAACGTCCCCAGCGAACTCACCGCCGTGCACAGCACCAGGACGGCCGTCGCCCCGGTGGCCCAGCGCCGGCGCGGCACCCGCAGACAGGCCGCCGCCACCGCGAGGGACATCGGCACGAACAGCGCGTACCGGGTCCCGAAGTCCCGGGTGCTCGTCATCGCCGCCGCGAGCAGCACCAGCGGCGGCAGCAGCAGATAGGGCGCCGAGGGCCGCAGCCGCCGTACCGCGACGAGCGCCACCGCGCCGGCCAGGCCCACCGCCAGCAGCCCGAGCGGGGTCTTCACCAGCAGCGCGGCCGGCAGGTAGTACCAGAGCGGGCCGGTGTACAGATGCCCGAACAGATAGCCCTGCCACGGCTGGTTCTCCAGCCCGAACTGCACCCGCATCCCGGCCCGGTAGGCGGGCGGCACCGGCATCAGGTCCACCAGCAGCGCGTGCAGCCCGTGCAGGACGGGCACCGGTTCGGCGGGGGAGAACCGCAAGCGGGGATCGACCGCGAGATACGACACCCAGACGACGGCCAGGGCGACCACCAGTGCGACCCCCGCACCGGCGGCCGCGGCCCGCAGCCGGCGCCGTCGGCCGCCCGCCGGAGAGACCTCCCGGTCCGCCGCCACGGCCGACACCGCCGCCAGCAGCATCAGGACCGGCACCGCCGGCAGGGCGTTCATCTTGGTGGCCACCGCCGCCCCGAGAGCCGCCCCGCTGAGCGGCAGCCAGCGGCCCGGACGGCGCCGGGCCCGCAGGGCCAGCCAGGCGGAGGTCAGCACGAAGCCGGCCGCCGGGACGTCCAGGGTGGCCAGGGAGCCGTGGGCGACCAGGTCCGGTGAGAAGGTGTACAGCGCGAGCGCGGTCAGCCCGCCCACCGGGCCCGCCAGGTCGCGTGCGAACGCGAACGCGACCAGCCCGAACAGCAGCGTCAGCACGATCACCGGCAGCCGCGCCCACAGCATCAGCCGCCAGGGGTCGTTGCCGGACTCGTACAGCAGGTGCCGGCCCACGTCCCCCTGGGTGCCGGGGTACGACGGGTCGTAGTGCGGGTCGGCCACCGCCACACCGGCCGCGATCAGCAGCTTGCCGAGCGGCGGATGCTCGGGGTTGTAGCGCAGCCGGTGTTCGTGGAGGTAGTCGGTGGCCGTCGCGACGTACACCGGCTCGTCGATGGTGGGCGTCTGCCGGACCGCGGCCGTCACCATCACGGCCGCCATCTGGGCCAGCAGCAGGGCCACGAGCACCGGCACCGCCCAGCGTCTGGGTGCCCGGGGGAGCGGCCGTACCGGATCCTGCGCCGGAGCCCGGTCGGCCAGGAGCGTGTGCTGTGCGTGCGTCATCGTCCGCCCCGCGGTGGCACCGGCCGTACGGCGGCGGGAGCGAGCGGGTACCGGGCCATCGCCCTACTGTCGCACCGCTCCCGCCGTCCGGGGCGTCACCGCTTCACGAGTCGTACCGACAGACCCTCTGCCGTGTACACCGGTACGGCCCGCAGGCTGCCGGAGTTCACCTCGATGCGGTCGAACCGCCCGCGCAGCCGGGGCGCGTCGAGCACCGGCAGCGTGCAGCCCTCGGCCGGCGGCCGTGCGGTGCCCAGCCGCAGCGACAGTACGGCCGCACCGCCCAGCACGGCCAGGTGCCGGACCGTCAGCGGGGCCTTGCCGCCGGCGCTCAGGGTGACCGCGAGCGTGCCCGCCGCCTGCGCGTAGGCGCCGCGCACCCGCAGCCGTCCGGCCACCTCCAGCGTGCCGTCCGCGACCCGCACGTCCCCGTGGCCGAGGGCGCCCGCGGAGCCGGCGACCAGGGTGCCCGCCGCCAGCACGGTGCCGCCCGTGTAGTGGTTGCGGCCGGTCAGCGTGAGCGTGCCGGTGCCCTGCTTGGTCAGGCCGCCGCGGCCGCCGATGTCGTTGCGCCAGCTGTCGGCCGCCGAGAAGCCGCCGGCCGCCGCGTCCAGCGTCACGGTGACGTCCGTGTCGAAGGCGCCGTAGCCGTCCGCCGCGGCGAACAGGTCCAGCCGGCCCCACTGTTCGAACCCGTCCAGCAGCACATACCCGGACGGCAGCCCCGTGGTCCGCAGCACCTCGCGACGCTGGTCCGCGGTGAGATACGGCAGCCGGGTCTCCAGCAGCACCTCCGCGCCCTTCGGCACGGTCAGCGGCACATCGCGGCCCTCCCGCTCCAGGACGTACGTCAGCCTCGGCCGCACCGCACACCGGTTGGCGTCCCGGTCGGCGTACGGGTCGTCGGCGGGGTGCGCGTAGGCGTACAGGGTGTCGGCGGTGGTGCCGGTCCGCGCGGTGAAGTAGCCGAGCGCCTGGGCGCGGGCCGCCGTCTTCAGCTCCGCGTTGGCCGGGTCGGCGAGCGTGGCCGCGGCGAGGGCGGTCGCCATGATCCGGCCGCCGATCACGTCGACGGGGCTGTGCATGCCCGCCACGATCCGGGTGTGGCTCAGCTCCGACGCGCGGGTCACCAGTTCCTGGAACCGCTCCGGTACGGCGTAGGCGTACGCCAGCGCGGCCAGGTGGAAGGCGTTGGTGTGCCCGCTCGGGAAGCCGCCGTCGTCGGCGGGGGAGGTGCCGCGCTGACGCAGCAGCTGCGGGGCCACGACCACCTCGGAGTCGTACACCGGGAAGCCGAACGCGTCCGTCGCACCGGTGTCGACGACCCCGCTGTCCTCCGTCATCCGCCACGGCCGCGGGTACGCGTAGGCGTACTTGGAGGGGTTGCCGGAGGCGTACGGGCCGCGGACCGTGTCGACCAGCTCGGCGACCTTGCCGAGGTCCGAGTCGTGCGCGCCCGCGCCGAGCGCCGAGCCCGCCGGGGCGTCCGCGGGGACGGCGTCGTTGACGGTGCTCGCCGGGGTGCCGTCGGGCGCGCTCGTGATCGACGTGACCGCCCGGGCGCCCGCCCGGTACAGGCCGGCGAGCGGGCCGAGTCCCGCGATCAGCGCGTAGCTCTGATGCTGGCGGTCGTAGAGGAACGCCTCCTTGGCCTCTTCGCCGGTGCGTTCGCGGGTGATCCGGGCGCAGTAGCGCATGTTGGCGCGCAGCACCTCCGGGCGCAGCGGGGCGCCGGAGTCCCAGGTGGAGCCGGTCTTCCACACCTCGGCGAAGCCGTCGAGGACACGGACCACCGCGTTGGTCTCGGCGGTCCGGTTCGCGGGGACGTTGGTCCGGTAGTCGTCCACGAAGGCCGCCGGGGCGGTCGCGGCCTTCGCGTCGGCCGCCGGCAGCCACACGGCGACGGCCGGTGCGGCGAGCACGCCCGCCGACGCGGCCAGCGAGGTCGCGAGGAACCGGCGCCGGTTCGGTACGGAGGATCGGTGACCGGCGGAAGACGGCATGCCTGTGCCTCTCGGAAGCGGTCCACGGCAACGCCCGGCCGGATGTGCCGGGTTGTGCGATCCCGTGGAGAAGGGGGCGGAAGAGCGGGAACGGATACATGAGTAGGACCGGGGTGTGTCACCGCGGGGAGGCCGCGGTGACGGGTGGTGGTGCGGCAGGTGAACGCGCGGCGCGGAACACACACGAACGCGCTGACCCGCACACCGCAACGCCGACGAGGGCGGCGGTCGGCTGCACGGGGGCGTATGTGCCGGTGTCCTCGCGCGGAGGTGTGCTGGGCGTGCCGGTGCGGCACAGGGCAGCGGGCTGCCCGGTGTGCGGCGCCTCCCTGCGGCGTATGTGCCGGTGCGGCGCATGGAAGCGCGGTGGTTCGCTGTGCGGCGCGCCTCCGCGGGCGCGGCTCGCCCGTGGCGGCGTATGTGCGGGTGCCCTCGCGCGGAGGTGTGTCGGACTCGACCGCGAGGCATGGCGGCGGGCTGGCCAGTGTGCGGCGCCTGCGTGCGGTGGCCGTGCCGGTGCCCTCGCGCGGAGATGCGCCGGACGCGCCGGTGCGGTGCGTGGAAGCGCGGTGGTTCGCTGCGCGGCGCCTCCGCGGGCAGCGGCCCGCCGTACGGCGGCGCATGTGCCGGTGCCCTCGCGCAAAAGATGTGCTGGACGCGCCGGTGCGACACATGGCAGCGGCCACTGCTCGGAGGTGTGCTGAACGCTCCGGCGCCACCGCGTCGAAACCCTCCGCGAACACAGCCCGTTCACAGCAGCGAACGCGCCAGCGCCACCGCGCCGTCGACCGGCGGCACCCGCAGCCGCTGCGGCCGTGTGCCCGGCAACTCCTGGGCGAGCGCGGCGGTGAGCGCGTCGTACAGTCGCGGCTGGGACAGGATCGTGCCGCCGGCGACCACCACGTCGTCGGCCGCCGCGCCGCGCTCCGCGAGCCGGACGACGAGTCCGGCGAGGGCGCGGGCCGCTGCGGCGATCACCTCGGCGGCGAGGAGCGAGCCGGCCTCCGCGGCGGCGAAGACGGCCGGGGCGTGCCGTCCCCACTCGGCGGACTGGTCGGTGGCGCGCTCCAACGCGGCCCCCAGTGCGGGCACTTCGGGCACGTGGAAGGCGTCGGTCAGGGCCGCCGCCAGCGCGTCGGGCGGTTCACCGCGGTCATGGGCCGCCCAGCAGGCGCGGGCGGCCTCCCGGACGAGCCCGGCCGCGCCGCCCTCGTCGCCCAGGACCGCGCCCCAGCCGCCGACCTGGACGGTCGTGCCGTCGGGGCGCCGGCCCACCGCCACCGAGCCGGTGCCGGCGACCAGACCGACACCCTTGTCCAACCCGGCGGCGGGGACGAGGAGTTCGGCGTCGCCCACGACCCGTGCGGGGGCGTCGAAGTGGAGGTGCAGCGCGTCGCGGATCCGCGCGCACTGGCCCGCCGTCTCACAGGCGTGGCCGCCCACGGCCAGGGCCGCCGGCCGGGTGCCCGGGGGCAGCGCCTCGGCGACCAGCCGGGCCAGCCAGCCGGCGGCGGCCACGGGGTCGTGCGGCCGCCAGCCGCTGCTCGGGCGGACGTGGTCGGCGACCAGGGCGTCCCCCGCGACGGCGCGGAGCTGTGTCTTGGTGCCGCCCACGTCGATACCGACCCGGAGCGGCGTCACATCCTGCACGGGACCTCTTTCGTCGGTGCGGGAAGGCGTGTGACGGCGGGCGAACCGTGCCTGGCGGAACAGGGATACGAGCGGTCGGGAAGCCCCGGGACGGGCCTCGGGCGGAGCACGGCAGGCGAGTACCGTGAAGTTCGTTAGGAAGTTAACTAACGAAGTACAGTGCGTCAAGAGGCGTTCGCGTCCGCACGCCCAGGGCCGGCGGGCGCCACGCCGGGCATCCCCGTGCCGCGTCCCCGAGGCGCCCCACTCCTCGGCGGCGGGCCGTGATCTGTGGGAGAACCGTTGGAACACGACGTGGTGGCGGCCCCCCGCCTGACCGAGAGTGCGGGCGCGGTCTTCGCCGTACTGGCCCGGGCGGGCACCGCGACCCGGCCGCAACTCGCCGCGCTGGCCGGCCTGTCCAAGCCGACGGTGTCGCAGGCCGTCGCGGAACTGGAGAGCGCCCGGCTCGCCGGACGCTCCGGCACCGCCTCCAGCGGCACCGGCCGCACCGCGGCCGTCTACCGCCTCGGACCGGACGCCGGCGCCGTCCTCGCCGTCGACCTCGGTCCCGCCCGCACCCGGGTGCGCGGCTGCGCCTTGGACGGCACGCTGCTCGCCGAGGCCGCCGGCACCCGAGAGGACGCCGCCGACGCCGTACGCGAGGGTCTCGCCGCGCTGCCCGCGGGCACCCCGCTGCGCAGCGTCGTCGTCGCCGTCGGCGATGTCATCACGCCGGGGAAGGACGGCACCGGGATGCGCCCGGCCACGGCCAAGGCGGGCCCCGTCTTCGACGCCATGGCCGTGGCCCTGCCCCCGGGCGTGCCGGTCCACCTGGAGAACAACGTCAACTGCGCCGCCCTCGCCGAACTGCATGAGGGCGCCGCCCGGGACCGGGACACCTTCGGCTATCTGCGGGTCGGCGTGGGCGTCGGCCTCGGCATCGTCATCGGCGGCCAGGTGCTGCGCGGGGCCAACGGCGCCGCCGGCGAGCTGGCCCGGCTGCCCTACCCCTGGGACACGGACCGCGCACCGCGCCTGGAGGCGCTGGAGGAGTACATCGGGGCGGATGCGCTGCTGCGCCGGGCCGCCGAGGCATGGCCGGACGCGGACGGCCCGTGTCCGGCCACCACCGAGCACCTCTTCGCCCTGGCCGGCCGGGGGAGCGCACCGGCCGGCGCCGTCGTCGCCCGGCACGCCGCCGACGTGGGCCGGATCGCCGCCGCCGTGGCCGCCGTACTCGACCCGGGACTGATCGTGCTCGGCGGCAGCACCGGCGCGGACCCCCTGCTGCTGCCCGGGGTGCGGGCCGAACTGGCGCGGCTGAGCTGGCCCACCGAGGTGGTCAGCAGCACGGTCGGGGAACTGGGCACCGTCGTGGGCGCCGCCCGGCTCGCGGTCGCCCGTGGAGTCCAAACCGTGACCCAGGCGGCGCGAAGGAAGGATTGACGGCCTCCGGCTCGTTCTGCCAATGTCCGGACAAGCGCTTTCCAGGGCCGGTCGGGATACCGGCTCCGGGTGCGCGTCCCGGCCGCACGCGAGCGTACGGCCACTGCGCGAGGGCGTGCTCGCGCGGTACCGGCCGAGGGCCGGGGACGCCACCCCGCACAGGCGGCGCGGCCGGGCGAGGCCGTGTCCCGCGAGGCGCTCCTTCCCCCGTACCTGCACCCGGGCCGCGCCGATCGGCCGGGGATCCGTCACGCACCATCAGGGAGGACCCGGTGGGTCACCAGATCTCGCGCAGAACCCTCTTCCGCACCGCGAGCGGCCTCGCCGCCGCAGGCGCCCTCGGCCCGGCGCTCACCGCCTGCGCCGGCGGCACCGGAGCGGGCAGCGACAGCGGCAGGCTGACCATGACCTGGTGGGGCAGCGACGAGCGGCACGCCGCCTACAAGAAGGCCCTCGCCGCCTTCGAGAAGAGCCACCCGAAGATCCCGATCGAGACCCGCTACTCGGGCTACGACGGCTACTTCGACAAGTTCAACACCCAGGTCGCCGGCGGCAGCGCCCCCGACCTGCTCCAGATGGACACCGCGCTGGTCGCCCAGTACGCCCGCAAGGGCATCCTCGCCCCGCTCGACTCCTACGTCGGCAAGACCCTGGACCTGACCGGCTTCTCCAAGACGCTGCTCGCCGCCGGCACCGTCGACGGCAAGCTGTACGGCGTGCCGTCCGGCATCGGCGTCAACCAGCTCACCGTCAACCGCAGCGGCCTGGAGAAGCTCGGCCTGAAGCTGCCCGAGCCCGAGTGGACCTGGAACGACCTCAAGCAGATCGCCGTCCAGGTCTACAAGAAGAGCGGCGGCCGGACCTACGGCGTCGACGACGGCGGCGGCTCCACCCTCCAGTGCTTCGAGATCTTCGCCCGGGAGAAGGGCCAGCCCTTCTTCTCCGACGACGGCAAGAAGCTCGGCTTCACCCCCGACACCCTCCAGGAGTGGTGGGAGTTCTGGGCCGGGATGCGCAAGGACCACGCCTCGCCGCCGCCCGCGGTCACCTCCGCCGCGCACAACGACCTCACCAAGAACGCGGTCGTCATCGGCAAGGCCCTGTTCACCTTCGACTCCGGTGTCTACGGCGCCGGCGGCGCCATCACCGACGCCCAGCTGGACTTCCTGCCCACCCCGCAGGGCGACTGGAGCGGCGCCCGCGAGGGCAACTTCGTCAACGGCGGCGTGCTGCTGAGCGCCACCAAGGCGAGCAAGAAGGTCGCCGACTCGGTGAAGATCATGAGCTTCTTCGCCCAGGACCCCACCGCCATCAAGGACATGCAGCTGTACCGCGGCATCCCGCCGACCGAGAAGGCCCGTTCGCTGATCTCCGCCGGGCTGGACGAGACCGACAAGCGGAACATGGCGATGGCCGACTACCTCTCCCGGCGGGTGGCCAAGGCCACCGACGCGCTGCCCGCGCCCGTCCCGCCGCCCAAGGGCGCCGACCAGATCTGGGACCTGCTGTTCCAGTCCAACCTGGCCGTCGCCTTCGGCAAGAAGACCATCAAGGCGCAGCTGAGCGAGTTCTTCGACCAGGCGCAGTCGATCCTCGCGGGCTGACCGCCCGCCCCGCACACATCAGGCACCGGGAGAGGCCAGGGAGAAGATGAGCATGACCACCGCCCGCACCGACGAGGCCGTGAAGGAGGCGCCGACGGCCGCCGCCGACCGGCGCGAGCGCGAACGGATGCGCCGCCGGGCCGCCGGCCGGCGCGGCGGAGGATGGTGGCCGTACCTGTTCCTGGCCCCCTGGTTCGCCGGCCTGTTCGGGCTGACGGTCTACCCGATGCTGGACTCCCTCTATCTGTCCTTCACCGACTTCGACCTGCTCACACCCGCGCGCTGGATCGGCGCCCGGAACTACACCCACATGTTCACCGACGACCCGGTCTTCTGGGACTCGGTGCACGCCACCCTGCTGTACGTCCTGGTCTCCGTGCCGCTGAAACTCGCCCTCGCGCTCGGCGTGGCGATCCTGCTCAACCGCCCGCTGAAGGGCATCGGCGTCTACCGGGCCGCCTTCTACCTGCCCTCGCTGCTCGGCGGCGCGGTGGCCATGGCGATCGTATGGCGGCAGGTGTTCGGCGGGGACGGCCTGTTCAACGACGTCCTCGGCTGGTTCGGCATCAAGGGCCAGGACTGGATCTCCAGCCCCGACACCTCGGTCTACACCCTCGTCCTGCTCGCCGTCTGGCAGTTCGGCACCCCGATGGTCATCTTCCTCGCCGGACTCAAGCAACTGCCCAAGGACGTCTACGAGGCCGCGGCGATCGACGGCGCCGGAACGTTCACCCGCTTCTTCCGGATCACCCTGCCGCTGCTCACCCCGATCGTGTTCTTCAACGTGGTCCTCCAGATCATCGACGGGTTCAAGACCTTCACCCCCGCCTACGTGGTGAGCAACGGCACCGGCGGACCGCTCAACTCGACCATGCTCTACTCCCTGTACCTGTACAAGAAGGGCTTCACCGACCTCCAGATGGGCTACGCCTCGGCGCTGGCCTGGGTGCTGTTCCTGGTCATCGCGGGCTTCACGGCGGTCAACTTCGTCGCCGGCCGTTACTGGGTCCACTACGACGACTGAGCGAGGAGTCCGTCCGATCATGTCCGCCCTCACCCCGAGCGCGCCGCCGCACAAGCTCCGCCTGCTCACCGGCCCCCGCCGCATCCTGCTGCACACCCTGCTCATCGGCGTGGCCCTGGTCATGCTCTACCCGCTGCTGTGGATGCTGAGCAGCTCCCTCAAGCCCGACACCGAGATCTTCACCCACCCCGGGCTGGTCCCGCACCACCTGCACCCCGGGAACTACGCCGAGGGCTGGAGCGGCTCCGGCAACTCCTTCTCCCTCTACATCACCAACTCGCTGATCGTCACGATCGGCGCGGTGATCGGCAACGTCCTCTCCTGCTCGCTGGCCGCCTACGCCTTCGCCCGCTTCGAGTTCCGGGGCAAGAGGATCTGGTTCGGGCTGATGCTCGGCACGCTCATGCTGCCCATGCAGGCCACGCTGATCCCGCAGTACACGATCTTCTACAACCTGACCTGGATCAACACCTTCCTGCCGCTGATCGTCCCCAAGTTCCTCGCCACGGACGCCTTCTTCATCTTCCTGATGGTGCAGTTCATCCGCTCCATCCCGCGCGAGCTGGACCAGGCGGCGATGATGGACGGCGCCAACCCGCTCCAGATCTACGTCAGGATCATCCTGCCGCTGATGAGGCCGGCGCTCGTCACCACGACCATCTTCACCTTCATCTGGACCTACGACGACTTCCTCAGCCAGCTCGTCTACCTCCAGCAGAACGCCCGCTTCACCGTCCCGCTCGGCCTCACCCTCTTCCTGGACAAGACCAGCGGCTCCTCCTACGGCGCGATGTTCGCCATGTCGGCACTCGCCCTCGCCCCCACGCTCATCTGCTTTCTCGTCTTCCAGAAGAGGCTGGTGGAAGGCCTGGCCACCACCGGAATGAAGGGCTGATCCCGCGTGCACCTGCCCCACCAGCGCGGCCCGCTGCACGACCTGCCGGACACCCCGCAGGCGTACGACGCCGTCCTCGCCGACGTCACCGAGCAGGCCCTCGCCCGGATCACCCCCGAAGGCGGCCTGGAACACCCCGACGCCACCGACGACATCGGCGACACCTCCCTCGGCATCACCTCCCTGCTCGCCCTCGCCTGGCAGCGCGGCAGGGACCCCCGGCTGCCCGCCGCGGTCCGCCGCAGCCTCGCCTTCCACCTGCGCGCCCGCGTCTACACCGAGGACAACCCCGGCTACCCCAATCTGCGCCGGCGCGGCACAGGGCTGCCGTACGCGCGCTATGTGCTCGACGCGGGCGCGCACCCCATCGGCGACTGGCCCAGCACGGTGTGGGCGCTCCTCCAGGCCGTGAACGTCCTGGACGCCGCGGACGGCCTGCTCGACGACGGACAGCGCACCGAACTGCTGGAGCTGGCGCACGGGTACTGGCGCTGGCTCACCGAGGCCACCTTCTTCAACCCGCAGGCGGCGGGCAACCAGGCCATCGGCTGTGTGGTCGGCGGCCTGATGCTGGCCCGCCATCTCCCGCCCGGCGACGCCGAACCGGTCCGCGCCCGGGCCCTCGGCCTGTACACCGACGAGATCCGCGCCCACCGGGTCCGCGACCGCGGGGCCCTGCTGCCGCCCGAGCACGGCGGCGCCTACGACAACAACTACGGCCCCATCTCCCTGTCGTTCCTCGCCCAGGCCCACCGGGTCAGCGGCGCGGAGATGTTCGCCGAGGACGGCGACACCCTCGCCCGCTACCTGGACGCCCGGCTGACCTCCGGCGGCTACGACGTCGGCGGCCCCCGCTACAGCGAACAGCACTCCGGCTTCGAAGCCGTCCTCGGACTGCGCTACTTCGGCGCCCGCATCGGCGCCGACCTCGGCCGCTACCGCGGCGACAGCCGGTGGGGCCGGCACGCGGTCGGGCCCGACGGCGCCGTCGACGGGCACTTCGCCTTCATGCTGGTCTGGCAGATCCAGGACACCGCCCGCTGGCACCGCACCCCCTCCGCCGCACCCGTCCGCCACCAGCTGCGCTCGGGCAGGGTCTCGGTCGCCTTCGACAGCCGGATGACCCCCGCGCTGCTCGAAGCGGGCGGCACCTACTACCTGCCCGCCGCCGTCCACCGCCAGCACGGCTTCGGCCCGGTCACGGACGGCTTCCTGCTGTGCCGCCCGATGGGCGAGGTCCGGGTCCGGGACGTCCGCACCGCCGAACTCGCCGCGAAACTGGTCACCAAGCCCGTCGTCGGCCGGGACCATGTGCTGCGCCACATCCGCTCGCTGTACGTCACCGACGGCGTCCGGCTGTGGCTGACGGTCGCCGTGGAACGGCTCGACGGGACGCCGTACCTGCTGTCCGGCATGCCGTACGCCGCCGACGACGGCGACCGTGTGCGCCGTACCGCCGAGGGCGAGGTCGCCGCCGCGGCCGGGCTGCGCCTCACCCACCCGGAGCGCCCCGGCCCCGACCACTTCGACGCCCGCGCCGGACTCACCCAGGAACAGGCGGCGTTCGCGCTCGCCGCCGACCCGCGCGGCTACGGCGACCCGGACCAGGGCTGGACCCATCTGGTCTCCTCCACCGCCCTGGAGGCCGACCCGGCACCGGGCGCCCCACAGGGGCTGCACGTCTTCGCCGTCCGGTACGGCGAGCGCGGACCGTACACGCCCGTCCTCACGGCCGGACCCCGGGGACTGACCGTACGCACCGAGGCGTTCACGGCGCTGATCGGACACCCGGCCGGCGACGAGCGGGGGGAACCGGAACTGACCCTCGACCGCTGACCGCCGGGCCGCTCAGTACGCGAGGTCCCCGGTCGGCACCACCAGATCCGCCCGCTCCCGGGTCGTGGCGATCAGCTCGGCGTTGTGCTGGTCGGTGCCCAGCACCCAGGCCACCGCCGCCGCACGGTCCTTGCCGAACTCCTCGTGCCGGGCGATCAGCCGCCGGATCCGCTCCTCCTCGGGCATCTCGCAGAACCACACCTCGTCCAGACACGGCCGCACCCGCGCCCACGAACCCTCCGCCAGCAGCAGGTAGTTCCCCTCGGTCACCACCAGCCGGGCGGCGGCCGGCACCGGGATCGCACCCGCGAGCGGCTGCTCCAGCACCCGCTCGAAGCCCGGCGCGTACACCACCTCGCCGGTCTCCTCGCGCAGCCGCCGCAGCAGCGCCGCGTACCCGGCCGCGTCGAAGGTGTCCGGGGCGCCCTTGCGGTCCCGGCGGCCGAGCCGGTCCAGTTCGGCGTCCGCCAGATGGAAGCCGTCCATCGGGACATGCGCCGCAGGGCACCGCCCGTCGGCGTTCAGGGCGCGCACCAGGTGCTCCGCGAGCGTCGTCTTGCCCGCGCCCGGACTGCCCGCGATCCCGAGCAGGGCACGGCCACCGCCCCCGGCGAGGGAGCGGGCGCGGTCGAGGAGGTCGTCGAAGGTCAGCGGCACACAGCAGAGTGTGCCAGCAGCCGCCCACGGAACATGTGGCGTGCGCCACTCACTGGACGGCGCCCTGCGGGGAACAGTGCCCGGTATGAGTCAGCTCGGTCTGCCCGACACCATTCAAGCCTGCCTCTTCGACCTGGACGGGGTCGTCACCAAAACGGCGGTCGTGCACGCGGCCGCCTGGAAGGAGACGTTCGACGCGTTCCTGCGGGACCACGAGGGCCCGCGGGCCCGGCCGTTCGACCCGGTCGCCGACTACGACGAGTACGTCGACGGACGCCCCCGCGCCGACGGAGTGCGCGCCTTCCTCGCCTCCCGCGGCATCCACCTGCCCGAGGGCACCCCCGCCGACCCGCCGGACGCCCTCACCGTGCACGGGCTCGGCAACCGCAAGAACGAGCTGCTGCTGGAGAAGATCCGCACCGGCGGTGTCCAGGCCTATCCGGGCACCATCCGCTATCTCACCGCCGTGCGCGCCGCCGGGCTGGGCACCGCGATCGTCTCCTCCAGCGCCAACTGCCGGGACGTACTGCGGGCGGTCGACGCCGAGCACTACTTCGACGTACGGATCGACGGGGTGGTCGCCGCGGAACGGAACCTGCCGGGCAAGCCGCACCCCGACACCTTCCTCGCCGCCGCGCAGGAGCTGGGCGTCGCCCCGGAACACGCGGCCGTCTTCGAGGACGCGCTGGCCGGGATGGACGCCGGGCGCGCAGGCGGCTTCGGGTACGTCGTCGGCGTCGACCGGGTCGGCCAGAGCGACGCGCTGGCCGCGCACGGCGCGTCGGTCGTCGTCAAGGACCTCGCCGAGCTGGGAGGCGAACGGTGATCACCGACCGGTCGTACGCCGTCGAGCCCTGGGCCGTCCGCGAGACCGCCCTGAACCTCGACGTCCTCGCCCAGAGCGAGTCCGTGTTCGCGCTGTCCAACGGCCATGTCGGCTGGCGCGGCAACCTCGACGAGGGCGAGCCGCACGGCCTCCCCGGCAGCTACCTCAACGGCGTGCACGAGCTGCACCCGCTGCCGTACGCGGAGGCCGGCTACGGCTACCCCGAGTCCGGCCAGACGGTCATCAACGTCACCAACGGAAAGATCCTGCGGCTGCTGGTGGACGACGAGCCGTTCGACCTGCGCTACGGCCGGCTCGTCGGCCACGAGCGGGTGCTGGACCTGCGCCGCGGGGTGCTGGAACGCACCTGCGAGTGGACCTCCCCGGCCGGCTCCACGGTCCAGGTGCGCTCCACCCGGCTGGTGTCGCTCACCCAGCGGGCCGTCGCCGCCATCGCCTACGAGGTGCGGGCCGTCGACCGCCGCACCCGGGTGGTGATCCAGTCGGAGCTGGTCGCCAACGAGAGCCTGCCCGAGACCGCCGACGACCCGCGCGCCGCGATGGCCCTCCAGTCACCGCTGGAACCGGAGGACCACTTCGCCGCCGGCCACCGGCTGCGCCTCGTGCACCGCACCCGGCGCAGCGGCCTCCGGGTCGCCGTCGCCGCCGACCACGTCGTCAGCGGCCCGGAGCGCACCACCACCCGCAGCGAGAGCGGCACCGACGTGGCCCGGCTGACCGTGACCTCCGTGCTGGAGCCCGGACAGACGCTCCGGCTGGAGAAGCTGGTCGCCCACGGCTGGTCCGGCACCCGCTCACTGCCCGCGATGGCCGACCAGGTCGACGCCGCGCTCGCCGCCGCCGCGCACGACGGCTGGCCGGGCCTGCTCGCCGAACAGCGGGCCTGCCTGGACGACTTCTGGGACCGCGCCGACGTCGAGGTGGCGGGCGACGAGGAGATCCAGCAGGCCGTCCGGTTCGCGCTCTTCCATGTGTTCCAGGCCGGGGCCCGCGCCGAACAACGCGCGATACCCGCGAAGGGGCTGACCGGCTCCGGCTACGACGGGCACGCCTTCTGGGACACCGAGATGTTCGTCCTGCCGGTGCTCACCCACACCGCGCCGGCCGCCGTCGCCGAGGCGCTGCGCTGGCGGCACGCCACCCTCGACGAGGCCCGCGAGCGCGCGGCCCAACTCGGGCTCGCCGGGGCCGCGTTCCCCTGGCGGACCATCGCCGGCGCGGAGGGCTCGGCCTACTGGCCGGCCGGCACCGCCGCCTTCCACGTCAACGCCGGCATCGCCGACGCCGTCGTCCGGTACGTCGAGGCCACCGGCGACACCGACTTCGAGCGGGAGGCGGGCGTGGAACTGCTGGTGGAGACCGCCCGGCTGTGGCGCTCGCTGGGCCACCACGACGCGCACGGCGTCTTCCACATCGACGGCGTCACCGGCCCCGACGAGTACAGCGCGGTCGCCGACGACAACACCTACACCAACCTGATGGCCCGGCAGAACCTGCTCGCCGCCGCCGACGCCGTCGAACGCCACCCGCGCGAGGCACGGCGGCTCGGCGTGGACGAGGAGGAGAGCGCCGCCTGGCGGGACGCGGCCGGCGCCATGCACGTGCCGTACAACACCGAACTCGGCGTCCACGAGCAGCACGCAGGGTTCACCCGCTACCAGCGCTGGGACTTCGCCGGCACCCGCCCCGAGCAGTACCCGCTGCTGCTCCACTTCCCCTACTTCGACCTGTACCGCAAGCAGGTCGTGAAACAGGCCGACCTGGTGCTGGCCATGTACACGTGCGACGCCTGGTTCGCCGAGCGGTACGACGAGGAGCAGATCGCCCGGAACTTCGCCTACTACGAGCCGCTGACCGTCCGCGACTCCTCGCTGTCCGCCTGCTGCCAGGCTGTCGTCGCCGCGCGGACGGGCCATCTCGACCTCGCCTACGACTACACCGCCGAGGCCGCGCTGATGGACCTCCAGGACCTGGAGCACAACACCCGGGACGGGCTGCACATCGCGTCCCTGGCCGGTACCTGGATGGCGCTGGTGGCCGGGTTCGGCGGGCTGCGCAGGGCCGGCGAGCGGCTCCGGTTCGCGCCCCGGCTGCCCGAACGGCTGCACCGGCTCGCCTTCACCGTGCAGTTCCGGGGCCGCCGGCTGCGGGTCGACATCGGCGCCGACAAGACGGTGTACACGCTGCTGGACGGCCCGCCGCTCACCCTTCGCCACCATGACGAGCCGGTGACGGTGAGCTGCGGGGGACCGGCGGTGCGGGCGGTACCCCCCGCGGTCCGCCGTCCGGCCCCGGAGCAGCCCCCGCACCGGGCGCCGAACGGCGGCTGAGCACCGCCGGCGTCGCGCGCGGCCGTGCGCGCAGGGCGGCGACCGGACCGGGGCCGCCAGGGCCCGCGACGCCGGCAAGATCCGGAAGAAAGGCCTGGATCCCTCGGCCGGTCGGCCGACCGCTTCCCGGCAAACGGCCCGGAGCCGGGGTAGTTTGGCGGTGTTTCGCCGACTACGCGGGCGGGGGGTGAAGGATGGCCGGCAGCGGGCACGCCGCACGCGTCGGTCCGCGCCGCGCGCACCCGGCGGGGGCCTCACGGGGGCGGGAGTGGTTGCACGGTGCCGTCGTACGCCCCGGCCGGGGCCTCGGCCGGGACGAGACGGTCACGCTCACCCGGGCCGGGGCCGTTCCCACCGCGTTCCGCGCCGCGACGTACGGCCACGCCGCCGACACCGCCACGGCCGTGGTCCGTGCCCCGGCATCCGTACGGTCCGCAGGCCGGTGGCTCTCCCACGTCGTGCCGGAGGATGGCTCATGACGTCACCGGCGGGCGCGACACAGGCGTCCCCAGAGGCGCAGACGCCTCTGCTTCCGCACGGCAGCACGCCCCCCGGCGCCCGTACCGGCCGGCGCCGGGCCCGCTGGCACGCCGGAGTCTGCCTCGCCGTGCTGCTCGGCGCCCTGTATCTGGCCCGCCGGCACTGGTCCGTGCTGGCGAGCGGTGCCGGGCGGCTGGCCGGGGCCGACACCGGCTGGCTGCTGGTGGGGGCGACCGCGGCCCTGGGCACCTGGGCGGCCGCGGCGCTCGCCCAGCAGGGAGCGGTCCTCCGCCGCCTGCCCGGCCCCAGGCTGCTCGCCGCCCAGTTCGCCGCCTCCGCCGCCAACCACCTGCTGCCCGCGG
This sequence comes from Streptomyces sp. NPDC031418, assembly GCF_055581605.1. Classification (NCBI taxonomy): domain Bacteria; kingdom Bacillati; phylum Actinomycetota; class Actinomycetes; order Kitasatosporales; family Streptomycetaceae; genus Streptomyces; species Streptomyces sp. NPDC031418. The sequence goes on from NZ_JBVIJC010000006.1 coordinate 162,811, forward strand.
GGCTCGGCGCCGGGGCCGTCAACCTCCGCTTCCTGATGCGCTGCGGGCTGCCGGCGGGGCGCTCGGCCGGTGCGCTCGCCGTGAAGGCCACCGCCGGCGCCGTCGTCCGCCTCGCGCTCATCGCACTGCTCGCCCCGGCCTGCCCCGGCCTGCTGCGCCTGCCGCCCGTACCCCCGGCCGTGCTCGCGGGCGCGCTGGGTGCCGTCCCGGTCCTGGCGGTGCTGGCGGTGACGCCGGTGGGGTCGCGCTGCCGGAGGGCGCTCGCCGCCGTCCTCGGCGACCTGCGCGCACTGCATCTCCACCCGGCCCGTGCGGCGGCCCTCTGGGGCGGTTCCCTCGCCTTCGCCTTGCTGCACGCGCTGGTCCTCATCGCCGTCACCCGGGCCGTCGCCCTGCCCCTGCCGCCGCTCGCGGTGGCCCTGCTGTACCTCGCCGCCAGCAGTGCCGCCGCCCTGCTGCCCACCCCGGGCGGCCTCGGCTCCCTGGACGCCGTCCTCGCCTTCGCCCTGACCGCCTCGGGAACCCCCGCCGCGGCCGCCGCCTCCGCGGTGCTGGGCTACCGGCTGCTGACCGTGTGGCTGCCCCTGCTGCCCGGCCTGCTGGTGCTGGGTGTGCTGGTGCGTCGGGGGGCGCTGTGAGCGACGGCGCTTTCCAGCCGGGGTCTGCTGGGCGAGGCGCAGGTCAGTGCGGAAGCACCCAGTCCGGCCGCCAGGTTCCGGCGGCGTCGTGGCTCCCCGCTGCGGTGGCGAGGTGGGCGCGGAGGGTGGCCAGTGCCGGGTGGGGATTGTCACGGTGCCAGAGGAGCGAGTGCGGGTAGACGGGCATCGGGTCGGTCACCGGGATGCGGCGCAGACCATGGCCGGCGGGCCAGACGAGGCGGGTGTGCCCGCCCATGAAGGTGGCCAGGGCCGGAGTGTCGGCGACGGTGTCGAGGAGCGCGTCGGAGCCGAAGTTGGGCCCGGTCGCCTCGATGGTGAGCGAGAACTCGGCGACGAGGTCGTCGTAGTAGGCGGCCCACTCGCTGCCGGGAACGATGCCCGGCATCCAGATCCGGTGCCCGGCGAGCCGGGCGAGGGGCACCGACCGGGCGCCGGCCAGTGCGTGGGCGGGGCCGGTGAGGAGTTCGAGCGGCTCGTCGAGCACCCGCACGGAGTCGATGTCCTCCGGGAAGGGGCGGCCGGGCGCGGCGACGGCGCGGAAGGAGGCGTCGATCGCGCCGGTCCGGATGGCGGCGACGGCCGTCTCGATGTCGAGCAGCATCACCACGTCGAGGTCGATCTCGGGGTGGGCGCGGTGGAACGCCCGCATCAGGCCCGAGGCCGCGCCGCGTGAGGCGATGATGTCGACGCGCAGGGGACGGTGGCCCGTGCGCACGGACGCGACCGCGCGTTCGGCGACCCGCAGCAGCTCGTGCGCGTGAGCGAGGAAGGCCTGCCCGTCGATGGTGAGCTCGGCGCCGCGCGCGGTGCGGGTGAACAGCCGCACACCCAGGCTGCGTTCCAGCGCGGCGATGCGCTTGGAGACGGCCTGCTGGGTGATCGACAGATCGGTGGCGGCTCGCTGGAACTGGCCCGATTCCGCGACGGCGACGAACGTACGCACTGCTTCGAGGTCCACGCCGGCCACCTTAGGCAACAACCGATGGTTGTGAACACTCCGCAGGACGGTTGTTTGACCTGCGGTTGCGCCGCTCGCTTAGCTCTCATGGTCAACGCCGGTTTGTTCGGTGGGATGTGAAGGGGAGCGTCGAGGATGGTGGGCAGGCGACCGCTGGGCCGGCAGTTCGGCTGGCTGTGGACGGCGTACGCGGTGAGTGCCTACGGGTCCGGGCTGGGGTTCGGGGCACTGCCACTGATCGCCGTACTGGTGTTGCACGCCCACCCCGCCGAGGTGTCCGCGCTGTCCGCGGTGGGACCGGCGGTGGGCGCGCTGATCGCGGTGCCGCTCGCACCCTGGGTGGAGATCCGGCGCAAGCGCCCGGTCATGATCGCGATGGACCTGACCCGGTTCGCGGCCATGGCGACCATCCCGGTCGCCTACGCCTTCGGCCGGCTCGGCTTCGTCCAGCTGCTCGTGATCTCGGCCGTGGTCGCCGCGGCCAAGATCGCGTTCAACGCGGCGAGCGGCGCCTGCCTCAAGGCCCTCGTCCGGCAGGAGGACCTGCTCGTGGCGAATGCGCGGTTCGAGTCCACGAACTGGAGCTCCATCGCGGTCGGACCCCCGCTGGGCGGGGCGGCGATCGCCCGGTTCGGGCCGGTCGCCACCGTGGTGGCCGACGCGCTCAGCTACCTGCTGTCCGCGCTGGCCCTCACCGCGATCCGCGACCGGGAGGAAGCGCCGCGACGGACGGTCGGGAGCCCGGCCCGGGCGGGCGCGTTGCTCCACGGCTGGCGGCACATCATGGGCGACCCCGCTCTGCGGGCGCTGTACCTGAACAACATGCTCGTCTCCGGTCTGATCATGGCCACCGAGCCGCTGCTCGCCGTGCTCCTCCTGAGCCGGCTCCACTTCCCGCCCTGGCAGTACGGCCTCGCCTTCGCCGCCCCGTGTCTCGGCGGACTCGTCGGCTCCCGGCTGGCCCGCCGTGTCGTGGCCCGCCACGGCCGCGAACGGGTCTTCCGGACCGTCGGCACGCTGCGCGCGGTCTGGCTGATCGGCCTGGCCTTCGTCCGTCCCGGCGTCGTCGGGCTCGTCACGGTGATCGCGGTCGAGCTGGCGATCATCATCAACATGAGCCTGTACACCCCGGTGCTCGCCACCTACCGGCTCGAACGCACACCCCAGCAGCTCGTCGCCCGCACCCTGTCGGCCTGGTCGATCGGCCAGCAGGCGTCCATCGCCGTCTGCACCGCGCTCGGCGGGCTGCTCGCCGACGCCACCGGCCCGCGCACCGCTCTCACCGTCGCGGGACTGCTCATCCTGGCCACCCCGCTGCTGCTGCCTCGGCGCGACCGCATCGCGCAGCAGCCGGAGCCCGAGCCGGTTCCGTAGCGCGCGTCCGCTCCGATCCGGCGCCCCATGACCGGCACCACGAGGACCGACGGGGTCACCGACCCCGACCCGGCCCACCTGTACCGGCGACGCCGTCGGCTTCGGATGGGGTCGGCGGCGCTGTTCCACCGGGTGCGGGGAGGAGACGGCCGGGGGGCCGTCGCGTCGCCGCGGCGAGCAGGAGCGCCAGCCAGCCGGTGGCGAACAGCCAGCCGCCGAGGACGTCGGTGAACCAGTGCACACCGAGGAAGACGCGGGTCAGCCCGACCGCCGCCGCCCAGCAGACAGCCGCCCCGCACAGCACGGTCCGGCCCCGCGGGGCGCGCAGGCAGAGGGCGAGCACCAGCAGCCCCGCGGCCAGCGCGGCCGTGGTGGTGTGGCCCGACGGGAAGGACCACCCCGAGGCAGAGGTGCGCCAGCCGGCGTGCGGCGGGCGGGCCCGGGCGACGAGGTCCATCACGCCGTACCGCACGGCCTGGCCCGCGGCGAGGCAGACCACGCCGAGCAGGGCCGCCGGCAGCCGCTGCCGCGGGGTGCGGGCGGCGACCAGCCCGGCCAGGGCCGCCAGGGCGTAGGGGACGGCGCCCGTGCCGGTCGCGGTCAGGCCGCGGGCCACGGCCACCGCCACCGGCGGGCGGTGGCCGACGGACCAGGACAGCAGCGCCCGGTCCAGGGCCGACGGGGCGCCGTGCCCGGCGGCCACCAGCCCCGCGAGCAGCGCGAACGCCGCCCAGGCTCCCAGGCCCACCAGGAGCGCGAGGCGCGGGGCAGCCCGGCGGTTCACGACACCAGCAGGGGCCTGAGCCGGCCCGCCGCCAGACGTCCTGCCAGGTCCGCCGGCCATCGCCGCAGCACCCGCATCACCAGCGTGCCGAGCACCGCGCCGACCACCGCCCCGACGGCGACGTCGTGCGGGTAGTGCACCCCCACCCACACCCGGGAGGCGACCATCGCGAGCGCGCACACCGAGGCCAGGATCCCCAGACGGCGGGAGACGAAGAAGAGCGCGGCCGCGGCGGCGACGGCGATCGTCGCGTGGTTGCTCGGGAAGGACCAGTCCCCCCGCGCCGGGCACGCCTCCAGGGTGCGGAAGGCCAGGTGGCGGCAGGGCCGGTCCTCGCGCACCAGCAGCTTCAGGCCGCTGTTCACGGCGTACGCCACCACGACCGCCACCGGCACGGTCAGGGCCGTGAGGCCCGCGGCCGCGCCCTCGCGGCGGGCCCGCCACCAGCCCACCACCATGAGCACCGCGAACGCCGCGAGACCGTACGCCGACCACACGGATATGGCGTGGTCCAGCCAGCCGGGGGAGCGGTGGGCGAGATCCACCACGTCCCGGTAGAGGGCTCCGTCGACGGAGCCGCCCGAGAGAGCCAGATTCATCCCCGGGCCTCCTTGGCGGCCCGGCGGGAGCGCAGCACCTCGGCGGCCACCGGGATCAGCGACACCGCGACGATCAGGGCGATCACCGGCAGCAGATACGTGTCGATGCTCGGCACGGAGGAGCCCAGCGCGTACCCGGCGAGGGTGAGGCCGACGCTCCACAGCAGACCGCCGGCGATCTGCCAGAGGGTGAACGTGCGCACCGGCACGCCCAGCGCGCCCGCCATCGGGTTCAGCACCGTCCGCACCACCGGCACGAAGCGGGCCAGCACGATCGCCTTGGCGTGGCCGTACCGCCCCAGCAGCTCCTCGGCGCGCCGGGCGCCTTCCTGGAGCTTGGCCGAACGGCTGCGCGCCAGCAGGGTGCCGCCCGCCTTCCGGCCGAGTACGAACCCGCACTGCGAGCCGGCCAGGGCGCCGACGGCCGCCGCGCCGAGCAGCGGCCCGAGCGAGAGATGCACCCCGCGGTCCGCGGAGCCCGTGCACAGCAGCCCCGCCGTGAACAGCAGCGAGTCCCCGGGCAGGAAGAACCCGATCAGCAGTCCCGTCTCGGCGAACAGCACCACGCCGACGCCGAGCACGCCGAAGGCGGACAGCAGCGAATGGGCGTCGAGCACGTTGACCGCGAGCTGCGACACCGAATGAGGGGGAGGGGCCATCGCCGCACGCCCTTTCCTTCGACTTGCTTCAACCGAATGTGACTACACATTTGTAGACGGTCTGTCGAACCCCAAACGAACGAGGAGGGTCGATGGTTCCCGGACTTTGCCTTTCGATTGCTTCTTCATGACCGGTTGACTACATGGTCATCGTCATGATGGTCGGCGAAGGTAAGGCATGCCTTCACTAAGTAAGCGGGAGGGCTCCAGGGCATGTGGGACGACGCGTTTCCGAGTTTCCTGATCGGACTGAGGGAAGGACTCGAAGCGGGACTCATCGTCTCCATCCTGGTCGCAACCCTGGTGCGGGCCGAGGCGCGGTCCCGGCTGCCCCAGGTGTGGACCGGAGTGCTGGCCGCGATCGCCGTCGCGATGAGCTTCGGCGCCGTCCTCACCTTCACCGCCGCGTCCATGCCGCAGACCGCGCAGGAGGCCTTCGGCGGCACCCTGAGCGTCATCGCCGTCGCCTTCGTCACCGCGATGGTGTTCTGGATGCGCCGCTCGGCCCGCAGCCTCTCCGGCGAGCTGAAGGAGAAGGTCACCGGCGCCCTCGCCATGGGCTCCGGGATGCTGATCCTCACCTCCTTCCTCGCCGTCGGGCGTGAGGGCCTGGAGACGGCCCTGTTCCTGTGGACCACCGCCCAGGCGGCCGGCGAGTCGGGCGGTCCGCTGACCGGCGCCGCCATCGGCCTGGTCCTCGCGGCCGGCCTGTGCTGGGGCCTGTACCGGCGCGTACTCAAGATCAACCTGACGAGGTTCTTCACCGCCACCGGCGCCGTCCTGATCGTCATCGCCGCCGGCGTCCTCGGCTACGGCCTGCGCGACCTCCAGGAGGGCGGGGTGCTGCCCGGCAAGACCGCCTACGCGGTCGACCTCGCCGGCAGCGTCGACGCCGGCTCCTGGTACAGCACCCTCGTCCAGGGCGTCTTCAACCTGACCCCGACCATGACCTGGCTCCAGGTGGCGGGCTACGCCGGCTATCTGGCCGTCGTGATGACGCTGTTCGTCCGCGGCGTACGGGCCACGGCCCCGAAGCCCGCCGCCGAGCGGCCCGCGCCGCAGGCCCGAGAGCGCCGACGGCCGGTCTGGGTGGTCCCGGTCGCCGTGGTCGCCGTACCCGCCGTGATCGCCGGACTCGTCGTCGCCCTCTCCCGGCCCAAGCCCGCCGGCGACCAGACCGTCGCCGTCTCCGAGACCGAGTGCGGCAAGGGCTTCACCGCCCCCAAGCCCGGCCGGCAGACCTTCCAGATGCACAACACCGGAGGCAAGACCTCCGAGGTGTACCTGGTCGACCCGTCGACCAACGCCGTCTACGGCGAGATCGAGGGCCTCGCCCCCGGCACCACCCGCGCCCTCGTCGCCACCGTCTCCGGCGGCACCTACGCCTGGCGCTGCGTCCCCACCGGCGGCAAGGCCGTCACCTCCCGGTCCGTCAGCGTCACCGGCGGCGGCGCGGCCAAGCCCGTCGTCCCCGTCTCCGAGCAGGACCTCGCCGCCCCCCTGAAGGCGTACAAGGCGTACGTCCAGCAGGGCCTGGACACCCTCGTCGGCCAGACCCGCACCCTCGCCGACGACATCGACCACAACCACCTCGGCAAGGCCCGCACCGACTGGCTCACCGCCCACCGCACCTACGCCTCCCTCGGCGCCGCCTACGGCACCTTCGAGGACTTCGACCAGAAGATCGACGGGCGCGCCGACGGCCTCCCGGACGGCGAGCACGACAAGGACTTCACCGGGTTCCTGCGCATCGAGTACGGCCTGTGGCACGGCCAGTCCGCCAAGGACCTGAGCGCTCCGGCCCGGCAGCTCGCCACCGACGCCGACGGGCTGCGCAAGGCCTTCCCCCGCCAGGCCTTCGACCCGGGCGACGTGCCGCTGCGGGCCCACGAGATCCTGGAGAACACCCTCCAGTTCGAGCTGACCGGCGACACCGACGAGGGCAGCGGGACCAACCTCGCCACCGCCGACGCCAACCTCGCCGGCACCCGTGAACTGCTCACCGTGCTCAAGCCGCTGATCACCGCCCGGGCGCCGAAGCTGCTGCCCGCGGTCGACGCGGACATCGCCCGGCTCCAGAAGTTCCTGGACGCCGCCCACGACGGAGCCTCCTGGACCCCCGTCGACAAGCTCGCCGCCGCCGACCGGCAGCGGATCGACGGCGCCACCGGCCAGCTGCTGGAAGACCTCGCCCCGGTCCCGGCCCTGCTCGAGATCCGGAAGTCCGCCTGATGGCCGACGCCCGCCCGACGACCACTGAGCACCACCCGCACACCGAAGGGAACCCCGCGATGTCCACTGCCGAGACGCCGGCCTGCCCGGCCGGCTCCGCCCGCCGCTCCTTCGTGCGGACCGCGCTGGGCGCCGGCGCCGCCGGAGCGGTCCTGGCCGGCGGCGGCTTCGCGCTCGGCGAGAGCGGCGGTACCGCCCAGGCGCAGACCACCGGCCCGGACGGCTCCGTGCGGGTGCCCTTCCACGGCGCCCACCAGGCCGGCATCGTCACCCCCGCCCCGGCGGCAGCCACCTTCGTCTCCCTGGACGTCATCGCGGACGACCGCAAGGGCCTCACCGAGCTGCTCAAGACCATCACCGAGCGGGCCCGGTTCCTCACCTCCGGCGGCACCCCCACCGACCTGGGCGTCGGCGCGCCGCCCTCGGACAACGGCATCCTCGGCCCGGAGGTCCCCTCCGACGGCCTCACCGTCACCCTCGGCGCCGGCGCCTCCCTCTTCGACGACCGCTACGGCCTCGCCAAGGCCAGGCCCGCCCGGCTCACCCCGATGCGGACCTTCCCCAACGACAACCTGAACCCGGCCGAGTGCCACGGCGACCTGTCGCTCCAGATCTGCGCGCAGAGCCAGGACACCGTGCTGCACGCGCTGCGCGACATCGCCCGGCACACCCGCGGCGCGATGCAGATCAAGTGGCGCATCGACGGCTTCCAGACCGGCCCGCGCCCCACCGGCGCCGGCCGGAACCTGCTGGGCTTCAAGGACGGCATCGCCAACCCGGACGTGCACTCCGCCCGCGAGACCGACCGGCTGATCTGGGTCGGCGACGGCCAGGGCGAGCCCGCCTGGACCAGGGGCGGCAGCTACCAGGTCATCCGGATCATCCGCATGCTGGTCGAGTTCTGGGACCGGGTCTCGCTCAGCGAGCAGGAGAAGATGTTCGGCCGCCGCAAGGACACCGGCGCCCCGCTCGACGGCGCCGTCGAGACCGACATCCCGAACTACGCCAAGGACCCGCACGGCACCGCGATACCGCTGGACTCCCACATCCGCCTCGCCAACCCGCGCACCGCCGACACCGACAGCAGCCGCATCCTGCGCCGGGGATACAACTACGACCGGGGCGTGGACAACGTCGGCAACCTCGACATGGGCCTGGTCTTCTGCTGCTACCAGCAGGACGTCAAGCGCCAGTTCGAGGCCACCCAGACCCGGCTGATCGACGAACCGCTGGTCGACTACATCTCGCCGACGGGCGGCGGCTACTTCTTCGCCCTGCCCGGCGTGCGCGACGCCAAGGACTGGCTGGGCAGCGGCATGTTCTCCGCCTGATCGGCCGCGGGCTTTTCCCTCTCATGGGAAAGGCCTGTCGCGCCCTTTGCTGCACATCAATTGCAGTTACGAGAGGATGGCATGTGGCCGCGCGGTGCGGCCGTACCGCACGACACGAAAGATGCTCCATGACCCGGCAGGAGTGGATCAGGGTCGGCTCCATGGCCGCCTTCGTACTGGCGCTGCACATCATCGGCTGGGGCACCCTGGTCGGCATCGTCGCGCCCCAGCACCTGCGCGCCGGCACCGAGACCTTCGGTGTCGGCATCGGGGTGACCGCGTACACGCTGGGCATGCGGCACGCCTTCGACGCCGACCACATCGCGGCGATCGACAACACCACCCGGAAGCTGATGGGCGGGGGGCAGCGGCCGCTCTCCGTCGGCTTCTGGTTCTCCCTCGGCCACTCCAGCGTCGTCTTCGGCCTGTCCCTGCTGCTCTCGCTCGGCATGAAAGCCCTCGTCGGCCCGGTCCGCGCCGACAACTCCGGGCTGCACGAGGTCACCGGCCTGATCGGTACGACCGTCTCCGGCACCTTCCTCTACCTGATCGCCGGCATCAACCTGGTCGTCCTCGCCGGCATCTGGAAGGTCTTCCGGCGCATGCGCTCCGGCGCGTACGACGAGGCCGCCCTGGAGACCCAGCTGAACAACCGCGGTTTCATGAACCGCCTGCTCGGACGGGTCACCGGAGCCATCACCAAGCCCTGGCAGATGTACCCGCTGGGCCTGCTGTTCGGCCTCGGCTTCGACACCGCGACGGAGATCGCGCTGCTGGTCCTCGCGGGCTCCGGCGCGGCCTCCGGACTGCCCTGGTACGCCATCCTCACGCTGCCCGTGCTGTTCGCGGCGGGCATGTCGCTGCTGGACACCATCGACGGCACGTTCATGAACTTCGCCTACGGCTGGGCGTTCTCCAAGCCGGTCCGCAAGGTCTACTACAACCTCACCATCACCGGCCTGTCGGTGGCCGTCGCCCTGCTCATCGGCACCGTCGAACTCCTCGGCCTGCTCGCCGACCGGCTCGACCTGCACGGTCCCTTCTGGGACTGGGTCTCGGGCCTCGACCTCAACACGGTCGGCTTCGTCATCGTCGGACTGTTCTTCGCCACCTGGGCCGTGGCCCTGCTGGTGTGGAAGACCGCCCGCATCGAGGAGCGGTGGACGGCGGAGCTGGCCGAACAGCCCGCCGACTGACCGGCGGGATCAAGCCGCCCTCTGCGGGTACGCGGACCGGGACCGCCCACGAGCCGAACAACAGGCAGGAGGCGACCATGAGCGACCAGCACGAGGAGCGGACCCCGATGGCGGACGACGCCTACCGGCCCACCGGAACCAACGAGGAACAGGAGGACGCCGGGCCCCTGGACCTCCAGGACGCGCTCGACGAGCGCACCTACGACGACGTCCTCGACGAGGGCTACTCCCCGCCCGAACGCCCCCTCGGCGTCACCAAGCAGGGCACCACCGCCGCCGAGCAGCGCGCGGGGGAGACCCTGGACGAGCGGCTCGCCCAGGAGGTCCCGGACACCGGCGCACCGGTCGGCGACGACATCGGCGACCTGCCCGGCGGCGAGGGCGAGCCGATCGACCCCGAAGCCGGCGACACCCGCGCCGGCCGCCTGGTCGCCCCGGACGAGGGCGCCCACACCGCCACGACCAAGGAAGAGATCGCCGACGACGTCGGCATCGACGCGGGCGCGGCAGGCGCGGAGGAAGCAGCGGTCCACATCATCCCGGACGACAACTCCCTCCCCGACTGACCCGCCCCAGACCGCGACCAGCCCCCACGACCCCGCACCCGGCCCCCGGGCCTGCGTTTCCGCGGCCGGGTCGCGGGGGCCGTGCCGGCGGGGCCGGGCGCAGACCACCTCAGGGGCGCGGGGAACTGCGCGAGCAGCCCCCCACCACCCCGCACCCGGCCCCCGACCTGCACTGTCGCGGCCCGCGCTACCGCGGGACGCGGACCGCCCTCAGGGCAGCAGCCTCTCGATGGCCGCAGGGCCCTCGGCCTCCATCTTGCGGCGCGCCCAGTCGAGGTTCCGCGGGGTGACGTCCCTGCCGGCCGCCATCACCAGGTCCTCCGGGGTGACTCCCCCCTTGGGAGCGGAGTGGAGATGGGCGTCCGGGGTGCAGTGGTCGTCGATGGAACGGGACTCTTCGGGTGTGGATGTCGACATGATGCCTCCTCCAGCGGATCGGATGACCGCATCCGTGCCGGTGCCTCCGAACGGGGCACCCTCTACCATTGCCCGCCTCGGCGCCCCCCGCATCCGGAGAGCGTCGCGGCGCGCTCCGAAGCGCCTGCCCACGGCACGGCGGCGCACTCGCTCCTAAGCTGGAAATCACCCCGCACCCGCACCGGGAGGCCGTCGATGGCCGAGATGCCGTTCCCCGGAGAGACCGCCCGCAGCCCCCGCTATCTGCCGATCGCCGAGCACGGACTCATCGGCGATCTGCGCAGTGTCGCACTGGTCGGCACCGACGGCACGATCGACTGGTACTGCTGCCCGTCCTTCGACGCCCCCAGCATCTTCGCGGCGATTCTCGACGCCGACCGCGGCGGTCGCTTCGAGCTGGCCGCCGCCGTACCGGCACGCACCAAACAGTTCTACTTCCCCGACACCAATGTGCTGATCACCCGGTTCTTCACCGAGGACGGCGTCGGCGAGGTGCAGGACTTCATGCCCGTCAACGGGGAGGCCCCCGGCGGGACGGGCCGGCACCGGCTGATCCGGCGCGTGGTGTGCGTCCGCGGCACCGTCCCCTTCCGGGCCCTGGTCGCCCCCCGCTTCGAGTACGGCGCCGCCCCGCACACCCTGCGCCCGCTGGACGGCACGGCAGGCACCGTCCTCTTCGAGTCCCGCGCGCTGTCCCTCGCGCTCACCTCGACCGTGGCCCTGGAGCACGACGCCGGGGACGCCAGAGCCGACTTCAAGCTCGCCGAGGGCGAGACCGCGGTGTTCACCCTGGACCAGGCCGGCGCCGAGACCGCCAGCCGGGGCTGCGCCTGCGCCGAGGCCGAGCACGAGTTCAACACCACCGTCGCCTACTGGCGGCGCTGGCTGCACCAGTCCCGCTACCGGGGCCGCTGGCGCGAGATGGTGCACCGCTCCGCGCTCACCCTGAAACTGCTCACCTACGCCCCCACCGGCGCCATCGTCGCCGCCCCCACCACCAGCCTGCCCGAACAGCTCGGCGGCGAGCGCAACTGGGACTACCGCTATGTGTGGGTACGCGACGCCGCCTTCGCCGTCTACGCGCTGCTGCGGCTGGGCTTCAGCGGCGAGGCCGCGGCGTTCATGCGGTTCGTGACCACGCACATCAGCCCCGGCTGCGGCGAGGGCTCCGGCCCGTTGCAGATCATGTACGGCATCGACGGCCGTACCGACCTGCCCGAACGCGAACTGCCGCATCTGGAGGGCCACCTCGGCTCCGCCCCGGTCCGGGTCGGCAACGCGGCCGCCGACCAGCTCCAGCTCGACATCTACGGCGCCCTGATCGACTCCGTGTACCTCTACGACAAGTGGGCCGAGCCGATCTCCAGCGACCAGTGGGACGACGTGTGCCACCTGGTCGACTGGGTCTGCGACCACTGGGACCAGCCCGACGAGGGCGTGTGGGAGACCCGCGGGGGACGCAAGAACTTCCTGTACTCGCGGCTGATGTGCTGGGTCGCCATCGAGCGGGCCATCCGCCTGGCCAACCGGCGCGGACTGCCCGCCGACCTGCCCCGCTGGGGCCAGGCCCGCGACACCGTCTACCGGCGGATCATGGACCGCGGCTGGTCCGCGCGCCGGGGTGCCTTCGTGCAGGCCGAGGACAGCGACGTCCTGGACGCCTCCCTGCTGATGATGCCGCTGGCCAAGTTCATCGCCCCCACCGATCCCAAGTGGCTCGCCACCCTGGACGCCCTCACCGAGGACCTGGTCTCCGACTCCCTGGTCTACCGCTACGACCCGCAGGCCAGCCCCGACGGCCTCCGCGGCGACGAGGGCACCTTCTCCATCTGCTCCTTCTGGTACGTCGAGGCCCTGGTCCGGGCCGGCCGGCTGGACGAGGCCCGGCTGGCCTTCGAGAAGATGCTCACCTACGCCAACCACCTGGGCCTCTACGCCGAGGAGATCGGCCGTACCGGCGAGCAGCAGGGCAACTTCCCGCAGGCCTTCACCCACCTGTCCCTGATCAGCGCCGCCTTCAACCTCGACCGCGCCCTCGGCTGACCCGGTTCGGCGGTGTGTCCCCAGGTCGGGCGGGTACCCGGTGGGCGCACAGGACAGATGCCGACAAAGTCGACAAGGAGGGAGCCCCCGCATGACCAGCAGCACCAGCGAGACGGGCGGGGTCACCGGCACCCGCGACAAGAGCTACGACCTGATCTGGTACGTCGAGGCGTGCCTCGACAACGCCCTGCGCCTGGAGACGTACATCCAGGACGCCGAGCGTGACCACGACGACGAGGTGAGGGAGCTGTTCCGCAAGGCCCAGGCGGACAGCCGCAAGGGCGCCGAGATGGGCAAGCAGCTGCTGCGCTCGCGCCTCGACGGCGGCTGACCTCCGCCCGGCCTCGGACGCAGAGCACCACGCAACGGGCCCGGCGGCCCGCCCCTCGGGGCGCGGACGTCCGCCGGGCCCTCTCCCTGCCGCGCGCCGTCACGGCAGCGGCTGCTCCGCCCAGATGATCTTGCCGTGCGGGGTGTACCGGGTGCCCCAGCGGTCGGCGAGCTGGGCGACCAGGAACAGCCCCCGACCGCCCTCGTCCGTGCTCGCCGCGTACCGCAGATGCGGCGAGGTCGTGCTGCCGTCGGACACCTCGCAGATCAGCGTCCGGTCGCGCAGCAGCCGTACGCCGATCGGGCCGCGCCCGTAGCGGATCGCGTTGGTGACCAGCTCGCTCAGCACCAGCTCCGTGGTGAACGCCAGCTCGTCCAGGTCCCACTCGGCCAGCTGCCGGGTCACCGAACCCCGTACCTCGGACACCGCCGCCGGGTCGGACGGCACCTGCCACTCCGCGACCCGGTCGGCACCCAGCACGCGGGTGCGGGCCACGATCAGCGCGACGTCGTCGCTCGGGCGGGCCGGGAGCCGGTCCAGCACCGTCCGGCAGGTCTCCTCCGCGGAGGCGCCCGGTGTGCGCAACAGGGCGTCGCGCAACAGGTCGAGACCGATGTCGATGTCCCGGTCCCGGTCCTCCACCAGCCCGTCGGTGTACAGCACCAGCCGGCTGCCCTCCGCCAGCTCCAGGTCCGCCGTCTCGAACGGCAGCCCGCCGAGCCCCAGCGGCGGCCCCGCCGGCACCTCCGGGTACTCCACCCGGCCGTCGGGGTGCACCAGCGCCGGCGGCGGATGGCCGGCCCGGGCCACGCTGCACCGCCCGGAGACCGGGTCGTAGACCGCATACAGGCAGGTCGCGCCGGTGACCAGCGCGCCCTCGTCCGCGGGGTTCTCGTCCTGGTCGATCCGGCCGACCAGCTCGTCCAGCAGGACGAGGAGTTCGTCCGGCGGCAGATCGAGTGCGGAGAAGTTGTGCACGGCGGTGCGCAGCCGGCCCATGGTGGCCGCCGCGTGCAGCCCGTGCCCCACCACGTCCCCCACCACCAGCGCCACCCGGGCACCGGACAGCGGCAGCACGTCGAACCAGTCGCCGCCCACCCCGGACTGCGCCGGAAGATACCGGTAGGCGATCTCCAGCGCGCCCTGGTCGGGCAGCGTCCGCGGCAGCAGACTGCGCTGGAGGGTCACCGCCATGCTGTGCTCGCGGGTGTACCGGCGCGCGTTGTCGATGGAGACCGCCGCCCGGGCCACCAGCTCCTCGGCCAGCGCCAGCTCCTCGGCGTCGAACGGCTGCGGCTTCTCCGAGCGCCAGAAGTTCGCCACCCCCAGCACCAGGCTGCCCGCCCGCAGCGGCACGGTCAGCAGCGAGTGGATGCCATAGGCGAGGACCAGGTCGGTGCGCTCCAGGTCCTGCGCACGCCAGCCGGGCGCCTCGCGCAGCCGGGGCTCCACCACCGACTGTCCGGTGGTCAGGCTGCGCGCCTGCGGCGAGGTGGCGACGAACCGGATGCGCTCCCCGGCCGGGTACAGCGGGGCGTCCTTGCGGATGCCGGTGCAGGCGGCGCGGCGCAGCGCGGTCCCGGGCCGGGGCTCCTCGCCGTTCAGCACGGCGTCGAACAGGTCCACCGTCGCGAAGTCCGCGAACCGGGGCACCGCCAGCTCGGCCAGCTCCTCGGCGGTACGCGTCACGTCCAGGCTGGTGCCGATGCCCACCCCGGCGTCGTACAGCATGTTCAGCCGCTCCCGGGCCACCTCCGCACGGCCGGACAGCGCCCGCAGTTCGGTGGAGTCGCGCAGCGTGGTGACGCTCCCGGCCGGGCCGCCGCGCAGGTCCGTGGGCCGCTGGTTGATCGCCAGCAGCCGGTCCTTCACCAGGTGCACCTCGTCCGTGGCGACCCGGCCCGAGGCCAGCAGCCCGGCCGTCACATCGTCCAGGCCCAGCTCCAGCACATGCCGCCGCTCGGCGTCCGCGGGCAGGTCCAGCAGCCGGTGCGCCTCGTCGTTGGCGAGCAGCAGCCGGCCGTCGCCGCCGACGATCAGCACCCCTTCCCGGACGGCGTGCAGCACCGCGTCATGGTGTTCGTACATCCGGGTCATCTCGTACGGCCCGAGGCCGCGGGTCTGCCGCAGCAGCCGTCGGCTGACCAGCGCCGTGCCCGCGGTCGCCAGCGCGAGCGCCGTCGCGGCCGCCGCGAGCAGCAGCGGCAGCTGCTGGGCGGCGGCCCCGCCCACATGGGCGGTGGTGATGCCCGCCGACACCAGGCCCACCACCCTGCCCGCGGGGTCCTTCACCGGCACCACCACCTGCACCAGCGGCCCTATCGTGCCGTTGACGTGCTCGGTGACCGTGCCGCCGGCCAGCGCCGGGCCGATCGTGCCGACGAACTTCTTGCCGATGCGGTCCGGTTTGGGATGCGTGTAGCGGATGCCGTCGGTGTTCATCACCACGATGAAGTCCACACCGGTCGCCTTGCGGGCCGCCTCCGCGTGCGGCTGGAGCAGGGCCGTCGGGTGCGCCGAGCGCAGCGCGGCCGCCGTGCCGGGCGCGTTGGCGAACGTCTCGGCCACGGCCAGGGAACGGTGCTCCGCCTCCATGTCGGTGTCCCGCCGCACCTGGAGCACCTGCGCCACCACGGCCGCGACGACCAGCAGCAGCACGATGACCACCTGGAGCACGAACACCTGCCCGGCCACGCTGCGCCCGGACACCGCTGCCCGCAGCACCCCGAGCTGCCCGTCGCCATCGCCCTGCCGGCCGGGGCGGGGACCCTGCGGTGCGCGCGGATGCCCGGAAGGTCGGGGCGGCGGGGTCGCGGACCCGCCGGGCAGTCGCACCATGTGCCCATGTCTACACTGCCCGGCCTCGTCAGGCGAGACCGTCCCCGGAAGCGACGGCCGCCCCGCGGGGCGGCCCGGCCCGGTCACCGGTACACCGGTGCCGAACGGCGGGCGGCCAGCAACAGCGCCACGTCGTCGGGCCGGTCGGGGGCGTGCCGGGCGGTGGTGGTGAGCCGGTCGGCGACCCCGGTCAGGGACCGCCGGCCCCGCCGTCCGGGGGCCGCCCCGGCCCGGCTCAGCGCCAGCCGCAGCGCCGTGATGCCGTCGTCGATGTCCGCGCCCGGCCGCTCCACCAGCCCGTCCGTGTACAGGGCGAGGATGGCGTCCGGCTCCAGCAGCAGCTCGGTCACCGGGTAGCGGGCCCGCGGGTCCACGCCGAGGACCACCCCGCCCGGGACCTCCAGCAGCCGGGTCGGCCCGGCGGGGGAGCGCAGCAGCGGGGGCGGATGGCCCGCCCGGGCGACCCGGGCGCGGCCGGTGACCGGGTCCAGGCGCAGATAGCAGCAGCTGGCGAACTGGCCCGGGTCCAGGTCGATCAGCAGGTGGTTGGTCCCGCTGAGCACCTCGTCCGGCGGCCGGTCGCCCAGCGCGAATGCCCGCACCGCGCTGCGCAGCTGCCCCATGGTGGCCGCGGCCTGCACCCCGTGCCCCTGGACGTCGCCGATGACCAGCGCGAGCCCGTCCCCGGCCTCCACCACGTCGTACCAGTCGCCGCCCACGTCCATGCCCTGGGTGCCCGGCAAGTAGCGGCCCGCGGTCTCCACCAGTGGGTGCGCCGACAGCCGGCGCGGCAGCAGCGCCTGCTGGAGTCCCCGGGCGAGGGCCGCCTCGCTGTCGTAGCGCCGGGCCCGTTCCATGGCGTGCGCGATCAGCCCGGCGAGCGCGGTGAGGACCGTCTTCTCCTCCGTGCTGAAGCGGCGAGAGCCATCGAAGCCGAGGATGCACGAGCCGACCGGGCGGCCCGAGGCGATCAGCGGCAGGAAGGCGCGGGCGCCCTCGTCGGCGTCCAGCGGGATGCCCGGATAGGCCGCCGCGAGCTGCTGCATCGACTCGAAGAACAGCGGCCGGCCGGTGGTCAGGGTCTCCACACCGGGCAGATGCGCGTCCAGGCCGACCCCGTCGAACGGGACGAGGAAACCCTTGGGGAAGCCGGTCTCCCAGGCCAGGTACAGATGCCGGTCCTGGAGCAGGTAGATGGCCAGCCGGCGGCCGCCGAACGCGGGCAGCAGCTCCTGCGTGACCACCGTCGACACCTGGCGCGCGGTCACCGCGTCCGTCAGCGCGATGGCCAGCGCGACCGGCCGGTACAGCGGCGCCATCGAGTGGCCCTCCTCCGGCAACCCCGCATCGGGGGCCGGCGGGGCGGGCGCGTCCACCCGGCTGGCCGGGACGAGCGTGCAGGTCAGCGTGGACTCACCGGGGTGCACCGACACGGCGAGCCAGTCGCCGTCCCCGGACTCCGCCCGGTCCCCCTCCGGTCGCCGCGCATGGAAGTGCACCGGGTCGGGTGCCAGCAGGGCGCTGCGCAGATGGTCGTCGTACGGCGGCCGGGTCAGCCAG
Source organism: Streptomyces sp. NPDC031418 (assembly GCF_055581605.1). Classification (NCBI taxonomy): domain Bacteria; kingdom Bacillati; phylum Actinomycetota; class Actinomycetes; order Kitasatosporales; family Streptomycetaceae; genus Streptomyces; species Streptomyces sp. NPDC031418. The sequence goes on from NZ_JBVIJC010000006.1 coordinate 180,358, forward strand.
GGCAGCGCCTCCCACAGCGGACGGCCGAGCAGTTCCTCCCGCGGCCGGCCGGTGAGCCGGGCGGCGGCCGCGTTGGCGTACACGATCAGTCCCAGCCGGTCCAGGCTGAACACGCCCTGCGGCAGTGGATCGGCGGCGCCGTCCGCGGCGGCGGCCCGGCCGGGGTCGAGGACGATCCCGCCGACCTGCGGCCCGGCGCCGTCCGTCCCCGTCCGCCACAGGTCCAGCAGCCGCGGCGCTCCGTCCCGCGCGCGCAGGCTGAGCGGCGTGCCCGGCGGCCGCCCGGCGGCGGTCTCGCGCAGGGCCGCCAGGATGCGGTGGGCGTCGTCCGGGGCCACGGCCGCCGCGAGTGCCGTGGCCGTCTCGGGGAGCGTGCCGGGGGGCAGCCCGAGCAGGGCGCACAGCCGGTCGTCCGCGTGCACCGCCGAGGTCGCCGGGTCCCAGGTGAACCGGGCCACGGCGGCCTGCGGGGGGTGGCTCGCCGGGGGCCGTACGCACAGCGGCTCGCCGTCCCAGACGACCGCCTCCGGCGCCCCGTCGGCGAGCGCCAGCAGTTCGGCGCCGAGCCCCTCGGCCAGCCGCCCGAGCAGTTCCCGGTCCAGCAGCTCGTCCACGGACTCGGCCACCGCCGGGTGCAGCAGCGTGAGCACACCGAGCGGCTCGCGCCCGCCCGGCACCGGTATGTGCACCGAGCCGACCGGGAACGGCAGCCCCGCCGCGAACTGCGGATACCGGCGGACCGTCTCCGCGGCGTTCGGCAGCACCACCTGCACGCCGAGCCGGTAGGCGTCGGCGACCGGGAAGGGCCGGTCCACCTGGAGCCGCCACCACGGCTTGAACAGCGGGCCGGGCAGTCCGACGAGCACCGCGAGCCGCAGCAGGCCGGGCGTGCGCGAGCGCAGGTACACACCCGCCACCCGGCCACCGGCGGCGCGGAGCGCACCGGTGGAGGCGTCGGCCAGCAACGCGGCCAGCCGGGCCCGCGTACGGACCGTCTGCTCCACGGCCATCGGCTCTACCTCGCTCCATGCGCCGCCGGGTGAGACGACACAGCAAGAATGCGCCCGAACCCCCGTGCAACGCACCTGGGCGAAGATACGGACCCACGACCGGGCCGGGCGGCCCGGCGCCGGACGGCTCACACCAGTGCCGCGCCCGAGTGGCGGGGGCCTCGGACCCCTCCTAGTAATGGACTGCGACATGCCGCGACCGCACGCGAGGGCGCAGGTGCGGCGGCCGCACCCTTCTCCTGGAGCCGAGATGACCACCCGCTCATCGTCCCCCCGTCCCGACGACTCCCTGATAGCTCCCGCACCGTCCGCCCCAGGCGTCCCCATCCCCTCCGCCCACCTGCTGACCCGACCGGTGCCCTTGCCGGAGATACTTCCTGGGACCAGCCACGAGGACGATCTCCCCTACGGCGATCCCGTGGACGCTCTCGTCCGCGCGGCCGTCGCCGACCGCCCGCTGGAGGACGTCGTCCGGCTCATCACGCTGCTGGAAAGCTCGCCCGAGTACACCAGGGCCACCGCCGACGCGCTGCGCGCGGCCGGGGTCGACCGTCCGGTGGAGGACGTCACCCGGCTGGTGACCCTGCTGACCAAGCCGCCCCGGGGGACCGACAGCGCGGACGAGGCGATCCGCGCCGCCGCCGAACGCCGTCCGCTGGAGGACGTCACCCGGCTGATGCAGCTGCTGCACCGCGCCCCCGTGGAGCCGCACTGCGGACAGGCGGCCGTGCAGGCGGCGGCCGCCCACCGGCCCGTCGAGGAACTCGCCGAGCTGATCGGCCGGCTGGCCGCGGAGCGGCCGGGGCGCGTCCACCCCAGGCCCGAGCCGGCGGCTCCCGAAGCCGTGCTCGCGGCGGCGGAGACCGACACCCCGGAGGTGGCCGCCGCCGACCGCGCGGAGCGACCGGAGCCGGAGCACCCGGGGAAGCCCCGGCCGAGGAAGGAGCGGTCCGCCACGCGCCGGACGGCGCGCAACCGGCGACCGGCCCGGACCGTCCTGTGGGCCCGCGGCGCCGCGCTGCTGGTCCTGCTGTGCGGGGTGGCGCACGTCCCGTGCCAGTGGGGCGGACCGTCGTACGGCGTTCTCGGCGCCGGGGTCCTCGGCTCGGCGCTCTGCGTGCTGCTGGCCCTCGCCCTGGCCGCCCGCGGGGCGCAGACCCGGCTCGTCGCCGCGACCGGCGCGTTCGGGGTCACGGCGGCGCTCGCCGCGGGCCAGGCGCTCGCGGGGCGGTTCGGACTGCCCGACCCGAGCCGGCTGTGGGCCACGGCCCTGGCCCCGCCCTGGCTCGCCATCACCGCGGCGGCGACGGCCGCGCTCGCCGCGCTGGCGGTCCTGCTGGCCGCGCTGGCCAGAGGCAACGCCCGCCGCGTCGACGGCGGTTGACTCACTCCGAGGGTGGCCCGGCCCGCCGACGGCGGTTGACTCACTCCGAGGGTGGCCCGGCCCGCCGACGGCGGTTGACTCACTCCGAGGGTGGCCCGGCCCGCCGACGGCGGTTGACTCAC
>NZ_JBVIJC010000006.1:182971-386883 GCF_055581605.1 Streptomyces sp. NPDC031418
ACTCCGAGGGTGGCCCGGCCCGCCGACGGCGAATGACTCACTCCCGAGGGTGATCCGGCCCGCCGACGGCCACGGGCCGCAGCACGAGGTGGCCGTCCGTCCGGGAGGCCGCCATGGCGAACGGAAAGGTGTCCGCCTCCAGGCACAGCCCCACGTCCTCGGGATGGACACCTGCCGAGCCGCGCCGCACCCAGTCGGCCAGCCGGGCGGCGGCGTCGGAGCGCCGGGCCCGGTCGAGATAGGGGGCCGGGTCGGTGGCGCCGGCCGTGCGGACGCGCTCGGCGATGTACTGGGCGCAGGCCAGATCCTCCGCCGCCTGCCCGCCGTCCCCGGTGACGACGAAGGTCACCGACTCCGGCCGGGCGCGCCGCAGCAGTTCGGCGGTCGCCCCGGCCACCACGAAACTCGCGCACAGCAGCAGCCCGGCGTCCGCCACCGCGAGCGCTCCGGCGGTCCCGGCGGTGGTCTTCTGCACCACCGTGCGGCCTCGCACATCCAGCGAGCGCAGCCGGGCGGGTGAGTTGGCGAGGTCGAACCCCGGCACCGGCTCCCCGTCCTGGAAGGCGAGCCACCCCGGGTGACGGGCCTTCAACTCCAGCGCCTCCTGTTGGCTGCCCGCGAACACGATCCGCTCGGCGCCGCGCCGGAACGCCCAGGCCGCCACGGTGAACGCGCGCATCACATCGACGACGACGGCCACGGCCGGGGCCTTCGGAGCACCGGTGATGCCGGTGAACACGGTTTCCATCGCACCATGGTGCCGCCCGCACCGTCGGTCCGGCAGGCGTTTTCCCGGCGGGCGGACGTCCTACGACGGCAGGTCGTGACCGGTGCCGGTTCCGCCGGCGGTGCCGGTGTCCTCGGCGTCGGCCTTGCCCCGGCCGCCGAACCGCAGCCGCTCGAACGTGCGCGTCAGCTGCTGGAGCGCGGCGGGTGCCTTGACGGCGGGCCGCTGCTGCGGCAGCGCGGCGGGCGGGACGTCCCGGTAGGCGGCCAGCGCCTCCAGGGCCTGCTCGGCGGCCTCCTTGTACAGGTCCCGGGACTTCGTCATCGCCTCCAGCGCCTCGGCGTACATCGTGACCCGCCGCCGTTCGCGCTCCAGCTCCTCCTGGAGGGTCATCAGGGTCCAGTGGTCACGCAGATCCGTCAGCGCGGCCGCGGCGTCCTGGGGCAGGGGGCGGGGCACGGCCACGAAGTGCCGCAGCGCCGCGAGGAGTTCCTCCGGCACGGAGCCGTCCAGGAAGACGGTGCGCACGCGGTGGTCCCCGCCGTCGTAGCCGTCCGGTGCCGGGTCCGGTGGCAGCAGTACGGCCCCGCCGCGCGGCACCTCGACGCCGAGGTCCTTCAGCGCCCAGTTGACGGCCCGGAACTGGTGCGGGGCCGCGCGGTGCTCGATCACCCGGTGGCGCAGGCCGGGCGGCAGCAGCCGGGCCAGCGGCAGCCTGCCCTGCTCGTCCGGGGTCATCGCCTCGTGCACGACGAGGTTGACGCACCAGGCCTCGCGGGCCGCGTCCCGCAGCCGCCGCTTCATCTCCTTGTCGTCCGCGGGCAGCGGGTTGACCTGGCGGAAGCGCACGCCGACGGCCGTGGCGTGGTGGTCCCAGGAGCCGTCGGCCCCCTCGGCGGGGCCGCCCTCGGGCCAGAACAGCGTCGCGGGGGATGGCCATGCGTCGTCCCAGGGGCGCTCCGCCTCCGCGACGAGCCGCCACTCGTGCCCCTGCGGCCTGGCCCGGCGGGGTTCCAGGAAGAGCCGGGCCCGGACCGTCACCGTGCCGCCGGCCCGCCATCGGGCCTCGAAGATCCGGCCGGTCGCCCCCTCGGGCGCCGGCGGCTCGGCGAAGTCGTCGATGTCCCCGCTCTCCTTGTGCCGGCGCAGGGTGCGGCGTACGACGTCGTCCGGGTCGGGACCGGTGTGGCGGCCCCGGGCCGCCCAGAGGGTCTGCGGAAGGGTGGCGTGGTCGGTGGCGGAGTTCGACATGAGCCAATCTGCTGATGGGGGCGGGTGTACCTCCCAGTATCACCGCTCGGCCGCCCGGACCGAAGGCGGGGGGCGGCGCGCCGCGCGACACGCGCGGGCGGACCCGCGCACGGGGTGTGCGGCGCGCGTCCGGAGTGCGCGGTGAACGCCCCGGTCGACCGCCGCACACCCGTGGTCCGGCCCCGGCACGCCGCCCACAATGGTCCGGCGAACGGGGTCCGCCCGTCCATCCGCTCAGGGGCGGATCCCGTTCCGCGGCCCGTCCGCTCACGGGCGGATCCCGTTCCGCGCCCCGTCCGCTCACGGGCGTGTCCCCCTTCGGCGACCCGCACGAGTGAATCGCTCGATATATATCGGCGGCCGATATATCCTGGCCGTATGACAGCGAAGAGCATGACCCGGGCGGCGTTCTTCGTCCTCACGGCGCTCGCCGACCAGCCGCGGCACGGCTACGGCATCCTGCGCGAGGTCGAGGAACTGTCCGACGGCGAAGTGCAGTTGCGGGTCGGCACCCTGTACGGCGTGCTGGACCGGCTCACCGCCGACGGCCTGATCGTGCTGGACCGGGAAGAGGTCCAGCAGGGCCGGCTGCGCCGCTACTACCGGCTCACCGACGACGGCGTCACCGCACTCGACGCCGAGGCCGAACGGATGGCCGCCGGTGCCGGTGCCGCCAAGCGGCGCATCGCCGAGGGCCGCCGCACCGGCACCGCGGCCCGCCCCGCTCCCGGCACCCCGGCGGGCCACGAACCCCCCACGGCACCCGGACTCGCGGGAGGCTACGCATGACCACCCTGCTGGAATCCCGCTACCGCACCGTCCTGCGCCTGCTCCCCGCCTACTACCGCAGGGAGCGCGAGGAGGAGATGGTCGAGACCTACCTGGGCGACCTCGACCGGGACACCCAGGACCAGAGCCGGCCCACGCTCGGCGAGATGGCGAGCATCGCGGCCCTCGCCGTACGGTGCCGGCTGGGCGCCCCCGGCGCGCCGCGCGGCTACGCCCTCCTCGGCTCGTCCGTCCGCGTCTTCGTGCTGTGGGCCGTGCTGCTCCAGGCGGCCTCCGCGGTCGTCACGCCGGTCCTCCAGCTGACCTGGTCGTTCACCCGCGGCAGCGCGGAGCGGCAGATGTTCCTGGCGGAGTTCACGGACCACGGCCCGCTCGCCGCGGCCGTCGCCGCCGCGCAGTGGATCCTGCCGCTGGGCTGGGCGGCCGCCTACTTCGCCCTGCTGTACGACCGCCGCCGCCTCGCCCGGATCTGCGCCGCCGTGGCCGCGCTGCCGACGCTGTGGCCGCTGCTCGGCTCGGTGCTGGGTATCGCCTTCCTCTCGATGCCGGCGTTCACCTTCACCTATCTGCTCTTCACCTGGCTGCCGGTCCTGGCGCTGTGCGCCGCCCACCACCGGGACGCGCCCCCGGCCCGGCTGCCGGTGGGCTCGCCCGGGCTCGTGCTCATGGCGACGTGCGTGGTGATGGGCGCCTCCCAGGTGGTGCTGCCGGCCGCCGCGGCCGACCTGGCCTGGGCGCCCGCCAACTGCTTCGTCGTCGGGGCGCTCGGCTGGCTGCTGTGGCGCGCCCGCCGGACCGAACCGGGCGGGCCGGGCGTGGCCCTCGCGCTCGCGGCGCTCGGCCTGCTGCTCCTGGCCGTCCGCGTCACCGCCCTGTATCCGTGGCTCGGGCTCGACCTGCCCGCCGTGTACGTCGGCGGCGGCCTCGGCCAGACGGCCGCGCTCACGCTGCTGACGGCGGTCCTGGCCGTGGTGGGAAGCCGCGAACTCGCCCGCCACTGACCGGATGTGACGGATGGGCGGCCGGGGCATGGCGCGGGCCCCGGTGGGGACGACCCCGACCTTTCCCGGGGTGTGCCGGGGGGCCGCGTCCGGGGCTTCCCCGGTTGTCCACAGGCCCGTGACCGGTTGTCGTACCCACGTGCCAAGATCGGTCGCATGCTCACTCACGCCCTGCTGCCCACGGAGTCCCACCGGTCGGCGACCTACGTCCTGTGGGTCACCTCCCACGACCCCGGCGCCGCGCCCGCCGCCGGAGCGCTGCTCGACGAGGTGACCGCGGCCGTGGCCTCGGCGTATCCGAAGATGGGCCGCTGCCTGGAGACGCTGCGGCGGCGGGCGGGCCGGCTGCCGGCCGCCCATCTGCCCTGGTTCTGGGACACGGTGGCACACCGTCTGCTGGGCTACCCCGGCCGCGCCGCCGCCAAGGCCTACAGCCTGGCCCGCAAGGCGGAGCAGGAACACGCGCTGCCCGTCGACCCGGACTGGCGGCGGGCCAACGCACTGCTGTGCGCCTCCCGAGGCGGCCTGCCGGTGAAGGAACTGAGCGAGCATCAGCGCTGGCTGGCCGGGCAGCTGCCGCCCGCCGAGGCACACGCGGAGTATGTGCGCGTGCTCACCGCCTGGGCGGACTCCTCGGGAGAGCTGCCCGCCGACCTCGCCCGCCGCATCAGGGCGTCCGCCCGGGCCGCCGGGCTCGGCATGGACGAGGACGCCCGCGTCCTCGGGAGCGTTCTCGCCGGCGCCCGGGGCAAGGCCGTCCCGGACGCGCTGCTGGAGGCCGCGACCGCGCCGCTGGCCGACCACCCCCAAGGCCCGGACGTACAGGCAGCGTTGCTCGACCTGTTCCCGGACTCCCGCACCGACGCGGCCGCCTGGCTACGGCTGCTGCTGCGCGGGGGCGTCGTGGACGCCGCCGCGGCCGGCCACCTGGTGCCCGAGGACGGCCTCGCGGGCTGGCTCGCCCGGTACACGCGCAGCTACGCCCACCGGAAGGTGCCCTACGGCGGCGTGGCCCGCCAGCCCATGCCGGCCGAACTCTTCGAGATCGTCACCCGCTTCGCACCCCGGCTGCGAGCCGCCGGCACCCCGGTGCGGATCCACGAGGACCGGTACCGCCACCCGGGCCTGGACGCCGACCTGCTGGACGCCTGCCTCGCCGAAGGCATCGTTGTCCACGACCCGGGCGACGCCGTACGGCTGACCTTCTGGGGCGACCGTTCCCGCCGCGACCTCAGGGCACTGGCCGCCCACCCGGTCTTCGGCCGCCGCCTGGAAGGCACCGTCCACGAGGGACTGCGCGGCACCGGTACGGCGATCACCCGCCTCCCGCGGAACGCCGGCATCGCGGCCGAGGTGCACACCCGTGTCGAAAGCCTGCTCGGCGCGCTCCGCGGCGGTGGCCTGGCCGCCGCCGACGAGGCGGTGACGGAACTGGCCGGGCTCCTCGACCGGCCCACGGCCACCGCGCTGGAGGGCATCGAGGAGGCGCTGGCCGCTCTGGACCTCACCGGCCCGCTGGCCCGCGCCCTGCGCGCCGGACTGCCCGAGGAACTCGTCTGGCCCGCCCTGGAGGCGGCCGTCGCCGGCTTCGACCGGGCCGACACCCTGCGCGTCACCTGCACCTGGCCCGTCCTCACCGTCTTCGACGGCGGGCGCGCGGTGGCGGTCGGGCCCGCGGGCACGCGCGCGAGCTGCACCTACCAGGTGCCGGACGAGGCGACCTCGCACGCCGTCCACTACGTCGGCGGGGCGTTCCTCGTCAGCTGGCGGACCGGAGGCCGGTACTCGGTCAGCTCCCAGAGGGCGTTCTGGGCCGACCGCCCGGACGAGGTCTTCACCCCGCAGCACGTCCTCGGCCTCCAGCCGTACGGCGGACTGACCGACGGCGCGTTCGGCTACCAGTTCGAAACCCTGGACGGGACCGGCCGGTTCGACGGGGAGCGGGTGCTGCGTCCCGGCGGACGCGAGGGCATCGGCGACCACGAACTCCAGATGAGCGACGGCCACCGCTTCTACAGCGCCGAGGTCTTCCACTCCCGCGGCCGCTGGACGCCGTACGACCCCGTGACCGGCGCCCCGCTGGGCGGCCCCGACCTGCCCGCGTTCCACCGTGACCGCGAAGTCCCGCCCGGCATGGAGGAGTTCGAGGACGGCCAGTACCTCGCGGCGCTCCCCGAGGACGCCCCCGACTCCCCGCTGGGCCAGTCCGGACGGCTGGTCGGCTGCCGGATCCTCAACCGCACCCCCTACCGAGGCCCGTCCCCCACCGACTTCCTGCTGGAGTCCGTCGACGGCCGCACCGCCCGCTACCGCAGCCGCCGCCTCGGCCGGCGCCCCTGGGGAATCCTCGCCCTCCCGGCGGGCGGCGAGCAGACCGTGACCGTCGGCGACACGACCGTCCGCTGCCACGCGGCCTCGGACAACTCACCGCTCTGGCAGGTCCAGGGCTTCGCGCCGCCGGCCGAGCGGGACCGCGACCACCCGCCCACCCTCGGCGAGCACGCCGGGCCGATGCCCCCGCCCGCCTACTGGCACTTCCTCACCCCACGCGACGAGGCCTCCTCCAAGACCCTGCGCACGGTCGACGAGACCACCGTGCGCGCCCTGCTCGACGCCGCCCTCGACTCCCCCGACGAGGACCGGCTGCGCACCCGCGTCACCCGGCTGCTGCCCGGGGTCGGCGACCCCCGCATCCGCGACGGCGTGGCGCGCGCCGCCCGGCTCGCGGCGGACGTCCTGCGGCGCCGTCAGGACCTGTCCCGGCGCGTCGGCATCATGCGGGCCGGCCCCGTGGTGCACCTGCCCGCCGACATCCCCGACACCGTCCTCGTCCCCGCCCTGTCCGGGCTCCTGCCCGAGCTGCGCGCATACGAGGCCTACCGGCCCGAGCGGCACCCCGGCACCCTCACCGCCGTCGCCGCCGACGGCCGCTTCCTGCGCGGCGACGTCGACGACGAGACCCGCAGCCTGGCCCCGCCCTCCCGGCCGGCGGAGTGGCAGACGCTGCTCGGCGGCATCGACGCGGTCGCCTGGCGGGCCGCCGTCGAGACCACCCCCGACGAGCAGCGGGCAGCCCTGACCGCGCTGCTGCGCACCTGGAGCGGGCAGCTGTTCGCCGCGCCGGGAACCGTCTGGCGCACCGGCCGGGCACCCCAGGAGGAGGTGGCCGCGGTGCCGCGCGCGGCGGCCGGCCCCGCCCGGGGCGGACTCTCCCGCTTCGTGCAGCCGGCCGACGAACCCGCCCCCGCACGGACCGAGGAGGAGCGCACCGTCACGATCGGCCGGGACGACGCCGCGCGCCTCGCCCGCTTCGTGGAACTGGCCGAGCACCACGGACCGCTCCCGCTGACGGAGGAGGCCCTGGCGGTCTTCTGCTGGCGCACCGGGGTACGCCGCTCCATCGCCGCCCTCGCCCTCGGCGGCTTCCCGCAGCGCGACCGGCACGACGACCACCAGAAGATGCTGCGCTCCGCCCCCTACAAGGCGAACAAGGCCATCGCCGCCGAGTACGGCGACTTCCGGTACAAGCTGGGCGTCGACGGCCGGCGCGCGGTGCTGGCCGCCGGCATACCGGACGACCCGGCCGAGCTGTGGACACCGCAGGGCATGAACCGGGCCGCCGAGCGCATGGCCTCGGTCTGGGCCGAGCTGGTCGGCACCCGGCCGTACGCGGACGAGGCGCTGGCCGCCGCGCTGGAGACCGACCTCGGGCTGTCCGCCGACTGGGCGCGCAGCCTCCCGGAAGGACGGCCGCCCGTGGCGGAGCGGGGCTGCGCGCTGGTCGGCACCCGCACCGGCGCCCTCGCCCTGCACCCGGTGCTCGCGGACGGGACGGTGGGGGAGTGGTCCTGGGGCACGTCCGCCACCCACGTCCAGGCCCTCTCCGTGATCGCCTGGGCGCTGACCGAGCGACCGGTCGGCGACCCCGTCGCCCAGGGCGCGCTGCGGCTGCACGAGGCACTGCGGGCGCGGCTCGCCGACCCGGGCACGCTGATCGGGCTGACCGGGGACCGCGCAGCGGCCCGGGCGGCCGCCGACGACCCGGCGTTCCGGCCCTACGAGGGCACGGTGCTGCCCTGCCCGAGGCCGTTGCACGACGGGGTCACCGAGGTGTCGACGGCGGTGGACGACGGGCTGTTCGTCGTCGCCGTACCGACCGGCGACGTCTTCCTCCGCCCGGCCGCCCTCACCGACCAGGAGCGCGTGGCCCGGGCCCTGGACCTGTGCGACCGGGCCGGCTTGGGTTCGCTGCGGCGCTCCCTGGAGCAGACCCGTGCCGTGCTCGACGGGACGGCCCGGATGGCGGCCCGCGCCATGGCGACCCCCGTCCCGGTCGGCGGGTACGAGGCCAACCCGGCGCTCAGCGTCCCCGACCTCGTCGCGAGCACGGCCGGCAGACTCGGGGTGAGCCCGGACGCGGCCGCGCTCCACCTCCAGCTGCACGCGCTCGCCCGCCCCACGGACCGCAACGTCCGCCTCTGGAACGGCTGGACGGCCGCCCGGCACAAGGCGGCACAGGCCGAGCTGGTCGCTGTGGGGGCGGTGCAGACCGGCCGACGGCCCCGGGCCGGCCGCACGGCGTTCGCCCACGACACCTGGGACGTCCTGGACGCCCCCCATCTCCCGGTGGAGAGGGGGAAGCTGACCAGCCATCTGGCGGCGGCGGTGGGCAAGCGGCTGTGGGGCCCCTTCCTTCGCCTGCTGCCCCCGGTCCCCCTGCACGAACTGTTCGCCCGGGCCGCCGAGGCGTGAACGGCTGGGTCGGACGGCCGGGGTCTGAAGGCTGGTGGGCCCTGAACGGCGGGTGGGGGCCGGCGCTGATGCGCCGACCCTCACCCGGGCCCCACGGATTCGGCGATCCGCTGGTCCAGCGGGCTGCCGATCCGTCGGCCGAGGACTTACGCCCCGCTCTCCCGCAGCATGTCCTCGCGCTCGACGATCTTCACGCGCTCGCGGCCCTGCGGCTCGCCCAGCGCGCGCTCGGCGGCGTCCAGCTTGTACCAGCCCTCCCAGGTGGTGAAGCGGACGTTCCGCTCGGCGAGGAAGGCGTCCACGGCCTCCGGCTCGGGTGCCGAGGGGGTGTGCAGCCGGCCGTTCGCGTGGTCGTCCAGCAGATTGGCCACCGTCTCGTTGGCGTCGCCCTTGGTGTGCCCGATCAGGCCGATCGGTCCGCGCCGGATCCAGCCGGTGACATAGGTGGACTGGAGGTGGCTGCCGCTCTCCTCGATCACCCGGCCGCCCTCGTCCGGGACGGTGCCGGACTCGATGTCCCAGGGGAGCTTGGGCAGCTTCTCGGAGAGGTAGCCGACCGCGCGGTAGACGGCGGTGACGTCCCAGTCCTTGAAGACGCCGGTGCCCTTGACGTTGCCGGTGCCGTCGAGGGCGGTGCGCTCGGTGCGCAGACCGACCACCTTGCCGTCCTCGCCGAGGATCTCCGCGGGGGACTCGAAGAAGTGCAGGAACAGCTTGTGCGGGCGGTCGCCGGCGTCGCGGATCGCCCAGTTCTCCAGGGTCTTGGCGACCATGTCGGCCTGCTTGTTGCCGCGCCGGGTCTCGATCGAGCCCTTGTCGTAGTCGATGTCCTCGGGGTCGACGATGACCTCGATGTTCGGCGAGTGGTCCAGCTCGCGCAGCTCCATCGGGCTGAACTTGGCCTGCGCCGGGCCACGGCGGCCGAAGACATGGATCTCCCGCGCCTTGTTGGCCTTCAGACCCTCGTAGACGTTCGGCGGGATCTCCGTCGGCAGCAGCTCGTCCGCCGTCTTGGCGAGGATGCGGGCCACGTCCAGGGCGACGTTGCCGACGCCGAGCACGGCGACCTTCTCGGCCTCCAGCGGCCAGGTGCGCGGCACGTCCGGGTGGCCGTCGTACCAGGAGACGAAGTCGGCGGCGCCGTAGGAACCCTCCAGGTCGACGCCGGGTATCGGCAGCGCCCGGTCGGCCATGGCGCCGGTGGAGAAGATCACCGCGTCGTAGAAGGCGCGGAGGTCGTCCAGGTTGATGTCCGTCGGGTAGTCGACGTTGCCGAACAGCCGGATCTGCGGCTTGTCCAGGACCTGGTGCAGGGCGGTGATGATGCCCTTGATGCGCGGGTGGTCGGGCGCGACGCCGTAGCGGATCAGGCCGAACGGGGCGGGCATCCGCTCGAAGAGGTCGATGGACACACCGGGGTCGGCGGCCACCTCGGACTTGAGCAGGGCGTCGGCGGCGTAGATCCCGGCGGGGCCGGCTCCGACGATGGCTACCCGCAGGGGGCGCGGCATGATCAGGTTCCCTTCGAGCGTGAACAGGCGACTCGATCGGGAAGCCTAAACTAAGGCAGACCTAAGTTGGTACGCGGGTCCGGTCTATGACCTCATAAGGGCATCTTATGACTTGTCCAGTGCGGCCTTATGGTGGGTGTCCGGGTCGCGAGTGCCCCTAGGCGGGCCTGACGATCCGGTGGATCGCCGTCTCCCCGGCGCCGAGGACCGACTCCTCGCGGATCGACGACCCCGGGCCCGGTGCGTGCACCATCATGCCGTCGCCGGTGTACAGACCCACGTGCCGGTCGTCGTCGAAGAACAGCACGAGATCACCGGGTTCGATCGCGTCGAGCGTGACCGGGGCACCGGCGAGCGCCTGCTGGTGCGCGGCGCGCGGCAGGGTGACACCGGCGGCCTTCCATGCGGCCTGGGTCAGGCTGGAGCAGTCGTAGGAGTCCGGCCCGGTCGCACCCCAGACGCAGGGCTTGCCGAGCTGCGCCCGGGCGAACGCGATGGCCTTGGCGGCCCGTGGGCCGACGACCGGCGCGGCCGTCGTACCGGCGCCTGCGGTCCGGGCCGGCTGCTCGGCAGCCCGGGCGAGCAGATCGCGGGCTGCGGTGAATCTGCGCAGGTTCTCCGCCTTGGTCACGGTGGGCGCGGCGCGCCCCGGCGCGGCGACCCCGGGCAGGGTCCAGGGCCCCGGCGCCGCTGCTCCGGCCGCACCGGTCACGGGAAGCACGGCCGTTTCCATGGCGCCGTCCCCGCCCGCCGCCGGGCCGGCTCCCAGAGGGGTTCCTTCCAGCGCGCCGAGGCCGACGGCTTCGGCCGCTCCGGTACCGGGAACCGGCGGCTCCGGCGGAGCCGTGGTGCCGAAGTCCGTTGCGGGCCAGTCCATGGGCGCGGCAGTGTCGAGAACGGGGGCGGGCCAGCCTGTCGTGCGTTCCGCTGTGTCGGGGCCCGGACCGACGACCGACCAGTCGAGTCCGGACGGCGCCGACAGCGGGGCCGGGCCGGAAGCGACCGGCAGCGGTGCCGTGAGGTCGGGGAGGTACGGCGATGTCTGTGCAGCTGTCCCGGCAGCGGTGGGCAGTTGGGGCTGGAGCAGCGCCGGGGGTGGGCCGGATGGGCCGGTCAGCGCCGGGTATCCGGGGGCCGCGCTGACGGCCGGCATAGGGCTGGTCGTGTCCGGTGCGAGGGCGGCCGGCATGAGGCTGGTCGTGTCCGGTGCGAGGGCGGCTGGGGTACGGCTGGTCGTGTCCAGTGTGAGGCTGGCCGGGGGGAGGCTGATCGCGTCGGACGTGGTGGTGGCCGGCGGGCGACTGGGCGTGTCCGGTGTCGGTGCCGGGGGCAGCTCGGCCATCGGGCGCCCCGCGGCTCGCTCCAGGGCGGGGGCCGGGAGCGCGGCCCGCAGGGGCTCCTCCCCGGTTCCGGGAGCCCCGCCGGACTGGCCGAGGGCGCGCGGGGGTGCGGCCGGGCGGGGCGGGAGCCGGTCGGCCGGCAGCACCGCGGGGACGGTCGGGCCGAGTTGGGCGCGTGCCGCCTCGAACCACTGCCGGGCCACCTGGTCGAGCACGGGATCGGCGGTCCGCCCCGCCCGCCCGGCCGGCGGAACCGCCCGTGAGCGCGTCCGGGCCGACAAGGCACGGGTGGCGTTGTAGTTACCGGTCGCGTTCTCGGCCTGGTCGTACAGCGAAGCGACCCGCCGCCGCACCTCGTCGCGACTCTCCGGCGCCATGGAAGACGTGCTCCTTCCTTGCCCCGCAAGGCAGTTGGACGGCGGGCACCCGGTGGTCAGCCGGGCGGCCTCCGCGTCAACCTAGCCAACGTGTGTACCCCCTGTGAAGGTTGAGGCGTGGAATGTCCGATACGTATTTGTGATGTTCGCCGCGATGTTCGACGGGGAAGAAGCGATGCCCGTGTTTTCCTGTGAGAATCCGCTGAATGCGCGATTCCGTTGAACACGTCGGCCCCGCGCCGCGTATGACACGGGGGCGCTCCATGCCAACGAGCAGTGATCAGACACAGAGGCCCACCTTGGCACGCAACCGGCCCAGACGCCCGACCGGTCCCCGGCGCACGACCCTCGCGGCGCTCGCCCTGCTGCTCGGCGGAGCAGCTCTCGCCGCGGTGAACGCCCCCACAGTCCCCGCCGTGGCCGCCGAGGGCCGCAGCGGCGCGGGCCAGGCCGGCAACGGCCCCGTCGTCTCCGACTACGCCGACATCACCGCCGTACCACCCGCCGCGCCGAACCCGGCCCTCCGACCCGGGGCCTCGCGCGGCAGCTTCAGCTCCGACTGCGGGGCCGACGCGGAGGGACTGTTCAACTCCGACAACCTCATCGTCGCCCCCGGCGTGTCCGATGGGGCCCACCACGTCCACGACTACATCGGCAACCAGGGCAACAACGCCTTCGCGAGCGACGCCGACCTGGCCAAGGCTCGCACGAGCTGCGCCGACCAGGGGGACAGGTCCTCGTACTACTGGCCGGTGCTGCGCCTCCAGGACGGCACACGGGAGCGGGACGCCGACGCCCCGGGCGGGGGCACGGAGGGCAACGCGGGCAGGATCCTCACGCCCAAGCAGGTGACGCTCACGTTCGTGGGCAGCCCGGTCGGCAGGGTCACGGCCATGCCGCGCTTCCTCCGCATCATCACCGGCGACGCCAAGGCCCTGGTCAACGGCCCCGGCAACGCCAACGCCTCGTGGAGCTGCACCGGTTACGAGGACCGGCAGCTGACGGACAAGTACCCGCTGTGCCCGTCCGGCAGCGACGTCGTCCGCGCGTTCCGCTTTCAGAGCTGCTGGGACGGCCGCAACACCGACAGCGCCGACCACCGCACCCATGTGGCCTTCACCGACGCCGACGGATCCTGCCCGGCCGGATTCCGCGCCATCCCGCAACTGGTGCAGCGCATCGTCTACGACGTGCGCGCGCCGAGCCTGCGGGACGGCGGCCGTACGGTCCCGCTGTTCGCGGTGGATTCCTTCCCCGACCAGCTGCACAAGCCCGTCACCGACCACAGCGACTTCATCGCCGTCTTCGCCCCGGACCTGATGCGGAAGATCGTCGACTGCATCAACACGGGCCGTGTCTGCGGCCGCCCGGACCCCGCCGCCCTCACGGCCGCGGCCACCCCCGCGGCGGGCTCCGGCGCCGGTGCCGCGCCCGTGACCGACGCCCTGACCCCCGTCTCCGCCGCACCGCGCCCGGCCACGCCCGGCCGGAGCGCAGCCCACCTCTGGCCCGCGGCCGTCGGCACACTGCTGGGCCTGTCAGGGCTGTTCATGTTCCTGCGGGCCCGGCGCCTGCGCTACTGACGCAGGACTGAGCGCCGGCACACCGGTTGCGGCCCTCAGCCGAGCTCGAGGGTCTGCTTGGCCAGGTCGTACGCCGGCCGCATCGCCTCGTGCTCCTCGGTGTCCATGCCGCCGAGGTGCAGGACGACCGGGCCGTCCGGCGTGCTCACCGCGAACGCGCACTCCTTCTTCGTCTCGTCCAGGAGCTTGCTGGTGTAGAGGTACTCGACCTCCACGCCGGAGACCCCGCCGCCGGTCGTGAAGGAGTGGTACTTCTCCTTGCTCACGTTCTCCTCCGCGGCGACGAACTCCCGCAGCACACGGCCCGGGTCGGAGGAGCCGGGCTTGCCGGTCCACACCCGCAGGAAGCCGATGTTGCCGGCCGGCTTGGCGTCGACCTCGCAGGCGGCGGTGACCGGCCCCTGCCGCAGCAGGGCTTCGGCGAGCGCCCCGCCCGGGTCGCCGCCGGATCCGTCCGAGCCCTTCGACGCCTTCGACGACTCCGCCCCGGAGTCGACGGACTTGGCCTTCCAGTGCCGGGCGATCTCGAAGCGGACGGGGAGTTCGCAGGCGCTTCCGGCGGCGCCGATCGTGCCCCCGCTCGCCGCCTTCGCCGTCGCCTTCACGGTGCCCGCCGAGGTCGAGGCACCCGGGCGGCCCGCGCCGTCCGAGTCGGCGCAGCCGCTCAACACCGCCGCGAGCAACGCCGTCCCCGCCGCCGCGCACACCGCGGTCCTCCGTACGATCCCCACCTTGACCTGCACCTTTTCCTCCCCTTGGTCCGGCCGGACACTGTAGCCGAGGGCACGGACGACCGAGGAGGCAATAACGGGCGGGGTTTGCGGCGAGCGGCGGCCGCACGGCAGGGTGCTGGACGTGCCTACCTTGCTGATCGTCCATCACACCCCGTCGCCCAACTGCCAGACCCTGTTCGAGTCCGTCGTCTCCGGTGCGACGGCCCCGGAGATCGAGGGGGTGCGCGTGCTGCGGCGGGCGGCCCTCGCCGCCACCGCCTCCGATGTGCTCGAGGCCGACGGCTACCTGCTCGGCACGCCGGCGAACCTCGGCTACATGTCCGGCGCGCTGAAGCACTTCTTCGACCAGATCTACTACCCCTGTCTGGACGCGACCCGGGGCCGCCCCTTCGGCTACTACGTCCACGGCGGCAACGACGTCACGGGTGCCGTCCGCGCCATCGAGTCCGTCACCACCGGACTCGGCTGGCGGCGCGCGGCCGAACCGGTGACCGTCACCGGCGAGCCCGGCAAGGCCGACACGGAGGCCTGCTGGGAGCTGGGTGCCACGCTGGCGGCGGGTCTGATGACCGGCGACTGACGACTGTGAGGGAGGGGGTTCGGGTGCTCTCCCGTGTCGAAGCGCTTCGACACCGCATGGCCCTGCGTCGGGGGTCAATCGACATGTAGTTCAGTTTTCAAAACCCCCTTGTTCAGCATGGGCGTCGCCGGAAAGGCGCAGCTCAGGTGTGGAAACGCCACGTGAGAGACCCTGTCTTCAGTCGATTCGAACAGGTCAGTTACCGGAACGTTACCTAACGGACCGTTGTCGCGTCCGGTTGCGCGGTCCTACTGTCACCGAACGTCGAAGCGCATCGATTCGCATTGCTTCCGCCCCTCCCGACGTCAGGCCACCGGACGACTCGGCGTCGGCCGCCCGCCGGTCGGACCACGAAAGCGAAGCGCCGCACCTACGGACCCGCACCCGAAAGGCCAGGACCCGCCATGCACCCTGCCCCGCGCCTCTCCCGGCGAGGACTGCTGGCCGTCGGCACGGCCGCGGCCGCTCTCCCTGTGCTCGCCCCTTCCACCGCCTCCGCCGCGTCCACCCGTGCGTCAGGGAAGGTCGGACACACGCCCTACACCTTCCGCAACGCGGAAATAGTCGGCGGCGGTTTCGTCCCCGGCATCGTCTTCAACCAGCGCGAACCCGGACTGGTGTACGCCCGTACCGACATCGGCGGCGCCTACCGGCTCGACAGGGCATCCCAGCGGTGGATCCCGCTCACCGACTGGATCGGCTGGGACGAGTACGGACACACCGGCATCATCAGCATCGCCACCGACGAGGTCGACCCGGACCGCGTCTACCTGGCGGCGGGCACCTACACCATGCCCGAATGGGACCCGAGCATGGCGGCGATCCTGCGCTCGACCGACCGCGGCCGCACCTGGAAGACGACTCCCCTTCCGTTCCGGCTGGGTGGCAACATGCCCGGCCGGGGCATCGGCGAGCGGCTGGTCATCGACCCGAACCGCAACAGGATCCTCTACCTGGGAGTGCGCGGGGGCCACGGGCTGTGGCGCAGCACCGACTACGGCAAGTCCTTCGCGAAGGTGACGAGCTTCCCCAACGCGGGCAACTTCGTCATCGACCCCACCGACCCCGACGGCTACAACGGCGACAACCTGGGCGTGCTCCAGGTCGTCTTCGACAGGCGCACCGGCAGAGCGGGCAGGGCCACCCGGACCATCTACGTCACCGTCGCCGACAAGGACAACATCCTGTACCGGTCGACCGACGCGGGCGCGACCTGGGAACGCGTCCCCGGGCAGCCCACCGGCTTCATCCCGCACCACGCGGTCTTCGACCACGTCGGCGGCTATCTGTACCTGGCGACCAGCAACACCGCCGGCCCGTACGACGGGTCCAAGGGCGACGTGTGGAAGCTGGACACCGCCACCGACACCTGGACCCGCATCAGCCCGGTCCCGTCCACCAGCGACGACGACCAGTACGGATACAGCGGTCTGACCATCGACCGGCAGAACCCGGCCACCCTGATGGTGTCCACCCAGGTCAAGTGGTACCCCGACTGCCTCCTGTTCCGCTCCACCGACGGCGGCGCGAGCTGGACCCGCATATGGGACCTGGGCGCGAACTCCGAGCGCACCCTGCGCTACGACATCGACATCTCCGACGCCCCCTGGCTGACCTGGAACGCCTCGCCGTCGCTGCCGGAGATGGCTCCCAAGCTGGGCTGGATGATGGAGTCGGTGCAGATCGACCCCTTCGACTCCGACCGCTTCCTGTACGGGACCGGCGCCACCATCTACGGCTCGGACAACCTGACCGACTGGGACCGCGGCGGCACGGTGCACCTCTCCGTGCGGGCCCGGGGGCTGGAGGAAACCGCCGTCACGTGTGTGATCAGCCCGCCCGTGGGCCCCGCGCACGTCTTCTCCGGCGTGGGCGATGTCGGCGGCTTCCGGCACACGGATCTCCGCAGGGCGCCGAAGATGTACGACAGCCCGACCTTCGGCGGCACCCCGGCCCTGGACTTCGCGGAGCTGGCGCCGCACACCATCGTGCGGGTCGGCAACCCCACCAGCGGCTGGACCCAGCATTTCGCCATCTCCACCGACAGCGGCGGCACCTGGACGCCGTCGCGCAGTGAGCCGTCCGGCGTCACCGGGCCCGGAGCCGATGACCAGGCCGTCGCCATCAGCGCCGACGGCAGGCGGATCGTCTGGTCCCCGGCCGGAGCGCCGGTCAGCTGGTCCGACGACCACGGAGCGACCTGGACGGCTTCGAAGGGGCTGCCGGCCGGGGCCCCCGTACGCTCCGACCGGGTGAACCCGGCGACGTTCTACGCCTACGACTCCGGCGTCTTCTACGTCAGCACGGACGGCGGCAAGAGCTTCACGGCCACGGCGGCGACCGGTCTGCCCACCGCGGGGAACGTCCGGTTCAAGCCGGTACCGGGCCACGAGGGCGACATCTGGCTGGCCGGCGGCACCGACAAGCCAACCACCCCCACACCGTACGGGCTGTGGCGCTCGACCGACTCCGGAACGTCCTTCACCAGGTTCGACGCGGTGGACGAGGGCGACGTCGTCGGATTCGGCAGGGCCGCACCCGGCGCCACGTACCCCGCCGTGTACACCAGCTCCAAGATCCGCGGAGTGCGCGGCATCTTCCGGTCCGACGACGCGGGCCGGAGCTGGACCCGCATCAACGACGACCGCCACCAGTACGCCTGGACCGGCAACACCATGACCGGAGACCCCCGGGTCTTCGGCCGCGTCTACTTCGGGACCAACGGCCGCGGAGTCGTCTACGGCGATCCCCGGTGAGGTTCGGCTCCCGGCCGCCTCGCTCCGCACCCGCCGTCCCGAGGGGGAGACCGACGTAGCCCTGCCCCCACGGCAGGACGACCGATTTCTCCCCTCCTGTGTGATCCCCCACCCAGCACACATTCCGGAGGGCTGATGAAATTCCGTATCGGCTGGGCCGCGCTTCTTGCGGCTCTCGCTCTCGTCTGCGCCCTGCCGAACTCGGCAGCGGCAGCGTCTTCGACGTACTGGTTCAAGTACTACGCGACCGGCGGCAACGCCTCGACGTGGTACAGCGACGACAACAACTGGGGCGTGAACTCCTCCACCGGCACCGGCTTCGTCGCCATGGTCAACGGCAAGGACTGGGGCTGGACGTCCCCGGTGACCACACTCCCCAAGAAGATCCGCGACGTCAGCCCCAACAACACCACCTGGTTCAGCCAGTCGGCCTACCCGAAGTCCGGCTCGTACTACGACGCCACGTACGACATCTTCATCGACCCCTACCCCGCGCCGACCGACCGCAACTCCAAGACCGAGCTGATGATCTGGCTCAACTGGTACAACGCCAAGCCGCTGGCCGACCACTACGACGCGAACGGCAACGCGGTCCCGGCCGCGACCAACGTCAGCCTGGGCGGCCGCAGCTGGGACATCTACGAGTACACCTGGAGCAACGGCGGCCACACCCTCAGTTTCCTGGACAGGAACAGGTCCGGCTGGTGGTCCGGCAGCCTCACCCCGTTCTTCCACTACGGTCTGAACAGGGGCTTCTACACCCAGGACCACTACCTCAACAGCGTCATGGCCGGCTGGGAATTCGGGCCGGGTGACTACACCGCTCACTCCTGGGGAGCCGTGGGCTTCTGACGCCCCCACCAGCCGCCCGGCTCTCCGTACGCAGAGCCGGGCGGCCCGGGGACCCCACGCAGTATCACCGACCGCAACACGCTCGGACGGGACACAGAATCCACCCGGACAGCGCCGACCGGCACTGACCGTTCGTCAGCGAGATTCGCGCATCCGGGTGGCAGCGCGCCCTCCGTCTGGACCGATCGAGTTGTGGCGGCCCGGGACCGGCACCGGGAGCCCGAATAATCACGGTCCATGCAGCTCGTGACAGCACAACGCCGCGCGGGGCGCGCCCCCGTCGCCGTCACCGGACTGGGACTGGTCACCCCGGCGGGCGTCGGCCGCGAGGCGGCCTGGGCCGGGCTGTGCGCCGGGCTCTCCACCGCCACCGCCGACCCCGCCCTGGCCGGGCTGCCCGTGGCGTTCTCCTGCCAGGTGCCCGAGCTGGACGCGACCGGAGCACTCGGCCACCGGCTGGCCCGCCGACTGGACCGGTTCACCACCTTCGCGCTGCTCGCCGCCCGGGAGGCCGCCGCCGACGCCGGGCTCACCCCGGACACCTGGGACGACACGCGCGTCGGCGTGGTGATGGGCGTGGGCACCGGGTCCATGCAGAGCTGGCAGGCCGAGTTCGACCGGCTCGCCGAGCACACACCCGAACGCGTCTCACCGCTGGCCCTGCCGCGCAGCGTCCCCAACATGGCCGCCGCCGAGATCGCCCTCGACCTCGGCGCCCGCGGCCCCAACATGGTCGTCAGCACCGCCTGCGCCTCCGGCACCAGTGCGATCGGCGTCGCCCGCGACTGGCTGCTGTCCGGCCACTGCGACCTGGTCCTGGCCGGCGGCAGCGAGTCGGCCCGGCTGCGGATGACCGCCGCCTGCTTCGCCCAGATGCGTGCTTTGTCCCGCCGCTCCGACAGCCCGGAGAGCGCCTCCCGCCCGTTCGACCGCGACCGCGACGGTTTCGTCCTCGGCGAGGGCGCGGCCGTGCTCGTCCTGGAGCGCACCGCGGACGCCCGCGCCCGCGGCGCACGCCCCGCCGCCCTGCTCGCCGGGTTCGGCGCCTCCTGCGACGCCCACCACTTCACCGCCCCGCACCCCGGCGGCGACGGCGCCGCCCACGCCATCCGCGGCGCCCTCGCCGACGCCGGACTCGCCGCCGAGGACATCGACCACGTCAACGCGCACGGCACCGCCACCCCGCAGGGAGACGCGGCCGAGCACAACGCGCTGCACCAGGTCTTCCGCCGGCCGCCACCGGTCACCGCGGTCAAGGGCGCCATCGGGCACGCCATCGGCGGCGCCGGCGCCATCGAGGCCGCCTGCACGGTGCTGACCCTGCGCCATCAGCTGATCCCGCCCACGGCCAACCTGGACACACCCGACCCCGCGATGGACCTCGACGTCGTCGCCAAGGCCCCGCGCCCGCACCGGATACGAGCCGCCCTCAGCAACTCCTTCGGCTTCGGCGGCCAGAACGCCGTCCTCGCCTTCACCGCCGCCGACCAGTAGACCCGATCCCGGAAAAGGTATCCATGTCCTCGGAATCCACCTCCCTGGCAGGCGGCACACGCTCCTGGCCCACCGGTGAGCAGCTGATGGTCGGCGTCTTCGTCGCCGTACCCTTCCTCGCCCTGCTCGCCGCCGTGCCGCTGGCCTGGCGGCACGGGCTCGGCCCGGTCGACCTCGTGCTCGCCGTCGTCTGCTACCTGGTCAGCGGGCTCGGCATCACGGTCGGCTTCCACCGGCACTTCACCCACGGCTCGTTCAAGGCGCGCAGGCCGCTCAGGATCGCGCTCGCCCTCGCCGGCAGCCTGGCTGTGCAGGGCCCGCTGATCACCTGGGTGGCCGACCACCGCAAGCACCACAAGTTCTCCGACCGGGACGGCGACCCGCACTCGCCCTGGCGCTACGGCCGCACACCCCGCGCCCTCGCCAAGGGCATGTTCTACGCCCATGTCGGCTGGCTCTTCGAGACCGATCACGCCTCACCCCGGCAGTACGCCCCCGACCTCGTCCGGGACCGCGCGCTGATGCTGATCTCCCGGCGGTTCGGGCTGCTGGTCCTCGCCTCGATCGCCCTGCCGGCCCTGCTCGGGGCCGTACTGACCCGGTCCTGGCAGGGCGCGCTCACCGCGTTCTTCTGGGCCGGGCTGGTCCGCATCTGCCTGGTGCACCATGTGACCTGGTCGGTCAACTCCATCTGCCATGTCACCGGCGCCCGGCCCTTCCGCAGCCGGGACCGCTCGGGCAACGTCTGGTGGCTGGCGCCGCTGTCCTTCGGCGAGTCCTGGCACAACCTCCACCACGCCGACCCCACCAGCGCCCGGCACGGTGTGCTCACCGGCCAACTGGACGCGAGCGCCCGGCTGATCCGTTGGTTCGAACGCCTCGGCTGGGCCTACGACGTGCGCTGGCCGGACCGGCAGCGGGTGGCCGGGCGGCGCCAGGCCCCCGACGCACCCGCTGCGCCGCCCGGGTGAAGTGCCGCCGGACCGGCGGTCAGGGCTTGCGGGCCACGCCCCCGTACAGCGGCTGCTGCACGCGGATCCGCATGTCCGGCTCCGGGTGCCAGTCGGTGGCCGGGACGACACCCGGCTCGCACAGCTCCAGACCGTCGAAGAACCGCAGAACCTCGGCGTGCGACCGCAACCGCACCGGGGTGCCCCCGGAGCGGTACACGGCGTCGATCCGCTCCCACACCTCCGGGTCGAACAGGTCCGAGCCGCCGTGGGACAGCATCAGGTAGCTGCCCGACGGCAGCGGGTCCAGCAGCGTGCGTACGACACCCCACGGGTCGTGCTCGTCCGTCACGAACGGCAGCAGCGCGACCAGCGACAGCCCCACGGGCCGGGTCAGGTCCAGATGCTCGCGGGCGAACGCCACGATCTGCTCCGGCTCGCGGACATCGGCGTGCACATAGGCGGTACGGCCCTCCGGGGTGCCCTGGAGCAGGGCCTCGGCGTGCCGCAGCACGATCGGGTCGTTGTCCGCGTACACCACCCGGGCGGCCGGCACGACGGACTGGACGACCTGGTGCAGGTTCGGCTCGGTGGGGATGCCGGTGCCCACGTCCAGGAACTGGTCGACGCCCTGGCGGGCGACGAAGCGGGCGGCCCGGTGCATGAACTCGCGGTTGGCCCAGGCCGTGTCCTTGGCGCCCGGGTAGAACGCCAGCACCTGCTCCGCCGCCTCGGTGTCCACCGGGTAGTGGTCCTTGCCGTCCAGGAACCAGTCGTACATGCGGGCGGAGTGCGGCTTGCTGGTGTCGATCCGGTCCGGGCTGAATCCGGTGTCTGTCACGTCGGGTCTCCGTGGTCGAGGAGGATGGGTGTTCTCGCTGAGAGGGCGGTTGGTTGTCGTTGAGGAGGCGGCTGCTCCTGCCGGCGGGGGCGGTTGTCTCCGGTTGCTCGGCGGCAGGTGCCGGTCAGCGGCAGTGGCGGACCGCCGTGCTGTCGTGCCGTACCCAGACCGCGTCCACCACCCGGCCGTCGGGCAGGGTGTGCCGGGGCGGCCCGGTGTCCGGCACAAAACCGGCGCGGACCAGGGCGCCCAGGCTCGCGGCGTTCCCCGGTTCGGCGCCGGCCCGGATCCGGGCCAGTCCGGCGTGGGTGTGGGCGAGGACCAGGCCGGCGCCGAACAGCTCCGCGCCCAGCCCCTGGCCACGGCAGCCCGGCGCCAGCCAGCCGCCCATCTCGCCCCGGTCCGGGTCGAGTTCGAGCCCTCCGGCATAGCTCAGGTCGGAGCTGCGGACGCAGACCAGCAGCAACGCCCCGCTGCGGTCCGGGACATACGGCACGGCCAGCTGCCGCGGCAGCCTGCGGCCGTCGTCCCCGGCGGGCCGCCACGCGAGCAGCGAGCGCCGGCCGGCCGGGTCGGGCAGTACCTGGTCCGCCCGGGTGCCGAGCCAGCGCTGCGCCTCGGCGTCCGCGCTCGCGGCGAGCACCGCCGCCACGTCGAGCCGGTGGCGCGGCGTGAACAGCAACAGCCGCTCCGTGGCCAGGACATGCCGGTCCGGCCCGCACCGCCCCGGGACCGGCAGCGCGGACCTCGACCGCACCCGGCGGATGAGCGACCACACCACGAATGCCCCCGGCCGAACGGTGAACGCGGCGACCCGGAACCCGTACGGATGACGGACCGCCGTCGGGCACGGACTTCCCGCACCGGCGGTGAATCTACCGGGGATCGGGACGGCGGGGGCGTGCGGGGAGCCCGGCGCGTGCGGATCAGCCGACCCGCTCCTGCGAGCCGGGCTTGGGCCGGCTGGTCCAGGACGGGTCGGCGGCCGATCCGGAGACAGGGGTGATGCGGTGCATGGAGATCCTTCGCAGGAGTGGGGGGATGGTCCCGGTCCGGGGCGGGGCGGATGCCGCGCCGTGCCGGTACGGGGGTGGAGACGCCGGTGATGCCGCGGAACCGCCCGCGGTACGGCGGGGTCGTGGTCGAGCCGTGCGGGCCCGGCGCGCCGGGCGGGGTGGTCAGCTGCGCGCCGCCGGCGCCACCGCCCGGTCGGGTATGGACGGCATGTCCCGGCCGCTGCCGGCCGTGTGCGCCACCGCGTCGGTGACCGGCTCGGAGGCGGCGAACACCGCGTCCACGCGCAGCTTCGCCGGCACCGCCCGGGCGGCGGCCGGGCCGGGGCGCGGGGCCCCGGAGGCGAGCCGGTCGAGGCCGGAGGGCCCAGGGAGTCGACCGAGGCGCTCGCCTCCGGGTGGTCCGTACGGTCGGTGGAGGGAGGGCAGAGCCATCGCTGTGCGCCTTTCGTCCGGCCTCGCGTGCGGGGGTTTCGGTCCGGGCCGTGCGGCGTGGGGGTGAACTCGGGGTGTCGGGTTCTGCCGGCCGCTCGCCTGCTCCTGGCCGGCCGGAGCAGTGCATCCACTCTGACACCAGCCAACAACAGACCGCAACCAGCAAGTTGAAATTTGCAAATAGCCACATGCATGCTTCAGCCAGGACGCGATCGCATCACCGACGGGCGCGGTCGCGTGGCAGGCTGAGCCTGACACCGGTGAGGGGGTTGGGGCATGACCGCGGAGACCGACTGGGGCGGTGCCCCGTCCGTCCTGCGCATGATCCTCGGCCGCCGGCTGGAGGAACTGCGCAACCGGGCCGGCCTCAGCTACGCCGAGGCGGGCACGGCCATCGGCGTCAGCCACTCCACGATCCGCCGCATGGAGGCCGCGAAGGTGGCCCGGCTGCGGCTCGCGGACGCCGAGAAACTGCTCCGGGTCTACGGCGTCACCGACCAGGGGGAGATCGACACCTTTCTCGAGTCCGTGCGGGAGGCCAACAAACGCGGCTGGTGGCACACGTACCGCGATGTGATGGCCGACTGGTTCGCCGCCTATCTCAGCCTGGAACAGGCGGCGTTGCAGATCCGCGCGTACGAGAACCAGTTCGTGCACGGCCTGTTGCAGACCGAGGACTACGCCCGCGCCCTGCTGACCGCCAGTCATCCGCACGCGCCGGCGGAGGAGACGGAACGCCGGCTGGCACTGCGGCTGCGCCGGCAGCGGCTGCTGGCCCGGGAAGGGCCGCCGCGGCTGTGGGTGGTGATGGACGAGACCGCGCTGCGCCGGCCGGTGGGCGGCCCCGAGGTGATGCGGGCGCAGATCGGCCATCTCATCGACGTCGGCCGGCTGCCCCATGTCACCCTGCAACTCATGCCGTTCGCCAACGGACCGCATCCCGCGCTGACCGCCGGCGCCTACCACCTCTTCCGGTTCCGCGCCCGCGAACTGCCCGACGTCGTCTACCTCAGCGGGCTGGTCGGCGCGGTCTATCTGGACAAGGCCGACGAGGTCGTGGTGTACCGCGAGGCGCTGGACCGGCTGGGCGCCCAGGCCGAGCCCGCCCGTCGCACCGAGCCCCTCCTCGAGGCGCTGCGCAAGGAGATGTGAGGCCGAAAAGCGACGCAACCGGGCTCGTGGAAATACGGTCTTAGGTTCCGCCGACGGCCGGGAGCGACCCGGTCGCGACGTATCACGGGGGAACAGAAACATGTCCATGCCCAGCCGCAAGACCCTGCTCACCGCCACCGCCCTCACCGCCGGCCTGGCCCTGACCGCCGTGACACCGGCGCTCGCGAGGACCACCGAGAGCCGGCCCGCCCACGCCGCGGTCGCCCACTCCGCCCAGGGCGACGCGCGCAACGCCACCCAGCACGTCGCCGACTTCTACGGCGCCTACATCGACGCCGTCTGGGCCACCGATGACACGTCCGCCGGCCCCGCCGCCAAGGCACTGCGCGCCTTCTACCTCTCCACCGCCGCGCAGCACAAGGTCGCCACCTTCGAGCGCAAGGAGCACGCCGACGGCGTGCTGTTCGCCCAGAACGTGCCGGTGAAGTGGCAGGTCGCCTACACCGGTTCCGCCGCCGGGCACGCCACCAGCCGGGTCACCCTGACCTGGAGCGACGGGCCGCACGCCGAGGTCAGCCGGATCGACGTCCAGTCCGACCTGAAGACCCTGAAGATCACCGACCTGAAGCCGGTCCGCTGACCGCGGGCGTGCGGTCCCGCCCCGCCCCACTCGAGGCGGGGCCCACGCCCGCCGTGCCGCTCGGCCGCGCCCCCAGGGGAAGCGGGGGCGCGGCAGGGGCTCACCGGCCGGGCCCACGGCACACCGGCAGCCGGGATGCGCAGGCGGCCCCGGGTGCCGGGGCCGCCCGCGGGCGTCAGGCCGGGACGTGCTCGTGGTGGCGGCTGATGTTCCGCTCCAGCAGCGCCAGGCACTCCGCGACACCGACACTGTCCGGTCCGGTCCCGGGCAGCCGGCCGTCCGCCTCCTTCAGCTCCAGCAGGGCCCGGTCGATGGCGGTCTGCGCCGCGAACAGGCACGGGGTGCTGTAGATGGCGACGTCGACGCCGAGTTCGGACAGCTCGCCCAGCGACAGCCGGGGCGACTTGCCGCCGGCGATCTGGTTGAACAGCAGCGGCTTGTCCCCGATGACACGCCGCACCTTGTGGATCCAGTCGACGCTGCGCACCCCGTCCACGAGGACGACATCGGCGTCGGTCGCGGCCAGCGCCTTGGCCCGGCGCAGGATCTCGTCCTCCTCGGTCGCGTCGGTGCGGGCGACCACGACCAGCTCCCGGCGCGCCGACAGCACCATGTCGAGCTTCTCCAGGTACTCCTCCAGCGGCAGCACCTGCTTGCCGTCCACGTGCCCGCACCGCCGGGGCCGCTTCTGGTCCTCCAGGATGACCCCGGAGGCGCCGGCCGCCTCCAGGCTCTGTACGACGTGGCACGCGGTCTCCGGGTCGACGTAGCCGTCGTCGATGTCCACGAGCAGGTGCTGGCGCGGGAACGCCAGCCGCAGGCGCTGCACGAAGCCGACGATGTCCGGCCAGGCGATGAAGCCGATGTCCGGCAGGCCGTAGTGGGAGGCGGCGAAGCCGAACCCGGAGACGAACATCCCGTCGTAGTGCTGCGCCGCGACCGACGCGGAGAACATGTCGAACACGCCGATCAGGGGCGTGGTGCCGGGGGAGCCGATGGCGGAGCGTAGCCGGTTGGGGTGGGTCACGGTATCCTCCGTGGGAATGGTTGCGTGAGTCGTCTGCCGCTGCGGCCCTGCCCGCCAAAGCCGTGGCCGCGCGGTGTACTTCGCACCGGACAGGCCGGGTGCCCTTCAGCAGAAGGAGCGTCCGGCCTGTGTCGTCCGGTGCGGCGGCAGACTAAAGAACGGCTTTACCGAATCACAACCATCTCTTGGGTCTTCCGATACGGAAATGGCCGGACTCCGCCCCGCCTCCGCGCCCCGAAGTGTCTCCTTGCACGGCAGTGACCGCCGGGTTCGGTGGCACGGACGGAACAGGATGACCGGAAAGGTGCGTCCGCCCCTGCCGGTCGACCCGTTTTCACGCCTCGGGTTCGGCGCCGTGGTTACTCGCGCGGCCGTGATGGCGGCGCCGCTCGACCCGGGTGCGGTGCAGCGCGATCAGCGCGGCGTCGTCGTCCAGCCGGCCGCCGACATGCAGCAGTAGATCCCGCCGCACATGGTGCATCAGCGCCTCGGGACTCTCCTCCGTCCACCGGGCCACCCGGTCCGCGAGCGGATAGAACCGCCCCTGGGCGTCCCGCGCCTCCACCACCCCGTCGGTGTACAGCAGCAGCGTGTCACCCGGCTCGAAGGAGAACACGTCCAGCGTGTGCTCGTCGCTCGCCTCCACCCCGAGCGGCGGCGACGGATGCAGACTCGGCACGGTCACCACATGGCCCGGGCTCAGCAGCAGCGGCGGCGGATGACCGCAGCTGGTCATCCGGGTCACCGGATCCCGGTCCGGGATCTCCACCAGCAGCGTGGTGGCGAACCGCTCGCCCATCTCCTCCGGGGTGTCCAGATCGGCCGCGTACCGGGTGATGCTCTGCTCCAGTACGGCGGCCAGCTCCGCCAGGGTGATCCGCCGGTGCGCACTCTCCCGGAACGCGCCGAGCAGCAGCGCCGCCTCCCCGATCGCCGGCAGGCCCTTGCCCCGCACATCGCCGATCATGACCCGGACGGCGTTGTCGCTCCGGGTCGCCGCGTACAGGTCACCGCCGATCTGCGCCTCGTCCTCGGCGGCCAGATAGATCGAGGCGATCCGCAGCGGGCCGATCTGCTCGGGCAGCGGCCACATCAGCACGTGCTGAGCGGCCTCCGCGACCGTACGGACCTGCGCCAGCTGCGCCTGCCGGCGCTCGCGCAGCGCGCCGTAGACCACCAGCAGGATCGTCAGCACCGCGAGCGTGATGATCTGCACGACGTGGTTCTCGGTGCTCACCCCGCCATGGGTGAGACCGATCAGGATCTGCGCGGCCAGCGCGAGCCCCCCGATGGCCGCGGTGGTCCGCGGCCCGGCGAACGACAGCGTCAGCGCGGGCGCGATCACCAGGGCCGGGCCGAGATGGACATTGACCGGCGCCTGCATATCCACCGCGGTGATCACCACGATGAGCACCACCGGGAACAGCAGCAGCGCGCGGGGCCTCATGCCTTCCAGCCTGCTCCCGGCCCCGGCGCCCGGCCACTCGCCCCGCGCGTGCCGCTCCCTCTGCCACCCGTGCGCGCCGTGTCGGTGCGGGCCCGCCGGGTACCCGTACCTCCCCGGAGCGGCCCCGGCCGTGCGGGGCCGCAGAGTGCCGTGAATGGAGAACCCATGACACACAACGGGGAGGAGTCCGCGCCGGTCCGGCGTCCGGAGGTCACCGAACTCCGCCTCGCCGCGGACGGGCCCGACCGGTCGGCCGCACCCCCGCCGGACACCCCGGACCTGCCGCACGACCGCAGCCAGGCCATCCTGGAGGCCGCCAAGCAGATCGGCGCGCTCCTCAAACGGGCCGGCCACCCCTTCGCCCTGGCCGGCAGCGTGGCCGTGTACGCCCACGGCGGCAGCCGCTACCTCCAGCACGACGCGGACTTCTGCGTCCTGCCCGAGGACGCCGAGGCGGTGGCCGCCACCCTGCGCGAGGCCGGCCTGCCCATCCGCACCCCGCCGGAGGACTGGCTGATCAAGACCACCTGCCGCGGTGCGAACGTCGACATCATCTTCGCGCTGGCCCACCAGCCGGTCAGCAAGGACCTGCTCGCCCGCGCCCACGTCCTGCCGGTCGACTCCGTGCTGATGCCCGTGCTGTCCCCGACCGATCTGATCCACAGCCTGCTCAGCGCCTTCTCGGAGCACTACTGCGACTTCGGGGCGGTGCTGCCCGTGGCCCGCGCCGTCCGCGAGAAGGTCGACTGGGACGAGGTACGGGCCGCCTGCGGCGGGCAGCCCATGCCGGCCGCCTTTCTCTTCCTGCTCGAACAGCTGAACGTCATCGACCCCCAGGAGGGGCAGCCATGACCGAGGCAAGCCCGTCGCCCCCGCCGGAGGCCGGGAACCTGGACTACCGCGTCGCCCACCTCGCCGACCACCTGGCCGCCGGACCGCTCGGCGAGCTCGGCGTACGGCTGGAACTGCGCGGCGACGCCGTACTGCTCACCGGCACGGTGCCCTCCACCCAGTGCCGGGACGAGATTCTGCACATGGCCCGCGAGGAGCTGGCAGGGCATCCGGTGCACTGCGACCTCATGGTCGCCGGCACCTCCTCGCCCGACCACGGGGAGGACCTGACATGATCCGCGTCGCGGCCGTCGGCGACATCCACATGGGCCCCGAGAGCCAGGGCGCGCTGCGCCCCTCCTTCGAGAGGCTGCCCGAGTGCGCGGACATCCTGCTGCTCGCCGGCGACCTGACCCGGCACGGCACCACGGAGGAGGCCCGGGTCGTCGCCCGGGAGATCAAGGACCTCGGTGTCCCGGTCGTCGCCGTCCTGGGCAACCACGACCACCACGACGAGCGGCCCGAGGAGGTCAGCGCGATCCTCCGGGACGTCGGCGCCCATGTCCTGGAAGGCCAGGCCGTCGCCGTCGCCGCCGACGGGGCCACGATCGGGGTCGCCGGGACCAAGGGATTCGGCGGAGGCTTCGTCGGACGCTGCGCCGGGGAGTTCGGCGAGCCGCTGATGAAGGAGTTCGTCCGCCACACCCGGCGGTGCGCCGACGGTCTGTACGGCGCGCTGAAGGAGCTGGACGAGTGGGGCTGCGACGTCCGGATCGCCCTGACCCACTTCTCCCCGGTGCCGGACACCCTGGCCGGCGAGCCCCCGGAGATCTACCCCTTCCTCGGCAGCTATCTGCTCGCCGAGGCGATCGACACCGCCGGCGCCGACCTCGCCGTGCACGGCCATGCCCACGCCGGCACCGAACACGGCATGACCAGCGGCGGCGTCCGGGTCCGCAACGTGGCCCAACCGGTGATCGGCCAGGCCTTCCACGTCTACCACCTGCCGACGGGGGAGGGCTGAGAGGGCCGATCAGACCGGCTGGACGGGGCCCGAGAGGCGGGTCCGACGATGGGCGGCGGGGCTGAGAGGTCGGTCAGGCCCGCCGCGCAAGGGCGAAGAGGCCGGTCAGATCGACCGCGCAAGGACGAAGAGGCCGGTCAGGTCGACCGCGCAACGACGAAGAGGTCGGTCAGGCCGGCCGCGCAAGGACGAGGAGGTCGGTCAGGCCGGTCACGCAAGGACGAGGAGGCCGGTCAGGCGGCCGTGCCCAGTGCTTCCCGGCCGGTCAGATCGCCGTCCCGCGCGGTCAGCGGGGCCACCGGCAGCGCCTCCCGGCGGCGCCGGACCAGCAGCCCCGCGCCGATCGACCCGGCGATCACCAGACCCCCCGCGACCAGCGCGCCCCGGGCCCCCGCCCACTCCATGAGCAGACCCAGCGCCGGCGGCCCGCCGAGGCTCCACACCGTGCCGACGCTGCTCCACACCCCGAGCACCCGGCCCCGCAGATGCGCGGGCGGATCGGTCTGGAGCACGGCCGTACCGGCGGTGTCCGAGACCGACTCCACGACGGCCATCGGCAGCACCAGCACCAGCAGTACCGCCAGCGACGGCGACAGCCCCGCCACCACCTGGAGCAGCGCGCCCGCGGCGGCGAGCAGGCCCACGGTCCGCACGGACGGCCGGCGCAGCCGGGCGCCGAGGACCGCGCCGAGGATCCCGCCGACGGCCAGCACCGTGGAGACCGTGCCGAACGCCCCGGCTCCGCCCGCGAGCGGCCCGGTGACGAGGACGGCCAGGGTCAGGCCGTAGTTGCGGCCGAAGACCGAGCTGAGCCCGGTGATGCCGGCGAGGGCCACCAGCCGCGGCCGGCGCACGAAGAAGCGCAGCCCCTCCCGTACGGTCATCTCCGCGGGCGCCGGTACGGCCGACGCCTCGGCCGCCGACTGCCCGGCACCCCCGCGGACGGGCCGCAGGAACGGCACCACCGACGCCACGAACAGGAACGACACCCCGTTGGCGGCATACGCGGCGCCCGTGCCGAGGAAACCGACGGTCACGCCCGCGAGCGCCGTACCGGCGAGCCGGCCCGCGCTGTGCACGAGGGCGCCCACGCCGATCGCGGACGGCACGTCCTCCACCGGCACGAGATCGTTGCCGAGCAGCGCGCACGCCGGTCCGTCCACGGTGGCGATGACACCGGTCACGGCGGCCAGCACCAGCAGCGCCGGCATGTCGATCCGGTCCAGCGCCACCAGCAGCGCCGTGACGAAGGCCACCGCGCCGAGCAGGGCCTGGCTGATGGTGACCGTCAGCTTCCGGGGCCAGCGGTCCACGGCCGCGCCGCCCAGCAGGCTCACGAAGAGCGCGGGCGCAGCCTGCACGGACATCGACAGCCCGGTCGCCGCGGCCGAGCCGGTGATGTGCAGCACCAGCAGGTTCTGCACCGTGAGCTGCATCCACGTACCGGCGTTGGAGACGAAGTTCGCCGCCGACCACCAGCGCATGCCGCGATGCCGCAGGGAGCGCCAGGGCGAACGCGAGGCGGATGCGGAGCGGGGCGCGGGTGTGGGCGCGGACGTGGGCAGGGCAGGGGCAGCGGACACAGCGGGGTACTCGCCAGAGACACTCGGGGAAGGGACCGGCGAGCCGCGTAGAACCGGCTGCACTGCACGTCCGGGCCGCCTTGGTCAGGGCGCCGACCATGGTGGCAGACGAAGCCCCGCAGTGGTCGCCACCCTGCCCTCCGCCGGGTCTGCGCAAGCCCCAAATACCTCCGCCCGTAAGCGACTTGGGCCGAGCGTGTGCTTGCTCACAGGATCCGGGGCCACCCCAGGAGGCCTCAGCGGTTCACGGTGCGCATCCCGGCCTCGTCGTACCGCTCACCCGCCGCGGCCGGCAGCTCGGCATCGATCCGCGCCAGCTCTTCCGCGCTGAGCCGCACCGTCCCGGCGGCGGCGTTCTGCTCCAGGTACTCCCGCCGCTTGGTCCCCGGGATGGGCACCAGATCCTCCCCCTGCGCCAGCACCCAGGCGATCGCCAGCTGGGCCGGGGCGACGTCCTTCTCCGCGGCGATCTCCTTCACCTTCGCCGCGAGCCGCAGGTTCGCCGCCAGGTTGGCGTCGGCGAAGCGGGGGTTCTCGCGCCGCCAGTCGTCCTTGTCCAGCTGCTCCGGCGAGTCGAAGCGGCCGGCGAGGAAGCCACGGCCGAGCGGCGAGTACGGCACGAAGCCGATGCCCAGCTCCCGGCAGGCGGGCAGCACCTCGGCCTCCACGTCCCGCGTCCACAGCGAGTACTCGCTCTGCACCGCGGTGACCGGATGCACCGCGTGGGCCCGCCGGATGGTCTCCGCGCTCGCCTCGCTCAGCCCGATGTACCGCACCTTGCCCTCGGCGACCAGCTCGCCCAGCGCGCCGACCGTCTCCTCGATCGGCACGTCCGGGTCGACCCGGTGCTGGTAGTAGAGGTCGATGTGGTCCGTGCCGAGCCGCTCCAGCGAGCCGTGCACGGAAGCGCGGACATGCTCGGCCGAGCCGTCCTGCGGGCCGACGGTGCTGATGTCGCCCGGCACCGCGTCGTCCATCCGGTAGTTGAACTTCGTGGCGATCACATACTCGTCGCGATGCCCCCGGATCGCCTCGCCGACCAGCGACTCGTTGGTCAGCGGGCCGTACATCTGCGCGGTGTCGAGAAAGGTGACCCCCAGCTCGAGGGCCCGCCGGATGGTCGCGATGCCTTCCTCGCGGTCGGCGGCGCCGTAGAAGGCGGACATGCCCATGCACCCGAGGCCGATGGCCGACACCTGTAGATCCCGCAGACTGCGCTTTTGCATGCGATGTCCCAGCCTTTCTTGCACACTCGACGGTCGTCGTGTACGGCACACGAGGGGCATGCCCTCGTGTGCCGCACGTCTGTGACGCTACGAGTTGGAGCGCTCTCGAAGTCAAGCAACGCTCCGGGGCCGGTCAGGAACCCAGCCGTACCGGGAGTTCGTACAGGTCGTTCTGGGTGACGACCGGCTTGTGGCGCAGCTCGCTCGCGGGCACCGCCAGGTCCAGGCCGGGGAAGCGGGCGTACAGCGCGGGAAGGGCGACCGCGGCCTCCAGGCGGGACAGCGCGGCGCCGGGGCAGACGTGGGGGCCGTGGCCGAAGGAGATGTGCCGGTTCCGGCTCTCCCGGGTGATGTCGAACTCCCCGGCGGTCGGGCCGTGGGCGTGCTCGTCGCGGCCGATCGCGGCGTACGACACGATCAGCGCGTCCCCGGCCGGGAGCACCTTGTCGCCGACCGGCACGTCCTCGGTCGCGAACCGGATCAGCACATGCGAGGACGGGGTGGACCAGCGCAGGGTCTCCTCGATCACCGCCGACCAGTCGGCCGCGCCGGACAGCACCAGGGCGCGCTGCTCGGGGTGGGTGGAGAGGTTGACCACGGCGTTGACGATCAGCGAGATCGTCGTCTCGTGGCCGGCCGCCACGATCAGCTGGAGCGTGGAGACGATCTCCTCGTCGGTGAGGCGGTCGCCGTCCTCCGAGGCCAGCACCAGCGCGCTGGTCAGGTCGTCGCCCGGCTCGGCCCGCTTGGCCGCGACCGTCTCGGCCATGATCTGCGCCAGCTCGGTGAGCGTGGCCATGACCTCGTCGCCCGGGGTCAGCGTGGAGAAGAACCGGTCGAACAGGACCCTCAGCCGCGGCAGGCGGGCCGGGTCGAGGCCCATCAGGTCGGCGATGACGTACATGGGCAGCGGGTAGGCGAAGGCCGCCTTCAGATCGACGGTCTCCCCGCTCGCGGGCAGCGCGTCCAGCAGATCCTGGGTGAGCTTCTCGATGCGCTCGCGCATCCGCTCCACCCGGCGCGGGGTGAGCGCCTGCGCGACCAGGCCGCGCAGCCTGCGGTGATCGGCGCCGTCCACGGTGAGCATGGAGCGGCCCGGGTTGACCAGACCGATCAGCGGCCAGTCCGCGGGGATCTCGCCACGCCGCCAGGCGCCCCACACCTCGATGTCCTTCACCAGACGCGGATCGGTGAGCAGCGCCTTGGCCTCCGCGTGGTGGGTGACGGCCCACACCGGGACACCGCCCGGCAGCTCGACGGCGGCGAGCGGACCGGCCGCGCGCAGCGCCGCGCTCTCGCCGTCCAGGTCGGTGACGAAGGGGTCGAGCGCGATCCGGGGGGTTTCGGTACCAGTCGTCATCGTGACATGCCTCCCAGGGCAGGGGTCGGGGTGCTGCGCCGGTCCGGGGGATGGCCCCGGACCCATCGCAGGAGCGGGTGACGCTCGCTCAGAGGGCGGGTACGGGGGTGAACCGCACGGGCAGCTCGGTCAGCCCCCGCAGCCAGGGCGAGGGCCGGCGGGTGAGGGAGTCGGCGGGCCCCGCCAGGTCGATGTCCGGCAGCCGGTCCAGGACCACCTCGATCCCGGTCCGCGCGATCACTTCGGCGATCTCCTGCGCGGGGAACGGACAGCGGTGCTCGCCGTGACCGAACGCGAAGTGCGCGTTGTTGCCGCCGGTCAGCGCGGAGGCGTCGGTGCGCACCTGGGGGTCGGAGTTGGCGCCCTGGAGCCCGAGCAGCAGCAGGTCGCCGGCCTGGATGCGGCGGCCGCCGAGGTGGGTGTCCCGGGCGGCCCAGCGGCCGGCCACGTTCTGGGTGGGGGTGTCCTCCCACAGCACCTCGTTCATCGCCTCGGCGACGCTGTGCCGGCCGCCGAACAGCGAGGCGGCGAACCGGTCGTCGGTGAGCATCAGCCGCAGCGAGTTGCCGATCCAGTCGGCGGTCGGCTGGTGCCCGGCCGCCATCATCACCATCAGGTCCTGGGTGATCTCCTCGGCGGTGAAACCGCTGTCGTCGGCGAGCATCCGGGACACCACGTCGTCGGCGGGCTCCTTCGTCCGGTCGGCGATCAACTGCCCCATGGACGCGGCGAGATGGGCCTGCCCGGCGAGTGCCCGCTCCCGGCCGTCGATCATGTCGTTGAGGGCGGTCACCAGGCCGGGGCCGTCCTCGTCCGGGAAGCCGTACAACCGCGCGAGCACCCGCACCGGCAGCAGCATCGCGTACTGCCCGACCAGATCGGCCTCACCCGCCGTGCACAGCGCGTCGATCAGCTCGTCGGCGAACCGCTCGGCGTGCCGCCGCAGTTCGAACGGGTCCACCGCCTCCAGCGCGCTGCTGATCATCGCGGCGCGCTGCCGGTGCCGTTCGCCGACCGTGTAGAGGATCGAGGGCTGCCTGCGGCCGATCATCGGCAGCAGCGGCCAGTCGGCCGGGATGTTCTCCCACTGGTTCCACAGCTCCGAGTCCCGGCTGAACAGCACCGGGTCGCCGGTGACCTGGTGCAGTTCCCGGTAGCCCAGCACCAGCCAGGCCGGGATGCCGCCGTCGAGCAGCACCGGTACGACGTTGCCGTGATCGCGCCGCATCTCCCGGTACAGCCGGGCGGGTTCGGTCTGGAACCGGGGTCCGCTGAGCGGGACGGCGTCGGGGGTGGTCACACGAACTCCTGTCGGGGCAGGCCCGCCCGCGCGGACGGGTCGGCGTACCGGTGCTTCACATGCTGGACGAGCGTGATCAGGACCTGTTTGCTCGACTCCCGGGAGCGGGCGTCGCAGTCGACCAGCGGTACCTGCGGGTCCAGGTCGAGCGCCTCGCGGACGTCCGCGCCCGCGTGCACCGGCCCGCCGAAGTCGTTGCAGGCCACGATGAACGGGGTCCCGTGGTGCTCCAACCGGTCGATGGCGTACCAGGAGTCGTCGATCCGCCGGGTGTCGACCAGCACGACCGCGCCGAGCGTGCCGGAGAAGAGCCGGTCCCACAGGAACCAGAACCGCTCCTGGCCGGGCGCGCCGAACAGGTACAGCACATTGTGCGCGTCCAGGCTGATCCGGCCGAAGTCGAAGGCGACCGTGGTGGCGGACTTGCCGCGCACCTGCCGGATGTCGTCCACCGTCGCGCCCGCCTGGGTCATCGTCTCCTCGGTGTTGAGGGGGCGGATCTCGCTGACGGAGCGGACCAGGGTGGTCTTGCCGACGCCGAAGCCGCCCACCACCACGATCTTGAGACCGTTGTCGGCCGAGGCACCCAACGGCGTGCGCGCGCCGGAGAGTTCAGAGATTGCGGAGTCCAACGAGCACCTGCTCCAGGATGTCGGGGTCGGTTATGGCCGGTCTGCGCGGATGCCGGGCGCTGACACGGCCCGCCGCCAGCAGGTCGCACAGCAGCACCTTGGTGATGCTCACGGGCAGCTTCAGCTCCGCGGCGATCTCCACCACCGAGGTGGGGGAGCGGGTCAGCTTCAGGATCGCCACGTGCTCCGATTGCAGCCCGGCCACCGGCTCCGACTCGGCGACGACAAGGGTGACCAGGTCGAACGGGTTGTCCGGGGCGGTCCGGCTGCGTCCCTGGGTGATCGTGTAGAGACGGTCGGGCGCGTCGTCCCTGCCCGGACGGCTCATGACGTACGCGGCAGCGCGGTCAGGTGCTCGCCGAGCTGCTCCACCAGTTCGCTCATGGTGTGCCCGACGACGCCCGGGTCCGCGTCCTCCGTGGTGACGACGGCCAGATGGGCGCCGGCGCCGGCCTCCACGATGAACAGCACGCCGCCGTAGAACTCGGTCATCGCCGAGCGCACACCGCCGCTGCCGTCGCCGAACTCGACGGACGCCCCGTGCGACAGCGACTGGATGCCGGCGGCTATCGCGGCGAGCTGGTCGGCCTGGTCGACGCTCAGCTCCGGGCTGCGGCACAGCTTCAGCCCGTCCCGGGACAGCACCAGCGCGTGCCGGGCGCCCGGGGTCCTCTCCAGCAGGCCCTCCAGGAGCCAGGTGAGCTTGTCGTCGGCGGTGGTCGGGCCGGTCATGAAGTGGTGTCGCCTTCCGGGTGCGCGTGCGGGTGGGAGGGGACGGCGGGGGAGGAGGAGTCGTCCGCCGCCGCGGTTCCGGGGGAACCGGACGGAATGCCGCCCGGTGCGATGGCGCCGCCCGGCACCGCGGTCTCCGCGCCTCCGGGGGAGTCTTGGCGTACGCCGGAGCCGTGGGGGACACCGGTGTCCGCCGGGCGCTGGGTACCGCGGTGGCCCGGCCCCGCGTCCCCGGCCGGCCCGGTCGAGCCGACCGAGGGCCGCTGGTGGGAGTCCCGGCTGTCCGGCGCGGCGTCCGGGATGGGTCCGGCTGTGCCGCTGGCCGGGTGGGGGCCAGGGGATTGCGTGGGCGCGGCCGAGTCGGCGGTGCCGGAAGCCGGGCCGTGTTCGGCGCCCTCGCCGTCCGGCACCGGGGGCGTGGCTGAGCGGGTTGCTCCGGTGGAGGGTCCGCGCTCGGCGTGCCGGCCGGTGTGTGCCGCGTCCGCGGTGGAGCGGGCAATGCCGCCGGACGGCCGGTGCTCCGGGCTGTCCGGCGCGGCGTCCGGGATGGGTCCGGCTGTGCCGCTGGCCGGGTGGGGGCCAGGGGATTGCGTGGGCGCGGCCGAGTCGGCGGTGCCGGAAGCCGGGCCGTGTTCGGCGCCCTCGCCGTCCGGCACCGGGGGCGTGGCTGAGCGGGTTGCTCCGGTGGAGGGTCCGCGCTCGGCGTGCCGGCCGGTGTGTGCAGCGTCGGCAGTGGAGCGGGCCGTGTCGCCGGAGGGCCGGTGTTCCGGGCTGTCCGGCGTGGCGTCCGGGATGGGTCCGGCTGTGCCGCTGGCCGAGCGGAGGCCAGGGGGTTGCGTGGGCGTGGCGGAGCCGGGCGCGGCGGTGTCGGGGCCGTCAGGGTTCGAGGGCGGGGCCGTGGCGGTGGTCTCGGGGCCCCGCTCCTTTGCGGTGGGGCGGACGGCCTGGCGGAAGCTGCTGAAGCGGGCGGCGCGGATCTTGCCCTCGTCGGCGCCGGGCGCGGGCCGGGTCTCGCCGGTGCGGGCCGCCGACCGGGCGCTCTCGGCCTGAGCGAGGGTACGGCCGCGGCGCCGCTTGGGCAGTCCCGCCGGGCCCTCCTCGGCCGGTGCGGCCGGTTCGTGGACCGGGGCGGTGTCGGCGGGCGCCGGAGTCCGGCGCGGCTCGGCGGGCGCGGGCCGCGCCGGGGCGGGCGCCTGCTCGGCCGCGACCGGGCCCGCCAGGATGTCCTGCGGGATCAGCACCAGCACACCGGTGCCGCCGCGGGCCGACGGCCGGAAGGACACCTTGAGCCCGTGCTTGCGGGCCAGCCGCCCGACCACGGCCAGCCCGAGCCGGGTGCCGGTCAGACCGCCCAGCTCGGAGACGTCACCGGCCACCGCCCGCTCCGCGCGGCGCAGTTGCACCTCGCCCATCACCAGGCCGCTGTCCTCCACGGACACGATGACCCCGGCCGGGACCTCCTCCACATAGACATGGACCTCGGCGGTCGGCGGCGAGAAGTTCGCGGCGTTGTCGAGGATCTCCGCGAGCGCGTGCATCACCCCCTCGGCGGCATGCCCGGCCACGGCGGTCTCGCTGGCCGAGTGCACCCGCACCCGCCGGTATCCGGCGATCCGCCCCATCGCACCGCGCAGGATCGATTCCATGCCGATGGGCCGCGCCCACCGTCGGCCCGAACGTGCTCCGGTCAGTACGGCGATGGAGTCGGCGAGCCGACCCGCCTGGGCGGTGCGGTGGTCCAGATGGAGCAGATCGGCGAGGACGTCCTCGTCGGTGTGCCGGTCCTCCATCGCCCGCAGGTCGGCGAGCGTGGCCGTGGCCAGAGCCTGCATCCGGGCGGCCGTGTTGGAGGTCGCCGAGACCGCCGCGGCCCGGTCCCGCCTGGCCCGGGTCAGCTCGCCCGTCAGCCGGGCGTTCTCCTGCCGCAGCCGGTCCAGCTCCCGGGTGGCCTGCTGCTCCAGCCGGGCCCGCTCGGCCGCGAACGACTCGGTGAACTCGGCACGCTGCGCGGCGAGTTCGTCGACGAGTCGCTGCCGCTCCTGGCGGGCCTCCTCGCCGGTGCGGGCCTGCTGCTGGAGCAGGCGCCCGATGTCCTGGGTGGCGGCGTCCAGCCGCTGCCGGGTGGCGCGCGCGGTCCGCAGGGCGTGCGCGGCCACCGCCACGGCCACGCTCAGCACCACGGCGGCCGCGCCCGCGCCGCCGGCGAGCGGGGCACGCGCCCGGCCCGGCGCCATCGCCACGGCCACGCAGACCACCACCGCGGAGAGTGCACCGGTCACGGCGAAGGCGGGGACGAACGAACGGAGGAAGGGGCGGTCGCCGGGGTGCGTGGGCGCGGTCATCGGTCCGGTCTGGTCCTCGCGGCAGGAGCGGGTGGCTGACGGGCGGGCAGGTGGGGAGCGTGAACTGGCGGTCACTATACGAGAGTTCGCGATCGGATCAGAAAGGTTCGCCGCTCGTTCCAGGAAGTGGACGGTCATATCCGTGCGTTGGCCGTGAACGGGGCGTCTTGAACACGTCGGTACGGGAGGGATGGCTCCCCGGTAGGGGAGGTCGCTCTGCGGTCCGGGATGTCCGCTCTGTACACCTGTGGGTCCTACCACCCGTAAATGATCTTGACGGGCGTCTCCCGGCTCGCAGAACTGTCCCGGGCCGGGGGCGAAGGGGGCGATGGACATTCCCGCACCGGCGCCCATCCACACCCCGGCACCGGCCCCCACCCACACCCGGCACCAGCGACCATCCACGCCCGCACACCCCCCGCGCCGGGGGACCGTTCCGCCGTTCGCGCGACTGTGGCGCCGCACACCCTCACGATGTGACCGTTGTCGCACCTCGACCCCTGCGGGTACCCCCTAGGGTGACCGCGAGGTACGGCAGGGCGTGGCAGACACGATCGTGTGCGTCGCCGACAGGCAGCTGAAGGGAATCCAGGATGTTCCGCAAGGTGCTGGTCGCCAACCGTGGCGAGATCGCGATCCGCGCGTTCCGGGCGGGCTACGAACTCGGCGCGCGTACCGTCGCCGTGTTCCCGCACGAGGACCGCAACTCACTGCACCGGCTCAAGGCCGACGAGGCGTACGAGATCGGCGAGCCGGGCCACCCGGTGCGCGCCTACCTCTCCGTCGAGGAGATCGTGGCCGCCGCCCGCCGGGCCGGCGCGGACGCCGTCTACCCCGGCTACGGCTTTCTGTCGGAGAACCCCGAACTCGCCCGCGCCTGCGAGGAGGCGGGCATCACCTTCGTCGGCCCGAGCGCGGCCACGCTGGAGCTGACCGGGAACAAGGCCCGTGCGGTCGCCGCCGCCCGGGCCGCCGGCGTCCCGGTGCTCGGCTCCTCCGCGCCCTCCACGGACGTCGACGAGCTGGTGCGCGCCGCCGAGGAGATCGGCTTCCCGGTCTTCGTCAAGGCCGTCGCGGGCGGCGGCGGGCGCGGCATGCGCCGCGTCGAGGACCCCGCCCAGCTGCGCGAGTCCATCGAGGCCGCCTCCCGGGAGGCCGCGTCCGCCTTCGGCGACCCGACCGTCTTCCTGGAGAAGGCCGTGGTCGACCCGCGCCACATCGAGGTGCAGATCCTCGCCGACGGCGAGGGCAATGTCATCCACCTCTACGAGCGGGACTGCTCGCTCCAGCGCCGCCACCAGAAGGTCATCGAGCTGGCCCCGGCCCCCAACCTCGACCCCGAGGTACGGCAGCGGATCTGCGACGACGCGGTGCGCTTCGCCCGCGAGATCGGCTACCGCAACGCGGGCACCGTCGAGTTCCTCCTCGACCCCGACGGCAACCACGTCTTCATCGAGATGAACCCGCGCATCCAGGTCGAGCACACCGTCACCGAGGAGGTCACGGACGTCGACCTGGTCCAGGCCCAGCTCCGGATCGCCTCCGGCGAGACCCTCGCCGACCTGGGCCTCGCCCAGGAGACCATCACCCTGCGGGGCGCCGCCCTGCAATGCCGTATCACCACCGAGGACCCCGCCAACGGCTTCCGCCCGGACACCGGCCGGATCAGCGCCTACCGCTCGCCGGGCGGCTCCGGCATCCGCCTGGACGGCGGCACCACCCACGCCGGTACGGAGATCAGCGCCCACTTCGACTCGATGCTGGTCAAACTCACCTGCCGGGGCCGGGACTTCCGCGCCGCCATCGGCCGGGCCCGGCGCGCGGTCGCCGAGTTCCGCATCCGCGGCGTGGCCACCAACATCCCCTTCCTCCAGGCCGTCCTGGACGACCCGGACTTCCAGGCCGGGCGGGTCACCACCTCCTTCATCGAGCAGCGCCCCCATCTGCTCACCGCCCGCTCCTCCGCGGACCGCGGCACCAAGCTGCTCACCTACCTCGCCGACGTCACCGTCAACAAGCCGCACGGCGAACGGCCCGACCTGCCCGACCCGTTGACCAAGCTGCCCCCGCTGCCCGCCGGCGAGCCGCCGGCCGGCTCCCGGCAACGGCTCGTGGCGCTGGGCCCCGAGGGCTTCGCCCGCGACCTGCGCGAGTCGCCGACGCTCGGCGTCACCGACACCACCTTCCGCGACGCCCACCAGTCGCTGCTCGCCACCCGGGTGCGCACCAAGGACCTCCTCGCCGTCGCCCCGGCCGTCGGCCGCACCCTGCCGCAGCTGCTGTCCCTGGAGTGCTGGGGCGGCGCCACCTACGACGTGGCGCTGCGCTTCCTCGCCGAGGACCCCTGGGAGCGGCTGGCCGCCCTGCGCGAGGCCGTCCCCAACCTCTGCCTCCAGATGCTGCTGCGCGGCCGCAACACCGTGGGCTACACCCCGTACCCCACGGAGGTGACGGACGCCTTCGTGCAGGAGGCGGCCGTCACCGGCATCGACATCTTCCGCATCTTCGACGCCCTCAACGACGTCGGCCAGATGCGGCCCGCCATCGACGCCGTACGGGAGACGGGCACCGCGATCGCCGAGGTCGCCCTCTGCTACACGGCCGACCTCAACGACCCCGCCGAGCGGCTCTACACCCTCGACTACTATCTGCGCCTCGCCGAGCAGATCGTCGAGGCGGGCGCCCATGTCCTGGCCATCAAGGACATGGCCGGCCTGCTGCGCGCCCCGGCCGCGGCCAAGCTGGTCTCGGCGCTGCGCCGCGAGTTCGACCTGCCCGTGCATCTGCACACCCACGACACGGCAGGCGGCCAGCTGGCCACCTATCTCGCCGCGATCCAGGCGGGCGTCGACGCCGTCGACGGAGCGGTGGCCTCGATGGCCGGGACGACCTCGCAGCCGTCCCTGTCGGCGCTCGTCGCCGCCACCGACCACTCCGAGCGGCCCACCG
Source organism: Streptomyces sp. NPDC031418 (assembly GCF_055581605.1). Lineage (NCBI taxonomy): Bacteria > Bacillati > Actinomycetota > Actinomycetes > Kitasatosporales > Streptomycetaceae > Streptomyces > Streptomyces sp. NPDC031418. The sequence continues at coordinate 224,164 of NZ_JBVIJC010000006.1, forward strand.
GCCTGGACCTCCAGGCCGTCGGCGACCTGGAGCCGTACTGGGAGGGCGTACGGAAGATCTACGCCCCCTTCGAGGCGGGTCTGGCCTCCCCGACCGGCCGCGTCTACCACCACGAGATCCCCGGCGGCCAGCTGTCCAACCTGCGCACCCAGGCCGTCGCCCTCGGCCTCGGCGACCGGTTCGAGGACATCGAGGCGATGTACGCGGCCGCCGACCGCATCCTCGGCCGCCTGGTCAAGGTCACCCCGTCCTCCAAGGTGGTCGGCGACCTGGCCCTGCACCTGGTCGGCGCCGGCGTCTCCCCGGACGCCTTCGAGCAGACCCCCGACCGGTTCGACATCCCCGACTCGGTGATCGGCTTCCTCCGCGGCGAGCTGGGCACCCCGCCCGGCGGCTGGCCCGAGCCGTTCCGCACCAAGGCCCTCCAGGGCCGGGCCGCCGCCAGGCCCGCGCCCGAGCTGTCCGCCGAGGACCGCGAGGGGCTGGCGAAGGAGCGCCGGTCGACCCTCAACCGGCTGCTGTTCCCCGCGCCGACGCGCGAGTTCGAGACGCACCGCCAGACCTTCGGCGACACCAGCATCCTGGACAGCAAGGACTTCTTCTACGGTCTGCGCCCGGGCAAGGAGTACGCCGTCGATCTCGAGCCCGGGGTGCGGCTGCTGATCGAGCTCCAGGCGATCGGCGAGGCCGACGAGCGCGGTATGCGCACGGTGATGTCCACGCTCAACGGCCAGCTGCGGCCCATCCAGGTCCGGGACCGCGCCGCGGCCTCCGACCTGCCGGTGACGGAGAAGGCCGACCGCGCCAACCCGGGCCATGTGGCGGCCCCGTTCGCCGGTGTGGTGACCCTCGCGGTCGCCGAGGGCGACGAGGTGGCGGCCGGTGCCACGATCGCCACCATCGAGGCGATGAAGATGGAGGCCACGATCACCGCGCCGAAGGCGGGCCGGGTGGCGCGGCTGGCCATCAACCGCATCCAGCAGGTGGAGGGCGGCGACCTGCTGGCCGAGATCGCCTGAGACACCGTGCGCCGCGGCCGGAGACTTCGGCCGCGGCACCCTGGCAGGGCTTCAGCTGCGGTGGATGTGGTCCGGGGCGTCAGTCCCAGAGCGGGTAGACCATGACCGGCTGGAAGCCTTCCGGCCGGTCGGCGGTGTAGGTCAGGCTCATCCGGGTGTAGTGCTCCAGGCCCGGATGCTTCTTCCAGGGCTTGGGGCCGTCGAGCCGGACGGTCACCGGATAGGCGTGGAAGCGGCCGGCCGCGCAGTACGGCTTGCAGTCGTTGACCATGTTGACGCCCGTCGCGGTGGCCGCACCCCGGCTCCACGCGGTCCAGTGCAGTCCGACGAGGCGGCTGTTGCCGTCGCCGCAGGCCAGGATGAAGTCCGTCGGCCGGACATTGCGGTGCCACAGGCAGTCGACCAGGACGGGCCGTGCCGGGCCGTCCTGTGCGGTCGCGCTGGCCGGGGGCGCGCTGGCCGAGGCCGTCGTCATGGCCGCTGTCAGCATGGCTCCCGCCGCGAGGGTGACCACCGTTCCCACCACTGATCCGCGCATGGCCGCTCCCACCCGTCGTGCTGTGTCCGACCGTGCCCCCGACGCTACGACCGTACGGCCGTTTGCACCAGTCGCGCAGGTCGGACCGCGTGTCAGCCGTGCCGGACGGTCAGCCCGTAGAAGGCGACGCGGGCGCCGTCCACGGTGCTGTCGGAGGAGGACTGGTTGTAGGCGCCGGCCTTGAAGTACTGCTTGTACTGCCGGAAGGACGAGGCGATGGGGTAGTGGGTCGTCGTACCGTTCACGGTCAGGTCGATGGTGGTGCCGCCGGAGACGGCGATGGTGTAGCTCCAGGTTCTGCCGACCGGCACATGGCCGACCGGGTGCGGGGTCTGGCCGCCGGAGGGCGAGTCCTCGGTGCCGAGGACGATGTCCCCGTTCGCGTGGTAGTACAGCTCCAGCAGTGGCTTGGTGGAGGAGCCGCCGGTGCCGAGGTGGATCTGGCCCACGCAGACGTTCTTGGTCACCGACACCACCCGCAGGGTCGCGCTCATCCGGTGCGCCCCGCCGAGCGCCCAGTCGGCCGGGCTGCCGTCACGGTTCGTCTCGCGCAGCTCGGAACGGGCGTAGTGCGAGTTCGGGGTGGTGACGCCCTTCTCGGGTGCCCAGAACGTCATCGCGCCGTCGCGGGGGTCCGTGGAGAAGTAGGCGTCCTGGTAGCCGTTCGGCCCCTGGAGCCGGGAGGACGGGATGGTGGTGGGGCTGCCGGGGGAGCCGACCGGCTCCTGGAGCTCCCAGACGGAGAGGTCGAAGGTGCCGCCGGGAGCGGGCCGCGTACCGGCGGCGGCCGCGCCGCCGGAGTCGAGAAGGGTGAGGGCGAGGGCGAGGACCGCGGTGGCCGTCGCCGTGCGGAGCCGAGAGCGGGTCATGTGGGGGTCCCTTCATTGGACCAAGGATGCGTTCAGTCACATGAACACTGAACGCATCCTTGGTCATCGGTGACCCGTGAACCTAAAGGTCTGAACCAAACACGTCAAGAGGGTCAGCAGCTGCCCTCGTCCTGCCAGGGACCCCACTCGGAGGCGCCGGGCACCTCGTTCTGGGTCCACCACTTGGCCTTCCAGTTGTGCTTGTTGTACGAGACCTCGTTCCCGGCGGTGTACACGGCGGAGGAGCTCCAGGCCGTCTTGCAGGAGGTGGGGGTGGGCGTCGGCGTGGGGGTCGGGGTCGGCGTCGGCGTCGGGCTCGGCGGGGTGGCGCCGGCGAACCTCACCGAGTACGTGGCGAACTCCCAGGGCTTCTGCGCCACGCTCGAGCATGTCCCGGACGTACGGCCCCCGTTGTCGACCGGGTCGCACTGCCGGTCGCGGTTGAGCGACCAGAAGGTGAACCGGTCCATGGAGTGGCTCGTCGCGTAGTCCAGCACGGTCTGGAAGTCCGCCTGGGTGAAGTACTCGCCGGTGTCGCTGCGGCCGTTCATGCCGGAGAAGCCCTCGTGGGCGTAGGCGGTCGCCTCGTCCCAGCCGAAGGTGGACCGCAGGACGGAGTTGAAGTTGGTGAGCGCGCTGGTCTGGCTCGCCCCTCCGTTGAAGCCGCCGTCGAACGGCATGATGGAGAAGTTGTTCGGCGTGAATCCCTGGGACTTGGCCTCCAGCAGCATCTGCTTGCCGAACCAGCCGGTGCCGTCCGCCGTACCCGCCGTCGTCACCGAGACATAGAGCCCGGGGTTGTTCTGCTGGAGGATCTTCGCGGCGCCGATCTCGTTCTTGATGGCCGCGCTGTTCTCGTACTCCGGCTCCTCCAGGTCGAAGTCGATGGCGTGCAGCCCGTACTTGGTGATGACCTGCTGGTAGGCCGCCGCCGTCGACGCCGCGTCCGCGCAGGCCTGGCCGAGCTTCGTGCCGCCGTAGCCGCCGATGGAGACCGAGACGTCACCGCCCTTGCTCCGGATGGTGCCGATCATCGACTGCACGGCGGTGTCCGAGGAGACGGCCGCGGTGCCGCCCCAGGTCGGCGAGCAGCCGCCGCCGTCGGGCGCCAGGATGAACGCCAGCTGGAACGCCTTCAGGCCGGTCGCGTCCATGATGGCGGCCGGGTCCGGCGGGTTGTTGTCCAGCGGCATCAGATAGGGCGCGGCGGCGTACCAGCGGTTGCTCAGCGCGGTGGTGGCGCCCGAGGCGCTGCCCGCGACGAACGCGGTGGTGCCGGCGGCGGCGAGCGTCACGGCCGCCGCCGCGCCCAGACAGGCCCGAAGAGGTCTCATTGCGTGCCTCCCAGAGGGGTGGGGTGGGGAGTCGCCCCAGGCTCTGGGAGGTGAAGCGGTCACGTCAATAAGTTGGACTAGACCAACACTCGCTTTGGACTAGACCATACGATTGCTTTACCTCCCGTCGACCAGCCGCAGGGCGAAGCCCCGGTCGAGCGGCAGCATCGGGGTGCTGACGGTGGTGACGTGGGTGGCGGGGTCGTAGGACCAGGCGGTGTCCGGCAGCCGGCGTCCGTCGAGCAGCACCCGTGCGGGCGCCCCGGCGCCGTGGACCGTGAACCGGTACGTGCGCGCGGCCACCTTGCCCGCGTACGCGCCCCGGCTCGCACCGACGGAGACGGCCGTGCCGTCGGCGTCCCGCCGCACCGAGACCCGCTGCGTGGCCGCAGCCCCGCCGGCGAAGTCACGGGTCACGCCGTCGTCCTCGTACAGGGTGTAGCGGCTGCTGCCGTGGGCCGCCGGATACAGGTCCCAGTCCAGCTCGTGCCGGTCCCGGGTCTGCCAGCTCGTGGTGCCCTTCGGCCACATGGGGACCACCGCCCCCTCGCGCACGAACAACGGCAGGGTGTCCAGCGGGGCGTGATAGCCGTTCAGGATGGTCGGGCCCCGGTAGGTGCGCCCGGTCCAGTAGTCGGTCCAGGTGCCCTTCGGGAGGTAGATGCCGTCGCGGGTGTCGGAGTCCTGGTAGACCGGGGCCACCAGGAAGTCCGGACCCGACAGGAACTCGTACTGCGCCTGGGCGCCCAGCGTCGCCGGGTCGTCCGGGTACTCCAGCCAGAGCGGACGCACCGCTCCCACACCCGTCTTCGCCGCCTCGGCCGACAGGGTGTACATGTACGGCAGCAGCCGCTCCTTCAACTGGAGGTAGCTGCGGTTGACGGAGGTGTACGGCTCGCCGTCGCGCCAGGGTTGCTGGTCGGCGGGCTGCTTGGTGGTGAGGTCGGTGGCCCAGCCGTCCATGGTCATGATCGCCGGCAGGAACGCCTTCCACTGGAGGTCGCGGGTGTACATCTTCGCGTCGTGGCGGTAGATGCTGCCCACGTCACCGGTGTCGTAGACGATGCCCGACAGGGTCGCCCCGGCGTAGGTCGGGATCTGCCAGCGGATGTAGTCCCAGGACAGCTTCTGGTCGCCGCTCCACAGCACCCCGCAGCGCTGCGCCCCCGCCCAGGACACCGGCAGCCAGACGAACCCGCGGGCGTCGCTGTTGTCCTCGATGCCCTTCTTGGCCGCGTCGCAGGCGTCCAGCGCGAACTTGTAGCCGTTGCCCACCCAGGCCACGTCCAGCTTGGCCACCCGCTGGCCGGCCTTGACCTGGTCGGCGAGCTTGCCGATGCCGTCCTGGGTCCACAGGCCGAGCTGGGTGTGGTGGTCCTGGAGGCCCTTCGCGGTCTGCTCCAGGTTCTCGTACCCGCAGCCGTAGCCGTCGTTGACCAGCATCCAGCCCAGCGGCATCCGGTTCTCGGTGTACTGGTCGGCGATCTTCAGCGCGTCCAGGGTGTGCCGTTCGCCCCGGTTGGCGTTGTGCAGGTAGCAGTCGGAGTCGCCCGGCTCCAGGCCGTAGACCGGCGGCATGAACGGCCTGCCGACCAGTGCCGTGTACTTCCCGATCACCTGCTTGGCGTCACCGAGGAAGTAGTAGGCGTCCAGCCGCCGTTCCTGCTGGCCGGTGGTGACCGGGTCGCCGAAGGTGTACACGCCCGGCGCGAAGGTGTTGCGGAAGACGCCGTAGCCCGCACTGGAGAGGTAGAACGGCTGGGAGTTGTTGTAGCCGCCCTCGTTCCAGTCGAAGCTGTTGGCCACGTACATCGTCTGCCCGCGGTGGGAGAAGCTGCCGTTCTGCTCGCCGCCGCCGAAGAACTGCTCGTCCGCGCCCCGGCCGAGGCTCTGCCGCATCCCCCCGGTGGACCAGCGCAGCGGCTTGTCCTCCTGCCAGATCCGGGTGCGGTTGTCGGGCTTGTACAGACCGAACCGCAGCGGCTTCTTGTACACGCGCAGTACGGCCTCCGGGGAGCGGATGCCGTAGTAGTCGCCCGCGTCGAAGGACGAGGTGTGCCGCTGGAGGGCGGGCCGGTCGCGCACGATGGCGGTGCCCGCCGGGTCGCTCAGCGAGCCGGACGGGTCGGCCTGGAGCCGCAGCCGGCCTCCCGTCAGGAAGTCGGCGCGGGCCAGCAGTTGCCCGGCCCGCACGGTGTAGCTGCCGTCGCGGCCGGAGAAGGCCGTGAGGTCGCCGGCGTCCGTGGTCGCGGGCAGATAGGCGCTGCCCGTGAAGGGGTCGTCGTGCACGTCGTACGGCACCACCACCACGTGGTAGGTGCCCGAGGCGCGCGGGATCACCGTGGCCTCGGGGTCCGCCGTGCCCGCGCTGGAGGCCACCTGCTTGCCCTGGCCGTCGTACACGTACAGGTCGAAGTCGTCGGAGGGGCGCGCCCAGTTGATCGACAGGGGGACGCCGCCCTCGGGGTTGTCGTCCCAGTAGCCGTCCGGCACCGAGACGGTCAGGTCGAAGCGGTCGCAGACCGTGTTGTCGGGGTCGGTCGCGGCGTCGGGGCAGTTCTCCGGGCCGCCGCCGGTGCCCTTGGCGTAGACCGGGCTCTGCCAGCCGACGCTGCTGTGGGCCGGGTCCAGGACGGCGCCGGATGCGGTGGCGGCGGCCCGGGCGGGTGCCGGCGTGGCCAGCAGCGCCCCGGCCAGGGCGGTCGCCAGCCCCAGCGGCACCCAGGCCGGCCATGGCACACCCCGGCGCAGTCTTCGTGGTCTCTGCACGGCGGAACAGCTCCCCTCGCGTCATTGCGGACTGACTGTTCTTGCTCGGTGTGCTTGGAAGCGCTCGAAATGCGCTTCAATCAAGCAACTTCACGCACGAAGACTCGGAGTCGAAGCAGGTTCATGTCAATACCGCGGAACGGACCGGACCGGGGCGCTCTTGACAGGGTGCGTCTGTTTCGCGACGTTTGAGCATCAGCGCGTCTTGGGGGGAGGGGTCGCCATGCGATCCACCAGTCACGGTCCACACGCCTCACCGGCCGGCGCCGCCCACGGCGCGTCGCGCAGGGCGCCCGGGGAAGGGCGGGCGAGCTGAGGTGGAGATCACCATCCACAGACCCGGCGAGCTGACGGCCGGGCTGCGCGGGGCCTGGCACCGGGCGATGGACGAGTCGCCCGAGTACGCCAACCCCTTCCTCGCACCGGAGTTCGCCATCGGGGTCGGCCGGCACCGGGCCGGGGTGCGGGTGGCCGTGCTCCGCGAGGGCGGCGAACCGGTCGGCTTCCTGCCCTACGAGCGCAGCCCGCTGGGCGCCGGACGGGCCGTCGGCCTCGGCCTGTCCGACTGCCAGGCCCTGGTGCACCGGCCCGGGGTCACCTGGGACACCGGGGAGCTGCTGCGGGCCTGCGGGCTCAGCATCTTCGAGTTCGACCATCTCGTGCAGGAGCAGCGGCCGTTCGACCCGTATGTCACCGGCACCTTCGCCTCACCCGTCATCGACGTCAAACCCGGCGACGGCGGCTATCCGGAGTGGCTGCGCGGCGCCTATCCCGGGCTCGCCAAGACGACCCTGAAGAAGGAGCGCAGGCTCGGCCGGGACGTCGGAGAGGTGCGGTTCGTCTTCGACGAGCGCGACCCGCGGGCGCTGCGCACCCTCATGCGCTGGAAGTCCGCCCAGTACCGCAGGACCGGCCGCATGGACCGGTTCTCCCGCCCCTGGATCGTCGGCCTGGTCGACCATCTCTTCCACGTCCGCGAGGAGCACTTCACCGGGGTGCTGTCCGTGCTCTACGCGGGCGACCGCCCGGTCGCCGCCCACTTCGGCCCCCGCTCCGGCACCGTGCTGGCGGCCTGGTTCACCGCGTACGACCCCGAACTCCCCGCGTATTCGCCGGGGTTGATGATGCATCTGCGCACCGCCGAGGCCGCCGCCCGGCACGGAGTGACCCTGGTGGACCTCGGGCGCGGCGACAAGGAGTACAAGGACTGGCTGAAGACGCGTGAGCTGCGGGTCGGCGAGGGCTTCGCGGCCCGTCCGCACCCGGTGGCCCTCACGCAGAAGCTGTGGCGCCGCCCGGTCCGCGGGCTGCGCAACACCGTGCTGGCCCACCCCCGGCTGCGCGAGCCGGCCGACCGGCTGCTGAGGAGCGTGGGCGCGCTGCGCACCCGGAACCAGATCCCGGGCGGCAAGTCCGCGACCGCAGAAGGGAATTGACGGCGCTCACCGCTACGGGACACCGGAACGGCGTCAGCCCTCGCGCGGGTACGGCACCACGTCCACGTCCAGCGTGAACGCGGTCCGGGCCGCGCCGGCCAGGTCCGGCGCCTTGGCCGCCGCGGTGACCCGGGCGGCACCCCCGCGGCTGCCGGCGCAGCGCAGCGAGGCCCGGGCCGTGCCGTCGGCGGCCACCTCCCAGCCGGACACCAGGACCAGCGCGGGCGCCGAACTCCGCACCCCCGTCCAGCGCTCGTCGTCCGCCCGCGGGCGCAGTTCGAGCGTCACCAGCGTCCCGGGCCGTACACACAGCCGCCGCCGCACCGCGTCACCGGGGGAGACCGCGACGACGGCCCGCCCGGTCGCACAGCGCAGGCCCGGCGTGCCGGTCGTGCCGGGCGGCAGCGAGGACCCGGAGGGCCGCGGGGAGGCGGGGGAGCCGGCGGTGGACGGCGGCCGCGGCGAGCGGCTCCCGGACGCCCCCGCACCCGAGTTCGCGCCGGAGCCCGGCCCCGCCGACGTCCCGCACCCCGCCAGCACGACCACCGCCGCCAGCGCGCACCCACCGGCCCACCACCGCATGCCCCGCCACCTCTCCTCGCATCCGGATACGGCCACCAGGATGCCTCAGCCGCCGCGCACCGCCCGTCCCACCTCCGTGCGCAGCCGCACGAAGTCCGGCAGCCCGCGGGTGGTGAGCTGGTCGCGCCCGGCGGGCAGGCCGACCGGCAGGTCCCGTACGACCCGGGAGCCCGGGCCGGGGGAGAGGACCACGACACGGTCGCCGACGTAGACGCTCTCGTCGATGTCGTGGGTGACGAACACGATGGTCGGTCCGTCGGCGCGGTGCACCTCCAGGAGCAGGTCCTCCAGGTCCTCCCGGGTGCGCGCGTCCAGGGAGCCGAACGGCTCGTCCATCAGCAGCAGCGCCGGCCGGCAGACCAGGGCACGGGCGATGGCCACCCGCTGCTGCATCCCGCCGGACAGCTCCCGCGGGTGCCGGCGGGCGGCCCCGGGCAGGCCGACCCGCTCCAGCATGGCCTCCGCCTCGGCCCGGCGCGCGGCCCGGCCGAGGCCCCGGCGGCGCAGCGGCAGGGCCACGTTGTCGCGGACCGTGAGCCAGGGCAGCAGCGAGCGGCCGTACTCCTGGAAGACCACCGCGAGCCGGTCCGGGACGCCCGTCACCGGCGTCCCGTCCAGCGTGACCGTGCCCTCCTGGGCGGGCAGCAGCCCGGCGATGGTGCGCAGCAGCGTGGACTTGCCGCAGCCCGAGGGCCCGACCACACAGAGGAGCTGCCCGTCGGGCACCGTGAGGCTGATCCCGTCCAGGACGTGCTGGTCCCCGAAGTGCCTGCCCACCGAGTCCAGGCGCAGCATCCCCTCACCCGGCCCAGGGCTCGTACAGGGTGCCCGTGCTGCCGGTGACCCGCACGTGCAGCAGGAAGGGGCCCGCGGTGTCGCCCGGGCCGAGCGCGCGGTCCAGCGCGGCCGGCAGCTCCCTGGGGTGGGCGACCCGGGCGGCCGGGCAGCCGAGCGACTCGGCGAGGGCGGCGAAGTCGATGCCGGTGATGTCCGTACCCGGGACCGGCGCCACGCCGATCCGCCGGCCGAGGGCCCGCACCGCGCCGTAACCGCCGTTGTCCAGCAGGACATAGCTGACCGGGACCGCGTGCCGGGCCGCGCTCCACAGGGCCTGCACCGAGTACATCGCCGAGCCGTCACCCACCACGCACACCAGCCGGCGCCGGTCGGCGAGCGCCCGGCCGGCCGCGAGCGGCAGGCCCCAGCCGAGCGCCCCGCTGCCGGTGGTGAGGAAGCCGCCGCCGCGCTCGACCGGCACCCGCGCATGGAGCGTGTCGCGGTGGCTGGGGGCCTCCTCGACGAGGACGCGGTCGCGCGGGAGCCGGGCCCGCAACAGGTCGAAGAACAGCTCCGGCGTGATGTGCCCGTCGGGGGACTGCGCGGGCGGCGCCGCCGGGCGGGGCGGCGGTGGGTCCCGGTCCGGCCGCTGCGGCACCAGCTCGGCCAGCCGGGCCAGAGCGGGCCGCAGGGTGGTGACGAGGCTGGTGCCGACGGGCAGCCAGGCCGCCTGCTCCGGGTCGCAGTCCAGGTGGAACAGCTCGGTGCCGGGCGCCAGCCGGGGCCCGTCGTCCGGCACGTGGTAGGTGAACAGCGGGGCGCCGAGCGCCACCACGACGTCGTACGGCGCCAGGCGCGCGGCCAGCTGCCCGGCCACTGGTGGCAGGAAGCCCTGGAACAGCGGGTGCGTCTCCGGGAACCCGGACCGGCCGGACAGCGGGCTGATCCACACCCCGGCCCGGATCCGCTCGGCCAGCGCCCGCACCTGCTCCAGCGCGTCCTCGTCGTCCACGCCCGGGCCCACCACCAGGGCCGGGCGCGCACAGCCGGCCAGCCGCGCGGCGAGCGCGGCGAGCGCGTCCGGGTCCGCCGTGAACCCGCCGTGCACCGCGCGCGGCGCGACCGGCTCGGCGGGCCGGTCCCAGTCGTCCTCGGGCACGGACACGAACACCGGCCCGCGGGGGTGCGCCAGCGCCGTCCGGTACGCCTCGGCGAGCACGGCCGGCACATCCTCGGCCCGCTCCGGCTGGCAGGCGTACTTCACGTACGGGCGCGGGAACAGAGCCGGTTCGTCGGCGCCCAGGAACGGCCGCAGCCGGAGCAGCGAACGCGCCTGCTGGCCGGCCACGATCACCAGCGGCACCCGGTCCCGGAAGGCGTTGAACACCGCGCCGAGCGCATGCCCGACCCCGCCCGCCGAGTGCAGGCTGACGAAGGCCGCGCGCCGGGTGCCGAGCGCGTACCCGGCCGCCATGCCGACGGCCACGGACTCCTGGAGGGCCAGCACATAGCGGAAGTCCTCCGGCCAGTCGCGGAACATCCGCAGCTCGGTGGAGCCGGGGTTGCCGAACACCGTGGTCATGCCGGTGTCCCGCAGGAACCGTACGACCGCGTCGCGCACCGTGGTGGTGGTCATGCCGTCTCCCTTCCGGACCCGGCCGGCCGGGTGCCGACGAGCCGTCTCTCGACCGCCAGCAGGCCGGTGTTGAGGAGATACCCGAGCGCGCCGAGCAGCAGCAGCGCGGACCACACGGTCAGCAGGTCGGAGCGGGTCTGGGCGTCGGTGAGCGTGAACCCGATGCCGTCGTCGCTGCCCGGCAGCAGCTCGGAGAACACCATCAGGACGAGGCTCAGCGACAGGCTCAGCCGGAGCCCGGCGAAGATCCTGGGCAGCGCGGACGGCAGCAGCAGGAACCACAGCCGCTCGGGCCCGGTCAGCCGCAGCACCCGGGCCACGTCCAGCCGCAGCGGGTCCGTGGCCCGGGCACCCTCCGCCGAGTTGACCAGCACCGGCCATACGGCGCTGAACGCGATCGACGCCACCTGCATCGGCGTACCGAAGTCGAACACGACGACGAACACCGGCACCAGAGCGGGCGGCGGCACCGCACGGGCGAACTGGAGCACCGGGTTGCACAGCGCGTACGCCCGGCGCGAGCGGCCCACCGCGACGCCGAGGGCGATCCCGGCGAGCGCGGCGAGCCCGAACCCGGCCGCCATCCGGCCGAGGCTGGGCAGGATCGTGTCGACGGCGGCCGGGGTCAGGAACAGCCGCCCGGCGGGCCCGGAGAACCAGAGGTCGCGGGCGTGCCGGGCGATGCGCAGCGGCGGCGGGAAGTAGACGCTCCTCCGCACCCGGGCGGCGGCCTCCCAGCCGCACAGGGCGAGCAGCAGCACCGACCAGCGCAGCAGGAAGGGGACGCCGGAGCGGCGGGCACCGGCACGGGCGCGCCGCGTGCCGCGGGCGCCCGGCACCGGGATGCCGGCCCCGAAGCGGCCCGTCCCACAGCCGTACGGCCGCCGGCCCGGCGTCCCCTTCCCGCTCCGGCTCTCTTCTGCACCCCCGTCTCTCACGCCCGCGCCCCCTCCGCGGGCCGCCCGGACTCCCGCGCCCACCCGAACAGCCGCCGTTCCGCGCCCACCAGCACGCCGTCGACCACCAGCCCCAGCGCACCCGCCCACACCACCCCGGCCAGCACGTCCCGGGTGCCGTCCGGGTCCGTCCCGGCCTGCGCGATGAAGATGCCGAGACCCTGCCCGAAACCGGAGAGCAGCTCGGTGGCGACGGCGAGGATCAGCGCGACGGCGGCGGAGATCCGCACCCCCGCGGCGATGAACGGTGCGGTGCCGGGCAGCTCGACCCGCAGCAGCACCGCGAGCCGCCCGAAACCGAAGGCGCGCAGCGTGTCCTTGGCGAGCGGGTCGGTCTCGCCGAGACCGTAGACGGTGTTGAACAGCACCGGCCACACGGAGGCGTACGCGATCAGCGTCACCTCCGTCCCGGTGCCCGAGCCGAGCAGCAGCGACACCAGCGGGATCAACGCCACGGACGGCAGCGGCCGCAGGAACTCGACGACGGCGCGCACGGCGGCCTCGACGACCGGCACCGCGCCCAGCAGCAGCCCGAGCGGTACCGCGACCGCGCAGGCCAGGCCCAGGCCCAGCGCCCACGCCCGCAGGGTCACGCCGACCCCGTCGAGGAAGGACCGGTCGCCCGCCAACTGCACGGCGTGGACGAGGACTTCGGAGGCGGGCGGCAGATAGGTCCGCCGTACCAGCCCGGCGCGGGACACCGCCTCGCAGACGCCGAAGGCCAGCACCGCGCCGAGCAGGCCGAGCAGCAGTTCCCGGCGGCGCGTCATATGACCAGCAGCGGGGCCGGATCGATGTCCTTCGTCAGCATGCCCTGGTCGCGCATGAGCCGGATCAGGCGGCGCAGCCGGCCGGTGTCGGCGGTCGCCGGGTAGGCGGGCAGATGGAGCGACCCGGCCTGCTCCGCGGTGACCTTGGTGTACTTCGGCAGCTCGGCCCGTACGGCCCCCGGCTCGTCCGCGGCCAGCTTCGAGGCGGCCTCGATCGCCCGCCGGAAGGCCGCGGCGGTCTTCGGATGCTTCGTCACGAAGGTGGCGGTGGTGACGTACCCGCTGGCGGGCAGGCCCCGGGCCGGTCCCGAGCCGCCGTCCAGCAGCACCCGGGCGCCCGAGGTGCCCTGGATCGCGGTGTCGAAGGGCTCGACCGCGTGCACGGCGTCAACCTGGCCCCGCTCCAGCGCCGGTCCCATCTGTGGGAAGAGGACCTGCCGGTAGACGGGCCGGCCGGCGCCCTCGGCGTCCAGGACGGCGTTCAGGGTGAGGGACTGGATGTTGTTCAGCACGGCGACGGCGACCTTCTTGCCCGCGAGGTCGGACGGTTTCCTGAGCGCCGAGTCCCTGGACACGAGGACGTCCATCATGTGCGGGGCGATCCGTACGCCCTCGGCGAGGATGCGCAGGTCCAGGGTGCCCTTGTCGTACGCCTGGAAGTAGGTGACGTAGTTCGCGCTCGCGATCACGTCCACCTGGCCCTTGAGCAGCGCGGGCAGTGCCTGGATGCTCTGCTGCACGGGCTGGATGCGCACGTCCAGGCCCTCCTTGGCGAACAGCCCCCGGTCCCGGGCGAGATAGAGGGCCGCCGAGTCGGTGAGCGGCAGGGCGGCGACCGTCAGCCGCTGCCGTCCGTCGTGCGCGGGTGTCCCGCCGCTGTCGCAGCCTGCGAGGAGCAGGGCCGCGGCGGCGGCGAGGACGGCGAGCCGTTTCGTTCCCGATCGTGATCGACGTAATGCCGTGAACGCCCTACGGGATGCCATACGGGCATGCCTACCCTCCTTTTGTCATGATCGCTACATGTCGGCGGGTCTCCGTCATTGCTCCGTGCTGGGAATCCGCGCCGTTCACCCCAGGGGACCGGCGATGCGCAGCGCCGCCGCGGGCGCCGGTGCCGCCGTCTCGGGCGATGCGGCGATGTCAGTCCACCAGTCGGCGCCGTCCTCGATATAGCGGAGCAGCACACCCTCGCGGATCGCCCACGGGCTGACCATGGCCCGGCGCACCCCCATGAGCTGCAACGCGGTGTGCCCGACGACGGCCCCGGCCAGGCTCTGCGCGGCGCGCGGCGCGGAGATGCCGGGCAGCCCGGCGCGCTCCGCGGCGGGCAGCGCGGCGAGCCGTCCCACCGCCCCGCGCAGATCCCGGCGGTGCAGCTCACGCCGTACGAACGGGCCGTACCGCCCGGGCGCGGCCCCGCACAGCCGGGCCAGCTGCTGGAAGGTACGGGAGCTGACCGCGACGGTGCGCGGCCCCTCCCAGCGGATCCGCGCGGCCACGTCACGCAGATCGTGCCGGACCCGCCGGCGCAGCTCCTTCAGCTCCGCCGCCCCCGGCGGATCCTGCGCGCCCAGGTACTCCCGGGTCAGCCGGGCGGCGCCGAGCGGCAGCGAGGCCGCGAAGTCCGGCAGCCGCCCCCGGCCGAAGGCCACCTCCAGCGAGCCGCCGCCGATGTCCAGCAGCGCCAGCGGGCCCGCGTGCCAGCCCAGCCAGCGGCGCGCCGTCAGGAACGTCAGCTCCGCCTCCGTCTCGCCCGGCAGGGTGCACATCCTGACCCCCGTTCCGGCCGCCACGCGCCCCAGCACGTCCTCCCGGTTCGGGGCGCCCCGGACCACCGCGGTCGCGAAGGCGAGCGGACCCGTCGCACCCCACCGACGCGCGGTGGTGGCCGCCGCGGCGACCGCCGCCACCAGCCGCTCCACCGCCTCGTCGGCGATCGCGCCGTCCGCACCGGCGTGTTCGGACAGCCGCAGCTTCCACTTGACGGTGTGCACCGGCAGCGGAACGCCGCCCTCCACATCAGCGATCACCAAACGAACCGTGTTCGAACCCGCATCCACCACGCTCACCCGCATGGCCGGGACGTACCCACTTCCCCGCCGCCCACCCGTCAGCCGCGCGCCTGCGGGGTGCACGGTGGGACCTTCCGGGCGGCTTTGGGGCAGTGCGCGGCAGACCACTGGCGCGCGGGACGTGAACCGGGCGCCGGAGGCTCCCCGCCCCGCGCGCGCCATGACCGGGCGTCAAGGGCTGCTTCCGGCCCCGCGCCCGAGCGAAAGTGCAAGAGGCGGAGCACGGGAGTCCATTGCCGGGGAAGCCGTCCCGGCCGGATCGTCTCAGCAACCTGTCCGGACAACACCAAGGCACACCTCGGCACCAAGGAGCACCCGTGCGACTCTTGAGCAGAGCGGGCGGCGCCGTCGCCGCGGCGGTCGCCCTGGCCCTGGGCGGCACCGCCGCGTCCCCGGCGACGGCCGCGTCCCCCGGGGACGCCGCCTACCGCGTGACCGTGGGCACCCCGGTGCCGTTCCCCCACCCCACGGACACCCCCGCGAGCCCCTACATCGACCGGGACGGCACCTTCCACTACCAGCAGTCCGCCGCCCTCTACGGCGCCCAGGACCCGCGCACCTGGGACTTCTACACCGGCACCGACTTCGACACCGCCCGCTTCACCGCCTCGCTCAGCAAGGCGGTGAACCCCGCCGACCCCGCCGACCGCAACGACGACACCACCTGGCGGTGCAACAACAGCCCGACGGGACGCGAGGCGACGTACGCCCCCGGCGGATCGGGCTACGCGCAGAAGAACTACTGCGACCTGTCGGGCGTGTGGGTCGACCCGGACACCGGCGACTGGTACGGCCTGGTGCACAACGAGTTCACCCCGCAGCCCTTCGGCGACCGGCTGCACTACGACGCCATCGACTACGCCGTCTCCACCGACCGGGGCCGCACCTGGACCATCCAGGACCACGTGATCACCTCGCCGTACAGCACCCGGCGGGGCGACACGACGGCCTTCCCGAACCAGACGTACTCCTACGGCGACGGCGACCAGCGCCTGTTCGTGGACACCGCATCCGGCTACTTCTACGTCTATTACGGCTCGCGGATCATCGACAAGAGCGGCGGCTGGAAGGCCTTCTACGAGCACGTGGCCCGCGCCCCGATCTCCGCGAAGATGGCGCCCGGCTCCTGGCGCAAGTGGTACGACGGCGCCTGGTCCCAGCCCGGCACCGGCGGCCGGGAGAGCAATATCGTCCCCGCCGACGCCGGCCACCCCACCGGCTACACCCCGGTCACCGCCGAGTACGACCCGGCCAACACCGGCACCGCCGCCGAGCAGATCGCGGCCGGCACCATGCCTCCGACCTCGCCGCTGTTCGTCATGAACATCACCTACGACGCCTATCTCGGCCTGTACCTCGGCACTCCCCAGGCCGTCGACCAGAGCGGCGGCTCACCGCAGTACCTCTATGCCACCGACGACCTCACCACCCAGAAGTGGCACCTCGTCGGCGACACCGGCGGCTACACCACCGCCTCCTGGTACCGCTGGTTCCTGGACCGCGCCAACCGCACCAGCGCCACCATCGTCGGCCGCACCTTCCGCTCCTACTGCGCCTTCGGCTGCTCCCACGACGCCTCCGGCGAGTACGTCGACCTCACCGTCGACCCCTCCGCGCCCGCCGCCCCGCCCGTGGACACCACCCGCGGCTACCGCATCGCGAGCGGCACGGGCCGCGTCCTCGCCCAGTCCACCCTCGGCTCCGCCACCACCTCGCTCGCCCGGCCCGCCGGCACCGCCCGCGAGACCTGGCGGTTCACCCCGACCGGCGACGGCGCCTACACCCTCACCAACACCGCCACCGGCCGGCTGCTCGGCGTCGACTCCACCCCGGCGGGCCGCGCCTGGGGCACCAGGCCCACGGTCACCGCCGCCCCGGCCGGCGGACCGGCCGTCGGACAGGAGTGGTTCCTGATCGCCTCCGGCCCCGGCACCTACCGTCTCGTCAACCGCTGGAGCGGCCTGGTGCTCGGCCTCTCCGCCACCTCCGCCCGGCGCGCCGAGACCACTCCGCTGCGCACCTGGACCGACACCGGCGGCAGCTCCGTCGGCGGCGGGCGCAGCGCCGCGGAACAGACCCTCTCCCTCGTCCCCGGCAGGCCGTAACTCCCGCAGACCCCACACGGGTTATGGCTATCCTGCCGCCATGTCGATCATCAACGGGGAAACCGACGCCCACCTGGCCGTACGCGCGGCCCAGGAGGGCGCCACCGTCGTCCGGGACCTGTACGGCGGCAGGCTCGCACGCTACGAGAAGTCCGCCGGCGACTTCGCGACGGAGGCGGACGTCGCCGCCGAGCGGGCCATCCTGGACGTGCTGCGCGCCGCCCGGCCCGATGACGCCGTGACGGGCGAGGAGAGCGGCCGCACCGGCGCCGACGGCGCACCCCGGCGCTGGCTGGTGGACCCGCTGTGCGGAACCCTCAACTACGCCGTGCGCACCATGCTCGCCGGGGTGAACGTCGCCCTGCGGGAGGGCACCCGGATCACGGCCGCGGCCACGGCCGACCCGTTCGGCGGCGAGGTCTACTGGACCGACGGCGAGCGGGCCCGGCTGCGCCACGACGGCACCGACACCGAGCTGACGCCCTCGGCCGCCTCCGCCTTGGTCGACGTCAACCTCGACCCGCCGTTTCCCAACGCGCCAGGTTTCCGCGCCGTCCGCCTGCTGGCCGACCCCGGCTTCACCGAACGCTTCCGGCCCCGGGTGATCTCCAGCACCCTCGCGGTCGCCTGGGTCGCCGCCGGCCGCCGGGCCGCCTATGTCACCGACGGCGACCTGCGCGACAGCGTGCACTTCGAGGCCGGCATCGCGCTGTGCCGGGCGGCCGGATGCACGGTGACCGACCTGCGCGGCGAACCCCTGCACAGCGGCTCCGGCGGCCTGATCGCGGCGGCCGACGCGGAGACCCACGCGGTGCTGCTGGACCTCGTGAAGAACCAGAGCGAGCTGGGTGGCTGACCCCGCGCGGGGGCCGTCGTAGCGCTCGGACACGAGCCCTCCGGCCGGGCGCGTGGGGCCGGGCCGGGGTTTGGGGTGCGCGAGCGGTCCAACACGGTCGGTGCGGTCCCGACCGTCTCAGGAGGACCGTCATGGATCACTCGCGCGCCCCCGTGCTGGAAGCCCTGGAGGCGTTCCGGCGACGCGGAGACGTGGTGTTCGGTCCACCGGGCCACAAACAGGGGCGCGGTACCGATCCACGGGTCGCCGACGTCCTCGGCCTGGACGTGTTCCGCTCGGACGTGCTCACCCTCAACGGGCTGGGCGACCGCCGCGAGTCCCAGGGCGTCGTGGCACAGGCGCAGGAGCTGATGGCCGACGCCGTCGGCGCCACACACGCCTTCTTCTCCGCCTGCGGAAGCTCCCTGTCGGTCAAGACCGCGATGCTCTCGGTCGCCGGCCCGGGCGAGAAGCTCCTGCTCTCCCGCAACGCGCACAAGTCCGTCATCGCCGGCGTGATCATCAACGGGGTGGAGCCCATCTGGGTGCACCCCCAAGTTCGACGCCGAGCGCCATATGGCCCACCCGCCCGAGCCGGACGACGTCCGCGACCGGCTGCGCGAGCACCCGGACGCCAAGGGCATGCTGCTGATCACGCCCACCGACTGGGGCACCTGCGCCGACGTCCGGGGCGTCGCGGACGTCTGCCACGCCTTCGACGTGCCGCTCATCCTGGACGAGGCCTGGGGCGCCCATCTGCCCTTCCACCCGGATCTGCCCGTCTGGGGCATGAACGCCGGCGCCGACCTCGTCGTCACCAGCGTGCACAAGATGGGCGGCGCCATCGAGCAGAGCTCGGTCTTCCATCTCCAGGGCGACCGGATCGCGCCCGACGTGCTCAAACAGCGCGAGGACCTGCTCGGCACCACCAGCGCCTCCTGCCTGGTCTACGCCGCCCTCGACGGCTGGCGCAGGCAGATGGCGGAACACGGCCACGAACTGCTGGACGCCGCGCTGCACCGCGCCGAGCGGATCCGGGCCGGGCTGCGCGAGCTGCCGGGGCTGCGGGTGATGGGCGGCGAGGTGATCGAGGAGGGGCTGGCCGCCGAGTTCGACCCGCTGAAGATCGTCATCGATGTGCGGGGCCTCGGCATCAGCGGCATGCAGGCCACCGAGTGGCTGGGCGAGCACTGCCACGTCGACATGGGCGGCTCCGACACCTGCCGGGTCAACGCCTCCATCACCCACTCGGACGACGACGAGACCGAGGAGATCCTCATGGACGCCGTACGCGCCCTGGTGGCGCACGCGGACGGCATCGAGCGCCGCCCGGAGGTCCGGCTGCCGGAGCCCCGCGCACTGGAGCTGGAACAGGCCCTGCTGCCCCGGGACGCCTTCTTCGGACCCGCCGAGCAGATCCCCGCCGACCGGGCCGTGGGCCGGATCTCCGCCGAGATGATCAGCCCCTATCCGCCCGGAGTGCCGGTCGTGGCGCCCGGCGAGGTGATCACCGAGGAGGTGCTGGACTTCCTGCGCAGCGGAGTGGCGCACGGCTTCCTGATCGCGGAGGCCGCCGACCCCTCGCTGGACACCCTGCGGGTGGTGGCCCGCCCCTGACCGGCCGGTCCCGACCTGCGCGCACCCCGGGCAGCACCTAGGGTGGCGTATGCGGGCGGCCGGCTACCGGGCTGCCCCGGGTCAAGAAGCCGGCCCTCCTGACGAACAATCGCTCGACAGGGGGCACTTGGCCCTGCCGCTGGTCTCCGGGCCCGGACGAGCGCGTCCGGCGGGCCCGCTGTTCCCGGCAATTCGATGGGAGACGGCCCGACTTCACCCCGACCGGGAAAACGTCCGCGCTTCCCGGTTTCGGACGCCCCGGCCCGGGGACCTCGGTACGACGGCCGCACCCCTGTGACCTGCTCCGTCCCCGGTGCCGGCCGTATGCCCCGGGTGTGGCCGCGGCGCGTCGGACAGCCTCTCGCCCATGCCGGGCCCGCCCCCATGACCAGCGAAGGAACGGGTAGTGATGAGCGAGACGAACCCGCTGAAGCGCGCGGCGGACAAGGTGACAGGCGCCCTGCACGGTGACGGCACCGGCCCCGGCGACGGCATCCCCGGCAAGCCCGGCGCCGAGTCCCCGCCGGTCGCCGAACCCACCGAGGCCCGTGAACCGCTGCCCCCGAAGCCCGACCAGAGCGGCCCCGACACGGTCTCCCCGACCGGACAGCCCACCGGCGCCGAGCAGGCCCGCGCCGCCCAGAGCGGCCGGTACCTGACCAATGCGCAGGGCACCCGGTTGTACGACACGGACCACTCGCTGAAGGCGGGCCCGCGCGGACCGGTGCTCTTGCAGGACCACCACCTGCGCGAGAAGATCACGCACTTCGACCACGAACGCATCCCCGAACGCGTCGTACACGCCCGCGGCGCCGCCGCGCACGGCGTCTTCCGCAGCTACGGCACGGCCGCCGGCGTCACCCGGGCCGCCTTCCTCGCCGAGGCCGTCGAGACACCGGTGTTCGTCCGCTTCTCCACCGTGCTGGGCTCCCGCGGCTCCGCCGACACCGTCCGCGACACCCGCGGCTTCGCGACGAAGTTCTACACCAGCGAGGGCGTCTTCGACCTGGTCGGCAACAACATCCCGGTGTTCTTCATCCAGGACGCGATCAAGTTCCCGGACGTGGTGCACGCCGCCAAGCCGCACCCCGACCGGGAGATCCCCCAGGCGCAGAGCGCCCACGACACCTTCTGGGACTTCGTCACCCTGCACACCGAGGCCACCCACCACACCCTGTGGAACATGTCCGACCGGGGCATCCCGCGCTCGTACCGCACGATGGAGGGGTTCGGCATCCACACCTTCCGCCTGGTCGCCGCCGACGGCGGGACGACCCTGGTGAAGTTCCACTGGAAGCCGAAGCTCGGCGTGCACTCCCTGGTGTGGGAGGAGGCGCAGCTGATCAACGGCATGGACCCCGACTTCCACCGCCGCGACCTCGCCGACGCCATCGAGGCGGGCGCGTACCCGCAGTGGGAGTTCGGCATCCAGACCTTCCCCGACACCCCCGACCAGACCTTCGAGGGCATCGACCTGCTGGACCCGACGAACATCGTCCCCGAGGAACTCGCCCCCGTGCAGCCGATCGGCCTGCTCACCCTCGACCGCAACCCCGCCAACTTCTTCGCCGAGACGGAGCAGGTCGCCTTCCACCCGGGCCATCTCGTCCCCGGCATCGACATCACCGACGACCCGCTGCTGTCCGGCCGGCTCTTCTCCTACCTGGACACCCAGATCACCCGCCTGGGCGGCCCCAACTTCGCGCAGCTCCCGGTCAACCGGCCGCAGGCACCCGTCAACGACATGCTCCGCGACGGCATGCACCAGACGGCCGTGCACCGGGGCGTGGCCCCCTACCGCCCCAACTCCCTCGACGGCGGCTGCCCGTTCATGGCCGGAGCCGACCTCGGCGGCTATGTCGAGACGCCGGTACGGGTGCCGGAGGCGGCCAAGGTCCGGGAGGCACCGGAGACCTTCGCCGACCACTTCAGCCAGCCCCGCCGGTTCTGGCTCAGCATGAGCCCGGTGGAGCGGGAACACATCATCGGCGCCTACACCTTCGAACTCGGCAAGTGCTACGAACAGGCCATCCGCGAGCGGGCGTTGCAGGTGCTGGCCAATGTCGACCCCGAGCTGTGCGCGGGCGTCGGCGACGGCCTCGGGCTGCCCGCACCCGAGCCCACCGTGCCGCTCGCCGACGTCGCACCCAGCCCCGCCCTCTCCCAGGTCGGCCGCAGCTGGCCCACCGACGGCCGGATCATCGGCATCGTCACCGGCCCCGACGGCGACCTCGACGGCGTACGCGCCGTCCGCCAGGAGGTGCTCGACGGCGGAATGGTCCCGCTCGTCGTCGCCCCCGCCGGCGGCACGCTCGGCGCCGGCCCGGACGCCGTGACCGTCCAGCGCAGCTATGCCACCGCCCGGTCCGTGGAGTTCGACGCCATCCTGGTCGCCGGCACACCCGGCGTCGGCACCGACGCCTACGGCGCCCGCGACGCCAAGGCCGGGCTGCCCGCCGCCTCCGGGGCCACCCCCGACCCCCGGGTGGGACTGCTGCTGGCGGAGGCCTACCGGCACGGCAAGGCGATCGGTGCCTCCAAGGGCGGCGAGAGTGCGCTGGAGGCGGCCGGCATCCCGCTCGACGCCCCCGGAGTGATCGCGGGCGACGGTGCCACCACGGTGCTCCAGCAGCTCACCCAACTCCTCGGCGCCCACCGGGTCTGGGAACGCTTCCCCACCCCCGCCTGACGGCCGCCCGGCACAAACACGCGACGGCAGACGGCACTTCGGCGCGGACCCGGTGAACCACGGCCCCCTGAACGGCGTACCCGAAGAGGCGAGCGGCGCACGGCGCGGTTGTGATGGAAGAGTCCAATCGCCGACCAGTGAGGCACATCATGCGTATGCGCAGCTTCTTCACCACCGCCGCTCTTGCCGGGGTCCTTGCGATGGGAGGCTCGGCGACCGCCTTCGCGGCCGACCCGGACCCGACCACCGGCACCGCCAACAACAGCCCGGGCGTCGTCTCCGGCGACGTCGTCCAGGTACCGGTCGACGTCGACGCCAACGTCTGCGGCGACACCATCGACCTGATCGCCCTGTTGAACCCGGCCAGCAACAACACCTGCGCCAACAGCTGACGGCACGCGCGCCGGCCCCGCCATCAGGGGCCGGCGCACGGCTGCGCGGGCCCAGGTGCACGCCCGCCCCGGAGCGATCAGCCCCCGCTCAGTCCGCCTGTGCCGGGGCCGGGGCCGGGGCTTCGTGGCGGGCGGGAAGTGGATCCCGCACCGTGGTCGGGCGGCGGTGGCGGAGCAGGAGGCGGCGGGCCGGGACCTCCACCGCCTCGTACAGGATCCAGGACAGGCCCAGCGACAGGGCGAACACGACGGCGGTGACGGCCGTACCCGCCAGCAGTCCGAAGTGCGGCTTGGTGCCCAGCAGGGGGGTGGCGCACCGCAGCACCAGCAGATGGATCATGTAGAAGGCGAACGACAGCTCACCGAGCCGCACCAGCCACCGGCGCCGCCACAAGGACGGCAGCCCGTGCAGGTCCGCCTGGGCGGCCGCCGGGATGAGCAGGACGAAGCCGGTGAGGGTGCACATGGTGGCGGAGTAGCCGAGCGGCACCTGCGGGACGAAGAAGTAGCCGATGACCGCGAGCGCCAGCGAGGCCTCCAGACCGGGCCCGCGCCACCGGCCCAGCAGCACCAGCCGCGCGGTGACCGCGCCGAGCACGAACTCGGGCAGCCGGACCGCGGGGAAGGAGTAGAGCGCGTAGCTCCACCAGTGGTGGGCGTCCGCCCGGCCCAGCACCACCACCGCCACCACCGACAGCCCGCCCAGCACGACCGCCCCTCGCGCGCCGAGCCGGCGCAGCACCAGGATCAGCAGCGGGAACGAGGCGTAGAAGAACGCCTCGCAGGCCAGCGACCAGCTGACCGGGTTCAGCGTCTGCCACCACGGCCGCCACCAGGAGTGCAGCAGCAGCGCGTTGGCGAGGGCCTGCTTCGGCGTCGGCCGGGGCTGGTGGGCGAGGCCGTATGTCATCAGCAGGGCCACGGCCAGGGTGACCAGGTGCACCGGGTAGACGCGGGCGATGCGCCGCCGCCAGAACGCGAGCGCCCGGTCGCGGGGTCTGGCGGACCAGGTCAGGACGAAGCCGGACAGCACGAAGAAGAACGACACACCGGTGGCCCCGGCGCCGAACCCCCAGGACATGACGCGGCCACCGGTCCCGCCGAAGTAGCCGAAGTTGTTCACGTGCAGCCCGAACACCAGCAGCGCCGCCATCCACCGGAGCCCGGTCAGGGACGGGAGGGAGGGGTTGGCGGCGGACGGGGAGGATCTCCCGGTCGTGTCGTCGGTTCGGGTGGGCGGCGTCCGGAGCGCCCGGGTCGTCGCCGTGATCATCGAATCACCTGCCGCAGGGGTTTGGCGTGGGGCATGAAGGGGAGCGTTACCCGTTCAGCGCCGTCCATCACATTGCATGGCCAACATCACACTGCTGGCGAACGACGAAACCTCCCCTATGCCACGGACGGCCGCGCCTGTACACCCGTACGAGTGAGACCGTCACTCACGGTTGCCCCTTGGCGGACATCGGGCCGCTCCGCCACCTGGCACTCTGCCGTCCGACCGGGCCGGCCGCTGAACTCCGACCCTATCAGCGGGCATTCGAGGTCCGCGGCAGGAAGTCGAACGGCGTAATGCCCGCGACGGCACCGACCAGCAGGCGGGCCAGCGCCGCGGGTAGCCGCACCCTCCGACCGGACGGGGACCACGTGGGTGCGGTGGGTGCGACGGGTACGGGGCGGCACACCACCGCCGGGGCGGCACCGGTGGCCGGAACCGTGGCCGCGCCTCCTGCGTCCCCCGTCGCGCCGTCGAGGCCGGTCAGAAACGTCGCCCCATCCCTACCCGCAGTGGGGGCGCGGAAGTGTGTCCGGTCCGCGGGCGGCCGCGCGCGCCGTGGGACCTCGGGCCGGACGCCGGACGCCGTCAGGCCGCCTCCGGGTGGGCGGCGGGAGGCCGACGGTGGCGACTAGCCATGGCCCGCGGCCGCGCGTGCCCTCTCGGCGCGGCGGCGCGCCTCCCGTGCCGCTCGGTCCGCCTGCCTGGTCCGGTCCCGGGCGGACTGCTCGGCCGTGCGGGCCCGGTGCTGTTCCTCCTCGGCCTGGCGCAGCTCGGTGCGCAGGGTGCTCACACGGTCCGTCGCCTCGGCCAGCCGGCCGGCCGCTTCCTCCGCCTCCCGGGCAGCGGTCTCGGCCTCCTTGTCCCGTCCCCGGAGTTCCCGTTCGGCGGCCTCGGCCTCCCGCTCCCGGCGTTCCCGTTCGGCGGCCTCGGCCTCCCGCTCCCGGCGTTCCCGTTCGGCGGTGCGGGCCTTCTCGTGGGTCTCGGTGCGGCGATGTGCGGCGGACGCCGTGCGGTCCTGCCCGCGGGGGCGCTTCTCCGGGCCTTGCGCGGGGGTCGTGCGGCGTCGGCTGAGCGTGGCCTCGTCGGCCGCCGGGAAGCCGAGGGTGGCGTGCAGCGGCCGTACCAGCCGGCCCGCGGCCCACTCCCGGGCGGCCTCGGGGTCGGCCAGCACCGCATGCAGGGTCTCCTCGACCTCGCGCCGTACCTCCTCGCCCACCGGATGCCCGGCCTCCGCGGCCAGCCGGCCGGCCTGCCGGGCGAGGGCGGCGATCACCTCGTGCTGCCGGCGCGCGAGGGTGCGCAGCCGGGGCCCGTCCAGTTCGCGGTGGGCGCGGCGCAGCTCCTCGCCCAGGCCGAGCAGCGCTCCCACCTCCTCCGGCCGGCCGCGGACCAGGAGGTTGCTGACCCAGGCGGCGAGATTCGGCCGCCGCAGCGCACCGATCCGCCGGGCGAGGTCCGGGTCCCCGGAGCCGCGGGCGTCCCGGGCACGGCGGTCCCGGGCGGCGACGAACTCCTCCGGCCGCAGTCCGTACAGCTCGTCGGCGACGGCGTCCAGATCCACCGGCGCTCCTCTCGGGGATGCGGTGACCGCTCCCGGGTTCCGCGCCGGGCGGGGTTCACCCGTTCGGGGGACGGTTCGGCTCGCCGTGCCCTTCTCGGCGAGGGCCGGCCGGATGATGCCGTGCAAGCCCGCGGCACCGGGCCGGGGCCGGGCGACGCCGAGGCGAACAGCGGACGCCGGGACACGGCCAGAATTGCATCTCTCGTTTTCTTGAACCACTCGTGTTTATGAGGGTAGGTTCGGCCCCATGACCGCCTCCCCGACCCCGACCACCGCCGAGGAGCTCCGCGGTGCCGGCCTGCGCGTGACGGCAGCCCGCGTCGCGCTGCTGGAGACCGTCCGGGACGGCGACCACCTCGGCGTCGAGGCGATCGCCTCCGGGGTCCGCGACCGCGTAGGCCACATCTCCCTGCAAGCCGTCTACGAAGCGCTGCACGCCCTCACCGCGGCGGGTCTGGTCCGCCGGATCGAGCCGGCCGGGCACCCCGCCCGGTTCGAGGGGCGCGTGGGCGACAACCACCACCACGTCGTGTGCCGGTCCTGCGGTGCCGTCGCCGACGTCGACTGCGCGGTCGGTGACGCGCCCTGCCTGACCGCCTCCGACGACCGCGGCTTCTCCATCGACGAGGCCGAGGTCGTCTACTGGGGCCTGTGCCCCGACTGTTCCACTGGCCGCAGTTCCTGAGCACCGAGTTCCGCACAGTTCGGAAGGATTGCCATGACTGAGAACCACGACGCGATCGTCACAGACGCCAAGTCGGAAGGGGCGAGCGGCGGTTGCCCCGTCGCCCATGAGCGGGCGCTGCACCCGACCCAGGGCGGCGGCAACCGCCAGTGGTGGCCGGAGCGGCTCAACCTGAAGATTCTCAGCCCGAACCCGCCGGCGACCAACCCGCTGGGCGAGGAATTCGACTACGCCGAGGCCTTCCAGAGCCTCGACCTCGCAGCGCTGAAGCAGGACATCGCCGAGGTGCTCACGACGTCGCAGGACTGGTGGCCGGCCGACTTCGGCAACTACGGCCCGCTGATGATCCGGATGGCCTGGCACAGCGCGGGCACCTACCGCATCAGCGACGGCCGCGGCGGTGCCGGTTCCGGCCAGCAGCGCTTCGCCCCGCTCAACAGCTGGCCGGACAACGTCAACCTGGACAAGGCCCGCCGTCTGCTGTGGCCGGTGAAGAAGAAGTACGGCCAGAAGATCTCCTGGGCCGACCTCATGGTCCTCGCCGGCAACGTCGCCCTGGAGTCCATGGGCTTCACCACCTTCGGCTTCGGCGGCGGCCGCGAGGACGTCTGGGAGGCCGAGGAGGACGTCTACTGGGGTCCCGAGACCGCCTGGCTCGACGACAAGCGCTACACCGGCGACCGCGAGCTGGAGAACCCGCTCGGCGCCGTCCAGATGGGTCTGATCTACGTCAACCCCGAGGGCCCCAACGGCAACCCGGACCCGCTGGCCGCGGCCCGCGACATCCGTGAGACGTTCCACCGGATGGCGATGGACGACGAGGAGACCGTCGCCCTGATCGCCGGCGGCCACACCTTCGGCAAGACCCACGGCGCCGGCCCCGCCGACCACGTCGGTCTCGACCCCGAGGCCGCCGGGATGGAGGAGCAGGGCCTCGGCTGGAACAGCACCTTCGGCACCGGCAAGGGCAAGGACGCCATCGGCTCCGGCCTGGAGGTCACCTGGACCACCACGCCGACCCAGTGGAGCAACAACTTCTTCGAGATCCTCTTCGGCTACGAGTGGGAGCTGACCGAGTCCCCGGCCGGCGCCAAGCAGTGGCGGCCGAAGGGCGGCGCGGGCGAGGGCACCGTGCCCGACGCCCACGACCCCTCGAAGAAGATCGCCCCGGGCATGCTCACCACCGACCTGGCGCTCCGCTTCGACCCGATCTACGAACCGATCTCCCGCCGCTTCCTGGAGAACCCGCAGGAGTTCGCGGACGCCTTCGCCCGCGCCTGGTACAAGCTCACCCACCGCGACATGGGCCCGAAGTCGCTGTACCTCGGCCCGGAGGTCCCGGAGGAGACCCTGCTGTGGCAGGACCCGCTGCCGGAGCGCGAGGGCGAGCTGATCGACGAGGCCGACATCGCGGCCCTGAAGACCAAGCTGCTCGACTCGGGTCTCACCGTCTCCCAGCTGGTCTTCACCGCCTGGGCGTCCGCCTCCACCTTCCGCGGCAGCGACAAGCGCGGCGGCGCCAACGGCGCCCGCATCCGCCTGGCCCCGCAGCGCGGCTGGGAGGCGAACGACCCCGACCAGCTCGCCCAGGTGCTGCGCGTCCTGGAGGGCATCCAGCAGCAGTTCAACACCGGCGCCAAGAAGGTCTCCCTGGCCGACCTGATCGTCCTCGGCGGTGTCGCCGCGGTCGAGAAGGCCGCGAAGGAGGCCGGCTTCGAGGTGCGCGTGCCCTTCACCCCGGGCCGCGTCGACGCCGGTGAGGAGCACACCGACGTCGAGTCCTTCGATGCCCTGGAGCCGACCGCGGACGGCTTCCGCAACTACCTCGGCAAGGGCAACCGCCTGCCGGCCGAGTACCTGCTGGTCGACAAGGCGAACCTGCTGACGCTGAGCGCCCCCGAGATGACCGTGCTCGTCGGCGGTCTGCGCGTCCTGGGCGCCAACCACCAGGGTTCGCAGCTCGGTGTCCTCACCAGCACCCCGGGCGTCCTCACCAACGACTTCTTCGTCAACCTGCTCGACATGGGTACGACGTGGAAGTCGACCTCCGAGGACCAGACCACCTTCGAGGGCCGCGACGCCGTCACCGGCGAGCTGAAGTGGGCCGGCAGCCGCGCCGACCTGGTCTTCGGCTCGAACTCCGAGCTGCGCGCGCTCGCCGAGGTCTACGCCAGCGACGACGCGAAGGAGAAGTTCGTGAACGACTTCGTCGCCGCCTGGACCAAGGTCATGGAACTCGACCGGTTCGACCTGCGCTGACCCCCGCGGTAAGCACATCCGGGGCCGCCCACCGGGCGGCCCCGGATCGTCATGTCCGCTCGCCGCGCACCGTGCGAGGGGCATCAGTCAGTGTGGCATCAGTCGGTATCGAGGCCGTCGATCAGACGGTTGAGGAACCGGGTGAAGGTGGCGTCGGGGGTGAGGGGACGCCCGGGAGCGGAAAGGGCTTCGGCGAGTTCCGGATGGCGGCCGTCGGCGGCGACAGCGGCCAGGTAGCGGGCCTCGGCTGCGGCCCGGTCCGGTGATCGTGACACCGCGGCCTGCGCGATCTCATGGGCGACGTGCCCGGCCACGAACGCGGTGATCTGGGCGAAGACCTCCAGCTTCGCCGCACCGTCCAGCCCGGTCGGCCGCAGGACGGCCAGCACGTGTTCCAGGAAGGCCAGCGTGTTGGGGCCCGGGACGCGACGGGTGGACAGGGCGGCGGGCAGCCAGGGGTGGCGCAGCATGTGGGCGCGCTGTAGCCGGGCCACGGTCTTCAGACCGGCACGCCAGTCACCGCTGGGTGGGTCCGTGAGCGTGAGTTCGCCGCTGACGTGGTCGACCATCAGTTCCAGCAGCGTCTCCTTGTCAGGGGCGTAGCTGTAGAGCGACATGACGCCCGCCCCGACCTCGGCGGCCACCCGCCGCATGGTGACCGCGTCGAGTCCTTCCGAGTCCGCCAGAGTGACGGCCGCCGCGGTGATCGTCTCCCGGCTGAAGGAGGGCCTGCGGCCCCTGCGGGGCTCGGCGGGTCGAAGCCAGAGCTGTTCGGGATCGACGCTCTCGGCGCCGGACTTTCCGTCCCTGGACACGACGTCGCACTCCTTCCCCAGGTAGTTGAGGTGGCTCTTGCCAAGGTCATCCAAGCATCCTCTATTCTCGTACGGCGTACGGAAATAGAGGAGTGGAACGATGCCATCACGCATGCCCGACGCCGTAGCCGGACCGGCCTGGGTGCCACCCGCCGGAAAACCGCCCCTGTCCTCCCGCATGATGAGGGCGACCTGGCGAGGTCTGCCGGAGAAGCGGCACGAGGTCGGTTGGGAGCCGGGACTGGCAGTGCCGGCCGCCGACGGCAGCCCGTTGATCACTGACCACTACTTCCCGCGCGCCCAGGGCGACTTCCCCACCCTCCTGGTCCGCTCCCCCTACGGCCGAGGCCTGCCCTGGTCACCCCAGTACGGCCTGCTCTTCGCCGAACAGGGCTTCCATGTGATCCTTCAGAGCTGCCGCGGCACCGGAGGGTCGGGCGGCATGTTCGATCTGTGGCGCAACGAGGCCGCCGACGGCCAGGCCACGGTGTCCTGGCTGCGCGAGCAGCCCTGGTTCAACGGAACACTGGGGACCGTCGGCCCCAGCTACCTGGGCTATGTGCAATGGGCCCTGGCGTTGGACCCACCGCCGGAACTGAAGGCCATGGTGGTGCAAGTAGGGCTGCACGATCCCTACGCCCTCTTCCACGCAGACGGTGTGCTGCGTCTGGAGAACGCCCTCGCCGTGGGCGTGGGCATGAACTACCAGCACCAGGGCATGGCACCGTTCCTCAAGGCGACGCTGCGCCTCCAGCGCCGCCTGCGCGACGTCACCACCGCGCGGCCCCTGCGGGGGGCGTACGTGTCAGCCCTCGGCGGCGAACTTCCCTGGCTGGACGACGTGATGACACACCCGGACGCCAAGGACGCCTACTGGCAGGGCGCGTCGTTGGCGGAGTCGGCGCAGCGGCTCCGCGTGCCCACGGCTCTGATCACCGGGTGGTACGACGCACTGGCCGACCAGACCTTCGAGCAGTACGACCGGCTGCGCCAGGCCGGATGTGAGACCGCCCTGCTCGTCGGTCCCTGGACCCACACCTCCGCCCTCCAGCAGGGATGGCCCGAGGTGTTCGCCGAGAGCCTCGCGTGGCTGCGCGCCCACCTGTACGCCGATCCCTCCGGCCTGCGTCCCACCGCGGTGCGTGTGCACCTCGGCGGCGAAAACGCCTGGCGGGACCTCGACGACTGGCCGCCGGCCGCGGCTGCCACCTCGTGGTACCCCGTCCCCGGCGGGCATCTCACCCGGCAGGCCCCCACGGACCCCGCACCCGTGGCCTCGTTCCGCTACGACCCGGCCGACCCCACCCCCTCCCTGGGCGGCCCACTGCTCTCCCGCACCGCCGGTCCCCGGGACAACACCACCCTGGAGGCCCGGGACGACGTCCTGACCTTCACCGGCCCACCACTGACCGAGCCCATGGACATCCTGGGTCCCGTCTCCGCACGGCTGAGCATCTCCACGGACACCGGACACGCCGATGTCTTCACCCGCCTGTGCGACGTGGACCCGCAAGGCCGCTCCGTCAACGTCTGTGACGGGTTCGGCCGGCTACAGACGGCCGGGCAGACGCCCTCGCAGGTCGTCGTGCCGATGAGCTCCACCGCCCACCGCTTCCCCGTCGGCCACCGCATACGCTGGCAGATCAGCGGAGGCGCCCACCCGCGCTACGCCCGCAATCCCGGCACCGGGGAGTCGCAGCTGGACGCCACCACCTTCACACCGGTGCGCATCACGCTCCACACGCACTCGACCCTGGTACTTCCCAGCAGCTCTGGTCTCACGTAATTCGCCGGCTCTCCGGCGAACGTCGACGAGCCGGGCCGTGCGGCCCGGCTCGCAGCCGTACGGTCCGAACGGCTCGCGGAGGGGCCGGACCGGCCCAAGAGAACGCTCCCGCGCGCATGCGAGGGTGGGACCGTGCTCCGCGCCGCACCCTGCCCACGACCCGCCGACGGCCCCGCCCGCGGGCCCGGGCGGCGGCGCTCCACCGCAGCCGCCGGGCGGCACCGGCCGCCCGGCGAGGAGTGAACGACCATGGCCGAACGCACCCCGCCCCCGCACCAGCAGAGCCCACCGCACGATGAGCCACCGCACGAAGGCGCACTCGACCAGGACCCGCTGCACCCCGCGGCCCCACAGCCGCCGGGCGACCTCGGCCGCCGGATCCGGCGCCGCCGCACCGAGCTGGGCCTCAGCCGGGACGAGCTGGCCTTCCGCGCCGGCATGGCCGAGGCCTACGTCGCCCACCTGGAGGAACACAGCACCGCAGCGCCGGACGCCGGCACCCTGCTGCGGCTCGCCGGCGCCCTGCGCACCAGCCCCGTCGACCTCGCCGGCGGACACACCAGCCTGCCCGCCGGCATCGGACAGGCCGCCCGCTACGCCCGCCTCGGCGAACTGGACGAGCAGGAGTGCAGGGAACTGCTGGCGACCCATGGCGTGGGCCGCGTCTCCGTGAGCACCGAGGGAGCGCCGGTCGTCGTACCCGTCAACTACAGCGTCGTGGACGGCGCGATCGTCTTCCGCACCAGCCCCGGCTCGGTCACCACCCGGGGACTGGGCCACGAGGTCGCCTTCGAGGTCGACCGGGTGGACGACGCGCTCAGCCAGGGCTGGAGCGTGCTGGTACGCGGCACCGCCCGAGCCGTGACCGACCCGGCCGAGACCCGACGCCTCGCCGAGCGCGCCTACAGCACCCCGTGGGCCGGCGGCGAGCGCGATCTCTGGGTGCGCATCGAGCCGAGCGCGCTCACCGGCCGCCGTATCGACGTGTGGTGACCCCCTCGGACCCGCCCCTCCGCTTCTCGTCACCCGCGCGGTCCAGCGGTCGGTCCTGCGCCCGCACCGCCGTTCCCGTGCCTCCCGCTGGGCCGAAGAGACCCGCACCGGGACCGCCCGGCCCCTGGGCGCGCCACGGTGCCGGGAGGAGGCTCGACGTGGAGGCCCGGACGAGGGAGGGACAGTCATGGGGTGGTACATCGCGGCGGATGTCGACGGATCCCCGCATGCCCTCGCGGCCGCACACCGGGCCGATCAGCTGCTCCAGGACACGGTCGGCCATGTGCGCGCCGCGCGCCCCGCGCCGACCGGCGACGCGCCCGTCACCGCGCTGCTCGCGGCGGCCACCGACACCGACACGCTGGTACCGGGCTCGCTCGGGCTGGGCCGGACAGCCGGCCCTGGCCTCAGCGTCGGCCCGGCCTGCGATGACCTGTTCGCCCGCGCCCGCGACTCTGCCCGGCGACGCGTCGGCGGCGTCGCACCGGCCGTGTCCGCCGCGGAGGCGCTCGCCGCCGAGCGGGCAGCCGGCGCGGTGTTGCGGCTGTGGTGCGTGAGGTACCCGGAGGCGGCCGTCAGCCGGACCGTCACCGACGGGCCGGTGGCCCCCGCCGTCATCCACCACGCCCGCCACCCGCACGCCTGAGCCCCCGCCGCCCCCACCCGAAGGACACGGTCCCATGCGTATCGTCATCGCCCTCGGCGGCAACGCCCTGCTCCGCAGGGCCGAGTGCCCCGGTCCGGACGTGCTGCGGGCCAATGCCCTGCGGGTGGCCACCGCGCTCGCCCCGCTGGCACACGAGCACGATCTCGTGCTCACCCACCCCGAACTCCCCGACGCGGGCGGCCCGCTCCCGCCGGACCTCTCCGTGGCGCAGGCGCAGGGGGTGATCGGCTCGCTGCTGGCCCGTGCGCTGCGGGACGCGCTGCCCGGCCGCCGGATCGCCGCGCTGGTCACCCACACGCTGGTCCGGGCGACCGGCCCCGCCTCCGCGCCGGAGCGCATCCTGGAGACGGCCACGGTCCGGGAGCTCCTCGCGAGCGGCACCCTGGTGATCTGCTCGGGTGGCGGCGGCATACCGGTGACCGCCGGTGGCGGCCTGCTGGAGGGGACCGCGCCGGAGGCCGACAAGGACCTGGCAGCGGCCCTGCTCGCCGAGGACATCGGGGCCGACTTCCTGCTGATCCTCACCGATGTGCCGCACGTCTACACCCGCTACGGCACCCGCGACCAGCGGCCCGTCCTCGAGGCCACCCCCGCCGAGCTGCGCGACGGCCGGTACCCGGCGGACTCCATGGGACCGAAGGCGGAGGCGGCGGCACGGTTCGTGGAGCGTACGACGGGACTGGCGGCCATCGGCTGCCTCGACGCGGCCTACCAGATCGTCCACGGCCGCTCCGGCACGCTGGTGCGCCCCGAGCTGTCCGTCGGCTGAGCGCCCGGCTGTACGAGTTTCCCAGTACCGCCAGTAACATGATCACCTTGTCTCTGGGTGTACCTGTCAATGAAATCCGCGCCGTCCCTGGACGCGCCCTGCCCGGAGAAGTCCATGTCTTCTGTCGACGACGCGCTGGAGAACGCGCGCCTCACCTACGAGCAGCACCTGCACACGTGCCGTCAGTGCCACGCCCACGCCGTGCCCTGTGCCGTGGCGAAGCACCTGCTGCGGCTGTACAACCTCGCCCGCCGGGACCGGATGCGCGGCGCCGGACCGGGCGCCGCACAGGCCTGACGGACTCGGCCTGACGGACTCAGCTTCCGTACAGCTCCCCGGTGTTGGGGTGCGGCGGCGGGGCGTGCCGGGCCGCCGGGCCCCGTGCGAACACGCCGAGCAGGTTCTCCGTGGTGCGGGTGACGAAGGCGCGGGTGCGGGCGTCCATGCCGTGGTCCCGGCCGAGTTCGCCGGTCCCCGCCACCAGCGCCTCCACCCAGCGCATGGTGCCGGTCGCGAAGACCCCGGCCCCGCCGGCGGTGGTGTAGTACGCCGAGTCGCTGTGGCTCGCCCGGCCGGCGCACACCAGCGGGGAGTGCGCGGTGATCTCCAGCGGACCCGGCGCCGGCATGCCCGGCACGACCCGGTCGTACTCCACCCCGACGAGATGCGCGAAGCCCTCGCCGGCGCGCACCCCGGTGCGCTCGTACAGCCAGTGGCCGGCCGCGTGCACCACATAGGGCGCGTCGACCGGATACCCCTCGTACAGCACGCCGGTGAGCGAGGACTCGGGGTCGGCCGCCGGCGGCAGCCGGTAGTCGGTGGTGACCAGCTCGGGCCGGGAGGCGTAGCAGGGGTCGGCGCGGTAGGAGGTCTTGTAGCACACGACCGTACGGCCGTCCGCCTGCTCGCCGGGCTCGAGCCGGACCCGGCGGAAGCAGGTGTTGGCACCGAGGAAGGCGACGTTCGTGCCCGCGTCCCGGGCGGCCGTGACGTGGGCACGCTGCTCCGGCGTCCAGTACTCGTCGTGTCCCAGGCAGACGACGGCGTGCGCGCCCCGCAGCACGGCGGGGTCCCGGTGCACGTCGACGCCCGTGCTGTAGGCCAGCGGAACCCCGAGCCGCTCGGCCAGCACCACCAGCGGCCGCTCGTACACCAGGAACTTCTCCGCACCGTTTCCGTCGTACGGACGGTCGAAGCTGACCGCGAGGGATCGCGTGGCGTACGCGCCCGACGCGCCGGCGTACAGGCTGCTGCCGCCCCAGCGGTTGTACGCCTGCCAGGTGGCCGGGGCGTGCAGCAGGACGGTACGGCCCGTGCCGTCGGTGGAGCGGACGATCAGCGGCACGTACCGCTGGTGTCCGGTGTCCGTCTCCAGCCGTAGCAGATAGGCGCCCTCGGGCCAGCCGTCGGTGTCCACCGACAGGGTGGCCGGCCAGTCGGCGCGCACCGTGCGAGTGGCCGGCAGCACCAGGGGGGCGCTCTGTGCACGGCCGGGTATGCGCCCCGAGGTCCAGATCCGGCGCGCCTGCCGGCCGCCGTACCAGCCGACGCGGAACGCGGAGACCCGGAAGGCGCCCGCGGTCGTCGACACATGCAGGGCGAACTCCTCGCCCGGGGTCACACTGACCCGGTCCGTGTAGCCGGCCACCGCGTCCGGCGGACCGGTGCCGGCGAGCCGCCAGTCGGCGCTGCCCGGGGCCTCCCGCTCCGCCTCCGGCCTGAGCCGCCCCGGCTGGGCGTGGGCCGTGTACGTCCGGGTGCGCGTGAACGTGCAGGCGGCCGTGGTGAGCCCGGCCCCGGCGCACACGCCGAGGAAGCGGCGGCGGCCGAGACCGTCCGACGGGGGAGTTCCAGGTGCCGGAGCCACGTCACCTCCCAGGGGTGGATGCCTGCTCCAGCCTCCCGACGGGCCCGCACCCTCCGCAACCCGCGCGGTGGGCCGGATCGTGGCGGGGGAGCGGCGGACAGGCCCGTGCACCGGGATCTCCGGGCTGCCGCCGTACGGGTGACACGCGCGGCTGCCCGGGCCGGCGCGCTAGAAGGGCGGCCGGTCGAGGAGTTGGAGGAGCCACTGGGCGGTCTGTTCGGCGCCCGGCTCGGAGCCGGACGCGGTGGGGAACATCCGGCCCCAGGACGCGGCCCGGGCGAGGGCGCTCAGTCGCCAGGCGAGGCTCGCCGCACGCCGGAGGTCGGTCATCGTGCGGCCGTCGCCGGTCCAGGGCTCCAGGTAGGCGTCGCGCAGCCGGGGCAGCACCTGCGGCCCGTAGCGGTCGCGGGCCCGCTCGGCGGTGACCCGCAGGCTGAGGAACGGGTGGGAGACGGCCGCGTCCCCCCAGTCGAAGAAGGTGAACCGGCCCGGCGCCGGGCGGAACAGCTGGCCGTCGTGCAGGTCGGCGTGGTCGAGGGTGTCGTCGACGCCGAGGGCGGCGAGTTCGGCACACCAGTCGGCGAGCCGGGGCCGCAGGGCCGTGAGCCGGGCGCGCTGTTCCGGGGAGAGGGCCGTGGCCCGGGCGAGCAGCGCGTCGAAGACACCGGGCAGACCGGTGGTCCGGGCGGCGGGGACGCCCAGCCGTTCCATCGCCCGGCCGTGCGGGACGACGGCGCGCTGGAGGCTCGCGTACTGGCGCAGCAGCTCCTCCCACGCGTCCGCGCCGACCGGCTCCCGGGCCAGCACGGCCCGGAACGGTTCGCCCCCGTCCGGCAGCAGCGACCAGCCGCGCCCGGCGTCGACGGCCAGCGGCTCCAGCACCTGCCCGGGCACCCAGCGGGCCAGCGCCGCGGTCAGCGGGCCCTCGAAGGCACTGGCCGGCGGATTCGCCTTGAACCAGACGGCGTCCCGCCCCGCGACCGGTGTCCGCACCAGCACCGACCACGGCCGCAACCGCACCTGCCGGGCGCCGTCCGCCCGCAGGCCGTGCTCGGCGAGACGGTCCCGGACCCAGCCGAGGGCCGAGGCCCGCCACTCCTCCTGCTCCCAGGGAGTCACGGCGTCCGGATAGCCGCCCCGGTCCACCGCCGTCGTATCCGCATGGTCCATCGGGCCATCCCAGCAGCCCGGCCTCCCGCCCGGCCAGCAGATTTCAGCGCCGGACCCCGCACACACGTGCGCCCCCGGAGAGGCTCCGGGGGCGCACGCGCGGTTCAGCCGGTCAGGCCTGCTGCCTGCGGCGCAGCGTCAGGTACGTACCCGTCGCGCCCGCGGCCAGCAGGGCGCCCGCACCGAGGCCCACCGGCAGCACCGGGAAGCCGGAGGAGTCGGTCGCGTCGGCCGTGTTCTGCATCGCCGGGCCGGGAGTGATGTCGGTGGCGACCGGGGCGATGTGGTGGATCGGGCCGACGGAGCGCACCGAGCCGTCCGCCTTCAGCAGCACCTGCTTGTTGTTCGGGTGCCGGAAGTCGAACAGGCCCGCCAGGGAGCCGGCGGTCGCGTCGAAGGAGTGGTCGCCGATCCGGCCGGTGCGCCAGTTGTCCTCGATGAACCGGGTGATGGACGCCTGGTTCGTCAGGGTGTGGTCGACCTTGTTGACCTTGCTGTACGGCGAGACGACCAGCAGCGGCTGCCGGGTGCCGGGGCCGCAGCGGTCGGCGTAGCCGCCGGCCGCCTTCGGGCCGTGCTGGCAGGCCGGGCTGTCGATGGCCTTGCCGTTGGAGCCGGTCGAGGTGTCCGTGGAACCGTTGCGCGGGGCGACGTAGGCGTGGTCGTACCAGCCGTCGGAGTCGTCGTACGCGATCACGATCGCCGTCGACTTCCACTGCGGCGAGCTCTGGATCGCGTTGATCTGCGCGATCAGGAAGTGCTGCTCGTCGGTCGGGTCGGAGTAGGCCGCGTGGCCGTCCTGGTAGGCGCCGGCCTTGACGAAGCTGACCGCCGGGAGCTTGCCCGCCTTCAGGACGGCGGAGAAGTCCGTCAGGTCGTAGTTGTGGTTGGCCTGGCCGCTGTGGCCGATCTCCGAGACGCTCTTCGGCGGCAGGTGGTGCGGGTTGGCCGTCGACTTGTAGTACGCGAACGGGTTGTGGTGCGGGCTGTAGTCCGTGACGGACGCGCCGCCCAGATTGGTGTGCGTGGCGTCGCACTTGGCGTAGTCGCCCTGCTTGCCGTCCCACGCGGTGGTCGGGCGGAAGCCGCCCTGGAACCAGCCCCAGCTCACCTTCCTGGCGTTGAGCAGGTCACCGATGTTCCTGCCCTGCAAGGACGCGAGCGCGTTGCTGCTGGTGTGGTCCTTGCCGGAGCAGTCGTCGTAGGCCGGGTCGGGGTCGTTGACGAGCGTGCCCACGCCGTGGGCGTCCGGGGACAGGACCGTGTACGGGTCCGGGGTCGGGGTCTGCTTCGGGTTCTCGGTGCCCGTCTTCGGGTCCATGGAGACGACACCGTGCGTCTGACCGGAGATCAGGTTCAGCGCGCCGGGCGTGGACGGGCCGTACACCGAGCTGTAGGAGCGGTCGCTCATCGCGTAGTGCTGGGCGTAGTTCCACAGACCGGTGACGGTGTTGCCGTCGTAGTAGTCCATGACCAGGCCGGGCTCGCCGAACAGGCCGCCGCTGCACTTGTCGACCTCGGTGTTCTGCACGAACTGGTCGGCCTTGCCGCCGTTGTAGGCGTACTGCTCCGGACCGTAGGAGTGGTTCTGGTCGCAGGTCATCGCCTGGGCCGGGGACAGCCGCTTCGGCGTGTACTGGTTCGGGTTCTTCGTCAGCAGCCCCGCGTGCGCGAGGGTGTCGATGTTCTTCGGGGTGTTCTTCGCCGCCTTGAACGTCGTGCCGTCGGTGTTGGCGGCCTTCGGGTAGGTGGCGAAGTAGTGGTCGAAGGAGACGTTCTCGTCGTACAGCACGACCACGTGCTTGATGGGAGTGGCGGTCGAGGAGTGTCCGCCCGGCGTGCCGGCGGGCACCGCCGCCCAGCCGGGCGCGTTGCCGCCGAGCGCGGTGAGCGCGGCGGCTCCCGCGAGCGCGCCGAGAGTCCGCAGCGCGGCTCGTCTTCCTCTGCTGGCCATGGTGGTCTACCCCTTCGGACAGAACGTCTGTGCGTCGTACGAGCAGGGATGCTGCGCCCGCCGCAGGACGCGCCGGCGGAGCCATGATGGCCCGTGGGTGAACACCGAGTCAGGGATCCTGGGGCAAAACTTGACTCTGTGTTGACCCGTTCGGCCGTGGAGTTGTCCGGACAGGTTCAGGCGAGCAGCGCGCGCCCGTACCAGTCCGAGGCGTCCCGCACACCGGGCAGCGCGAAGAAGTAGCCGCCGCCGAACGGGGAGATGTAGTCCGTCAGCGGCTCACCGGCCAGCCGGTGCTGCACGGTCTCGAACTGCCGGGCCAGGTCCTGCTGGTAACAGAGGAACAGCAGGCCCATGTCCAGGTTGCCGTTGGCGTCCATGCCCCGGTCGTAGTTGTAGGCGCGGCGCAGCAGCCGCTGGTCCGCGGTGGCCGGGGTGCGCGGGTTGGCCAGCCGCATATGGGCGTCCAGCGGGATGACGTCACCCTTGGGGTCGTCGGCGTACTTCGGTGTGTCGTGCTCGTGGTCGCCGTCCAGCGGCGCGCCCGACTCCTTCGCCCGGCCGAACATGCGCTCCTGCTCACTGAGCGAGACCCGGTCCCAGAACTCCACCAGCATCCGGATCAGCCGGACCACCTGGTAGCTGCCGCCGACCGCCCACTCCGGCTCGCCCATGCCCCGGCCCACCCACACCAGCCGGTCCATCTCCCGGGCGCTGGTCGGGTCCGGGTTGGCGGTGCCGTCCTTGAACCCGAGCAGATTGCGCGGGGTGCCCGAGGGCCGGGGCGGGCTGCTGAAGCCGTCCAGCCGCCAGCGGACCTGGAGGCCGCCGCGGGTGTGCCGGGCGATGTCGCGCAGCGCGTGCAGGGTGGTGTCCGGGTCGTCGGCGTGCAGCTGGAGGCTGAGGTCGCCGTGGCACCACTCGGCCTTCAGATCGTCGTCGGGGAAGGCGGGCATGGCGGTCAGCCGCCGGGGTCTGCGGGCCGCGAGTCCGAACCGGTCGTCGAAGAGCGAGGCGCCCGCCCCCACGGTCACGGCCAGCCGGCCGCCGGGCACCTGTGCGCCGAGGACGCCCGAGTCGGCGGGCGGGCCGGTGATGCCGACCGGGGACGGCGTGCCGCCCGAGGTCAGGAAGCGGGCCCGCTCGGTGAGGGTGCGCAGCAGCTCGGCGAGGTCCGCGCGGCTCTCGGCGGTCACGTCCAGGGCGGCGAACACACAGGTGCGGCGCGGGGCGGCGATGGCGGAGGCCTGGTGCGGGCCGTGGAAGGGGGCCAGGGCGGCGGCCGGCGCGGCGGCCGCCGGCGCGGCGGGGGCGGCGGCACCGGTCGCGAGCCCGGCGCCGGCGAGGGCGGCACCGCGCAGGAAGCGGCGCCTGCCCAGGCCGTCGGCGGGGGCGCCACCGGGTACGCGGTTCACACGGTCCTCCGCGGGTCGCACAGGGTCGCCACCGACGCCAGTTGCTCCACCAGGCCGCCGAGGACCGCGTTCACGTCCTCCCGGCGGGCGCGGTCGAGCCGGTCCAGCGGGGTCCACCCCGCCGGGCCGTGGAACCCGTCGAGGGTGTGCCTGGCCCGGTCCAGTTCCTTGTGGAGCGCGGGCAGGCCGGCGTACCGGGTGGCCAGGACCGGCTCCAGCCGGGACAGCACCTCACGGGTGCCGTCGAGATTGGCCCGGGCGGTGGCCAGATTGCTGCCGCTGCCGTAGTCGGTGCGGCCGGTCAGCTCGAACTGCACGGTGTTCTCCAGGATCTCGTGTGCGCGCAGCCCCAGTTGGGCCGGGTCCATACGGGTCTGCGCCCAGCTGTCGCGCAGTGCGGTCACCGCCTGCACCAGCGCCGCCGCAGGGCCACGCAGGCTCGCGGCCGACGCGCCGTGCCACAGCCCGTACTCGACGCGGTGGAAGCCGGTGAAGTCCTTGTCGCGCACACCGCCGGGCAGGCCCGCGTCGGTGCCGTTGATCCGCCCGTCCGCGTCGCCGAAGGCGTCGTACGCCGCTCCCAGTTGCTCGTACTCCAGATGCGCCGGCAGCCACGCCGACCGCGCCGCCGCGAGGTCGCCCCGGTCGACGGCCTGCCGGAGCTTCGTCGTCAGCCGCACCACCTCGGTGAGCCCGCCGCCGACCCACTTCTGGTAGGCGAGCGCCGGCGGGATCAGATCGTGCTGGCTGACCGGGGCCGCGCCCGGGCCGGGCCGTCCCGCGCTGATGCGCACGGTGGGGCCCGTGACGGCGTCGGCGTCGTCCGGCACGCACTCGAAGGCGTACGCGCCCTTGCCGAGCCGGACGGTCAACTGCCGGGTGGTACCCGGGCCGATGCCCTCCACCTCGCCGTACACCGTGTGGTCGGCCGGGTTCTCCAGGTACACCTCGGCGGCGCCGTCGGAGGTGTTGTGCAGATCGAAGGTCCGCACCCCCGACTCGGGCCGGGTCCAGCCGCGGCCGCAGTGGCTCGGCGACACCTCCACCACGATGTGCCCCGACGGACCGGTGACGGCCCGGCCGTGCCGCGGCCCGCCGGGCGAGAGGGCCGGCGACACGACCGCGAGCACCACGGCGAGGGCGACGAACACGGCGGGGGCCGTCCGGAGACGGGCCCACCGCGTGCCGAGGCGGGGCGACGGCATGGCGAGCCTTTCCGGACGACGTACGCAGCGGCCTCATCGTAGGCGCCCGCACGGTACCGAACAGCCGTCCGGGGGCTCGGGTGGCCGAGAATTTCCCCGGGGTTCACCGGCCCGTGGCCGCGGCCCTCGCTCAGCGCACCGGGTAACCGAACGCGTACCCCTGCTGCTTCAGCCAGGGCAGCAGGGTGCGCAGCGCCGCGACGGTCTGGGAGCGGTCGCCGCCCGCGTCGTGGAAGAGCAGCGTCGGCCCGTTGGCCAGCTCGCTCTTGACGGTGTTGATGATCGCGGCCGTGCCCGGTCGCTCGAAGTCCTTGGAGTCGACGTTCCAGCCCAGCGGACGCATCCCGTGCGAGGCCGCGAGGTGCCGGCTGTACGGGGTGAAGGCGCCGCCCGGGGCCCGGTAGTACATCGGCGCCACGCCACCGGACGCCGTGGTGATCTGCCGCTCGGCGTCCAGGATCTGCTGCGACTGGTAGGCCTCGGACTTCTTGTCCATCGTCACGTCGTGCGACACCGTGTGGTCGCACAGCCGGTGCCCGGCCGCCACCACCTGCTTGACCAGGTCCGGGTGGGCCTGCGCCTGGGTGCCGACCATGCAGAACGTCGCCTTCACCCCGTTGTCCCGCAGCACCCGCAGCACCTGCGGCGTCCAGAGCGGGTCCGGGCCGTCGTCGATGGTGATGTTGACCGCGTGCGCGCCCCCGTCGGAGGCGTGCACGATCGTCTCGGACACGGCCGCCTGCCTCGGCGCGCTCTGCCGGGCCGACGCGTCGGGCGCGGCGGCCGCACGCCCGGGAACGGCGGAACCGCCCGGCTGCCCCGCCTGCGCGGTCCACACCGAGGTCGCGGCCGCCACCGCCGTGACTCCGATCGCCGCCGCGACCATCCGGCCGTACCATCCCCGCCCGCCGTGTCGCGCCATGTCCGCTCCGCCCCCTGTGTCGATGAGTCCTGGTCCGTCTGGCAGGACGAGCGGCGTCCGGCGCCGGCTCACTCTGTTACCGATCGCGGACAATATCGCGGCGGTTCCGGGACAGCGCCGCCGACGGGGTACCCCGTCAGGGGTAACGACGGCCCGGACATGAGCACGAGGTGATCCTGATGGCGCCGGCACCGGCGGGCACATACGACGCGACCCCGGGGCCGCCGCGGCCCGAGGCCCTGACGAGGATCATGCTCAGACCGCTCGCCAGCAGCCTCCCCCTGGGCTTCTTCGCCTTCGGCACCGGCAGTGTGCTGCTGAGTGCGGCCCAGTTGCAGTGGGTGCCCCAGGACCAGACCAGACCGCTGATGCTGCTGGTGCTGGCCTTCGTGGTGCCCCTGGAACTGCTCGCCGGGATCTTCGCGTTCCTGGCCCGCGACGGCGGCGCGGCCTGCGGGCTGTCCGTGCTGGCCTGCGCCTGGGCGGGCAGCGCGCTGGTCAGCCTCTCCGGACCGGCCGGACAGCGCAGCCCCGCCATGGCGGTGTTCCTGCTCACCGTGGCCCCGCTGATGCTGCTCCTGTGCGCCGCGTCGCTCCCCGGCAAACCCCTGTTCGGTCTCCTGCTGCTGACCGGGGCCTGCCGCTTCGTCCTGACCGGCGCGTACCAGGCCGGCGGCCCGGAAGTGCTGCGGTCCGCCGCCGGCTGGATCGGCACCGTCCTGGCCGCGTTCGCCCTGTACGGCGGCTTCGCCCTGCTCCTGGAGGACTCCGCGCAGCGCACGGTCCTGCCCCTGGGCCGCCGGGGCCGGGCGCGGACCTCCCTCCAGGGCGACCTCGGCCACCAGCTGGAGCGCACCGAGCGGGAGGCCGGCGTCCGACGGCAGCTGTGACCCGAGCGCGGGAAAAACGGGCTGCCATCCCCTGTACGCAGCCGCTACCGTGCCCCTGGTCCAGAGCAGCCTCGACTTCGGCAACGTCCTCGGCATCGTCTGGCGGCTGCACCACGCCTGGCCGGACAGCGAGCCGGTGCCGGTCGACCGCACCGGCCACAATGCGGCCGCCCCCGGCATGGCGGACGCCCGGGTGGCGGCCACCGACCGGTACGCGGCCCGCGGCCGGCCGGCGCCGCTCGTCCACCCGGAATCCGTACGGCCCTCCACGCGGAAGAAGGTCACATGACGCCACCGCCCCGCCTCGGCCCGCTGCTGGACCAGTTCGACTTCGCGCACGACCGGCTGGTGAGCCGGCTGGCCGGGCCCGTCTCGGACAGCGGCGACGGGACCGAGACCGAGGTCGGGCCGATGACCGACGACGAGTACTTCTGGGAGCCGGTGCCCGGGTGCTGGTCGGTCAGACGGCGCGCGGACGGCCCCGGGCCCCGCGCGACCCTGCTGGCCGGCGCCGGTGCCTGGGGCCGGGACGCCGCCGCCTACCCGCACCCCTGGCCGCCGCCGGTCACCACCATCGCCTGGCGGCTGAGCCACCTCACCGAGA
Source organism: Streptomyces sp. NPDC031418 (assembly GCF_055581605.1). Taxonomy (NCBI): domain Bacteria; kingdom Bacillati; phylum Actinomycetota; class Actinomycetes; order Kitasatosporales; family Streptomycetaceae; genus Streptomyces; species Streptomyces sp. NPDC031418. Next base: position 267,398 of record NZ_JBVIJC010000006.1, read on the forward strand.
TGCTCACCCTGCGCGCGGACCACACCGCCGGCAGCCGCTCGGCGACCCGGGAGACCCTGCCGGTCAGCGGGTCCGCCGCGGACGCCGTCGCCGCCCTCCGGGCCGGTGCCGCGGCCTGGCGCCGGGCACTGCTGGGCGCCGACGACACCGCGCTGGACACGGTCGGCTACTGCGCGTACCCCTACGGCAGCGACCCGGAGGAGCCGTTCCTGGACATCGTGTGGTGGGTCAACCAGGAACTGCTCCACCACGGAGCCGAGATCGCGCTGCTGCGCGACCTCTACCGGGCGAGTCACCCCGCCTGAGCCGCCGCTCTCGCCGTCACCCGGGGAGCGACATGTACAGGCGCGTCCCGCCGGGCCGGAAGCCCACGCGCTCGTACACCCGCCGGGAGCCCTCGCCCGAGTACTCCAGCCACACCGACCGGGCGCCACGGGAGAACTGGGTCGCGGCCAGCGTCGCGGTGACCGCGCCCGCGATGCCCCGCCCCCGGTACGCGGGCAGGGTGCCCACGCCCGCGAGTTCGGCGGTGCCCTCGGCGATGGCCGAGCACAGGGCACCGCCCGCGCAGCCGCCGCCCGCAGCCCGCACGAACCGGACGGCCCCGCCGCCCTCCGCGGTGCGCCGCAGCCGGGCCGCGCCCTCGGGGGAGGGCGCCCACTCGCCGCCGAACGCCTCGGCCAGGGCCGCGTCGAGCGCGGCGTAGTCCGCGTCCGTGGCCGGAGCCACCACGCGGACCGGCGGCGCCGGCTCCGGGCCGGACTCCGGCGCGACGAGCGTCTCCGGCGTACACACCAGGTACTCGTGGACGGCCTCCGTGCCGAAACCGGCCCGGCTGAGCGCGGGCGCCACCGCGGGGGCGGCGTCCGGGGCGAACTCCAGCCGGGGCATGAGCCCGCGCGCCCGGAACGCGGCGATCAGGTCGGCGACGTCCCGCTCGGACGGCTCGGCGCCGGGCAGCGGGGAGGCGTAGTTGACGTACTGACTGGACGTCGAGGGGTCGAACCCCACGACGAAGCCGCCGACTTCACAGGCCGCCGGGCGGCGCAGAAGGTGGGCGACGGAAAAGCTCTGCACATCGGTGCGCACGCTGAGAACCTCACGGTGAGAGATACATGGATCGACCTCGTCCCACGCAATGCGTGACGAGATGACGACGAGGTGGACGGTGCCGGGAGGGGCACCGCATCGTCGGGCCGCCGTGAGAGGGCGTGACGAGCACGGAGGAACGCTGCCGGAGAGCAGGAGCCTCAGTGCTGACGGCGGCCGCTGCGGGACGCCGGAACCATGGACTTCAGTCCTTCGAGAGAAGAGTTTCCGAAAAAGTCGAACACCGGTGATCTTGCCACCCGTTGGCGCGCGGGGCAAGGGGTCCGGCGGCCCGGGGCTCAGGCGAAGACCACCTCCGCGGAGGCGTGCCGGGACTCTCGGCCGCCGGCGACCCGCAGACGCGCGCCCCCCTCGAAGGGGCCGCCGTCGGCGAGGAGATGCTCGCCGGCGAAGGCCGGCCGGTGCAGCCGGTAGGACAGCGACCGCACCCGGGCTTCCGGCGCGTGCCTGCGCACCAGCTCCAGCATGAGCAGGGCCAGCAGCGGCCCGTGCACGACCAGCCCGGGATAGCCCTCCACCGCCCGGCAGTAGGGCGTGTCGTAGTGGATGCGGTGGGCGTTGGCGGTGAGCGCGCTGAACCGGAACAGCAGCGTCTCGTCCGGCCGCAGCCGCAGCCGCCACGGCCCCTCCGCCTCCGGTACGGCCGTATCGTCGAGCGCGGCCGGAGAGCCGGGCGGCGCGGCACCCGCCCCCGACCGGTAGACGATGTCCTGCTCCTCCACCAGACGGACCCGCCCGCCCTGGCGGAACTCCTGGCGTTCGGTGACGAACAGCAGTTCACCGCTGCGGCCCTGCTTGGGGGTGACCGCGGCCAGGCTGCTGATCCGCTCGGCGGGCTCACCGAGCAGCAGCGGCTCGCGGATCTCGCAGCGTCCCCCGGCGAACATGCGGCGCCGGTCCGGCAGGGGCGGCAGGAAACGGGCCTCGCGCGGATGGCCGTCGGGGCCGAGGGCGTGCTGCGGCACCCAGTGCAGGAAGTACAGCCACTGCCACAGCGGCGGCAGCGGGTCACCGGCCCCGGCCACGCGGTCGGGCAGGTCGAGCAGCGCCGACAGGGCCGCCGCCGGTCCGGGCGGCAGGACGTCCTCGTCGCGGACCGGCCCGGGGTGCCAGGACGCCACATGGGACGCGAGCGGGGAGGGCATGGGCTCGTTCATGCCGCTCATCATGGGGGATCGCACGACAGCGGGTCCCCGAACCCGCTGGACCGGCCGCCAAGTCACAGGAAAGTACGCTTACTTGTGCTCGCCGGTGCCGCCGGTCACCGTCGGGTACGGTGAGCAGGATGAGTCCTGTGGCCGTCTTCCTGCTGGGTATGGTGGGCGCGTTGGCGCCTGAGATCGTCCGCCTCTACGAGATCCGCAATGATCCGGCGCGCTTCCAGTGGTCATGGTTCTACCTGGTCGTGTCGCTCGCCTTCGCGGGGCTCGGCGGAGTGCTCGCGCTGGTGCTCCCCGCGACCACCTACTGGGGCGCCCTGTACGTGGGGGTGTCGACGCCGGTGCTGGTGAACTCCATGGTGCGCAAGGGCCGGGACCGCGCCCGGGCACAGCTGCGGTCCTGGCCGCGCACCCCCGAGCGCTACTCGCTCCTCGACTCCTACGTGTACGGGCTGTAGACCATGGAACTCGGCCCCTCCCACGGCATCAGGTTCCGCTTCGACGACGGTCTGCTCGGCGCCGCCCTGCTCGACATGCACCGCAAGCCCGCGCTCCCGCTGCGCGAAAGCCTGCTCGGTACGGGCGTCCGGCCGGAGCCGCTGCCCGCGCCCGAGGTGCCGGCCACCCGCAGGGAACAGCGGCTCGGTATCGGCACCCGACACCTGGAACTGACCGAGCCGGCGGGCCCGGACCCGGCCGTCGCCCTGGAACTGCGGTTCCAGCTGAGCGCGCCCCTGGAGTGGCGTCTGACGACGGACGCCACCGCGGAGCCGACCGCGCAGGGCGCGCGCTGCGACCTGCCCGGCCGGGTCACCCTGACCGTGGAGACCACGGCCGCCTGCACGGTCGACGGCGGCGAGGTGCGGGTGGCGTTGCCGGCGGGCGGCTCCCGGCTCGTGCTGACGCTGACCAGCCTGCCGGTGTTCGACGTCGGCGACACCGTCGTGGTGTGCCGCCCCGACCAGATCCGGGAGGCGGCCGTCGTCGTGTCCTGCCTCCCCGGGGACCGGCTGACCCCCATCGTCGCCGTCGAGCCGCCGCCCCTGTCCGAGGCCGACTACATCGCCCTCTACGAGCGGTTCGAGCACAGCCAGAACGTCTCGATGCAGCGCATCGGCGGCAAGCTCGGCATGGCCGAGGTGCTGTCCGGCGGCCCGGAGCTCCAGCGGCGGACACTCCTCGAGATCGCCGAGCACCAGCAGCTCGCCCAGGCCCTGAGCGGGTACCGGTCCTGGCTCAAGCACAACGAGATGGCGTCCCGGCTGGTGACCGAGATGCGCGTCCGACGGGCCGTGTTCCTGGCCGACTTCGCCCCCGGGGAACTCAACACCCTCGATCCCGCGCTGCGGGAGGAGGCCGACCGGGTGTGGAGCGCGCACACCGGGAAGGACGCGAAGGACCGCGACGACCCGTCCGGCCGGATGTTCGCCGGACTGCCCGAGCACGTACGCCTGCACTGGGACGGACCGACCGACCTCACCACCGTCGCCTGGCAGCGGCTGCGCGCACCCGGCGGCGAGCCCGAGCAGGTGCTGGAGGTGCCCGAGGACGACCCCGCGAGCTATGTCGCCGCGCTGTACACCGCCCTGCGCACGGGCGCCGCGCTGCGGCCGGTCGCGGCGCCGGGCACGCCGCTCGACCCGCTGTTCGCCGCGGCCGTACCGGACGACGCCGACGAGGCGACGCTCGTCGAGAACACCGCGGACGTGAACGCGCTGCTCGGCGCCGTGTACGCCCATCACCGCGGCGCCCGCCTGGTGGTCACGCCGCCGCCGGACCTGGCGCCGGTGCGCGCGGCCGTCGACGCACAGCAGCGCCGGATCACCGGGTCGTCCCCGCGGGCCCTCGACGCGGGGACGGACGAGGCCGACCGGGGCGGGAAGCTGCGGCGGTGGCTGTCCACCGGGCTGCGCAACCCGTACCGGGCCCTGGAGGCGGCGGTGACCGCCCAGGTGGCCCCCAGCGTGATCAGCGCCGTGGGCGACCGCCGGCTCACCGCGTTCACCACCGGAATGCCGTACTCGTTCGTCCGCACCCAGGAGGCCGACTGGTCGCGCAAGCCCATCGGGCACGTCGCCGCCGACCCGGCGCTGATTATCCTCAACGAGATCTACAGCGCGGGCATCGCACGCTCGGCCGGCACCTTCAGCCTCGTCTTCGACCCCGGGTTCTTCCAGGCCTCGGAGACCGAGGACGTGATGGGCTCGATGGGCGGCCACTTCACCCATCCCATCCTGCTGCCCGGCCCCGACGAGCTGATGCTGGACGCCCTGACCACCCTGCCCCGGGATCTGCCGGTGGAGCTGCTCTTCTTCAACACGCACGGCCTGGACGACGGGATCGTGCTCGGCGAGGCGCTCGCCCTGGAGAACTGGCGCATCCCGCAGTGGCTGACGCTGGAGCACCGGCCCCTGGTGTTCAACAACTCCTGTCAGTCCTGGACGGGCGTCGGCCGGGAGTTCGTCCGCGTCGGCGCCCGCGGCTACATCGGCTCGCTGTGGAGCATCCCCTCCCGGCAGGCGGCGGACTTCGGGCGTACGGTCGTGCACCGCATCACCGCCGAGGAGCGCCCGGTGAGCGAGGCCATCGTGAACACCGGGCTGCCCGCCGGAATCGAACGGTCCTACCTCTACGTGGGCACCGCGAGCGGCCGGCTGGACCAGTGGCGGGACCGTACCGCCACCGCGGGCGAAGCGGCGCTCGCCGAGTGCGCGATCCTGGCGCGCGCCGCGCTCGGCCGCCGTGGCTCGCTGACCCCGCTGCTGCACCGCGAGATGACCGCTCTGCGCCGCACCGTGGAGCACACTCCGCACGGCCGCACACCGGCCTACCTGGACGTGCTGCTGGACGACCTCGCGCTGACCGTCGGCGACGACAGCGCCACCGAGGACGCCGTACAGCGGCTCCTCGCGTCCGTCGACGCGCTGCTGCCCCGGCTGGACCTGCCGGCAGCGGAGGCGGACCGGCGGTGGGCCGTCCGGTTCACGCTGACCGGCCTGCGGCACGAGCGGCGCGACGAGCTCGCCGACGCGCTGGCCGCCTTGCGGCGCAGCGTGGACTACGGCGAGGCCTGCCCGAGCCGCTCGCGCCTGCTGCTGCGGATGGCGCAGCTCCAGATGCGGCGCGGCCACTGGGAGGAGGCGCGCGGGCTGGCGCAGGAGGCGTACGACCTCTTCCAGCGCGAGGACGACCAGACCGGACTGCTCCAGGTCTCGGGTCTCCTCGGCCAGTTGAGCAAGCGGCTGCGCCGCTACGACGAGGCGATGCGCCACGCCCGCGAGGGCTATGCCCGCGCGGTGGAGCTGGCGGACCGGGAGCAGCAGGGCGCCTTCAAGCTGGACGAGGCGACGCTGCACCAGGTGGCCGGCGATCACGACGCCGCGATCGCCGCCGCCACCACCGCCCTGGAACTGGCCCGCATCATCCATCACGACCAGGCCGAACTGGCCGCCGTGGGCAGGCTGTGCGTCTGCCACCGGGAGAAGGGCGACCTGGCCACCGCCGAGGAGTACGCCACCGTGGGACTGGCGCAGGCGGAGCGGCTCGGTGTGCCGAGGGAGGCGGCGAGCTTCCACTGGGATGTCGCCGAGGTGCTGCGGCTGCGCGGCAGGCCCGCCGAGGCGCTGGTCCACTACCGGGCCGCGGTGGACGGACTCGTCCGGATCGGCGCCTGGGAACTGGCCGCACCCATCCTCGCCGGTCTCGCCGCGCTCGCCGAGCAGCAGCAGGACGCGGACGCCCTGTGGTCGGCGGCGGTGTGGGGCGCGATCCTGTGCTCCGCCGCGGACCCCCAGCAGTGGTCCTCGGTGCTGCCGCTGGTGATCGACGCGGTCACCAGGGCCCTGGAGCTGGGCCCCTTCGCGCTGACCGAACGGCGGATGGGCGAACTGTCGGCGGTCCTCACCGCCGGCGGCCGCGAAGGCGCCCCGGAGCACATGCGGTTCCTGGGCGATGTGTTCACCCTGCTGCTGACCTGGCTGGTGGGCCAGAACCCCGCCGAGGTCGCCGAGTTCGCCCGGCATCTGGACGGGCAGGTCGAGGGCGTCGCGCTGGGACTGGCGGAGTTCGTGTCGGTGCCCTACCTCCGGCGCGCCGCTCACGGCCTCCGCGAGGAGCCGCACGAGCCAGTGTGATGGAGCCGCGCAGAACCCCAAGTTAGACGTATCGCGGCCGGTCACCTAGCGTTCCGCGCATGACAGAGCGACGCGCGATCCTGAGTGGTTCGGTCTTCGAGGAGCAGATCGGCTACGCCCGGGCCGTGGTCGACGGCGACTGGGTGCATGTGTCCGGCACCACCGGCTTCGACTACACCACCATGTCCATCTCGGACGACGTGGTCGAGCAGGCCGAGCAGTGCCTGGCCAACATCGGGGCGGCGCTCACCGAGGCGGGGTGCACCTTCGCCGATGTGGTCCGGGTGCGCTATCTGCTGCCCGACCGCGCGGACTTCGAGCCCTGCTGGCCGGTGCTGCGCCGCTGCTTCGGCGAGGTACGCCCGGCCGCGACCATGATGGTGTGCGGACTCGCCGACCCGCGCATGAAGATCGAGATAGAGGTGTACGCCCGCCGCCCCGGGCGGTGACCGGTTCAGCTCCGCCGGGCGGCGGCGGGACCGGCGGAGCCACGGGCGCGCCGCGCCGGGCGCAGGAACGCGCCCCAGCCGCCGTCCGGCCGCTCGCCCACCTGGAGCGTGCGCAGCCGGGCGAGGATCCGCGGGTCCTGGACGTCCAGCCAGTCGACGAACTGCCGGAAGGAGACCAGGCGGACGTCCGCACGGCCGGCGATCTGCCGGAGCGCCTCCTCGGCCGCGTCCATGTAGATACCGCCGTTCCACTGCTCGAAGTGGTTGCCGATGAACAGCGGCGCCCGGTTCGTCTCGTAGGCCCGGTCGAACCCGGCCAGATACGACTGCGCCGCCTGGGCCCGCCAGTACGGGTAGTGGTACGACGGTGCCCGGGTCGAGTTCCCCGACTGGTTCGCCAGCATGTTGTAGTCCATGGACAGCACCTCGAAGGTGTGCCCGGGGAACGGGATGCTCTGCAACGGCAGGTCCCAGACGCCCTGCCGCTTGCGCGGCCAGCGTTGCAGCCCGCCCGGTGACGAGGCGTCGTACCGCCAGCCCAGCGCGCGGACGGTCGGCAGCAGGTTCTCCTGCCCGAGCAGACACGGGGTACGGCCGCCCACCAGCTCCCGGTCGTAGTCGAAGGGGAGCGGCGGCTCGGAGTGCCAGCCGGTGTGGGTGCGCCAGGCGGTGACGAAGGTCCGGGCCTGCTCGATCTCCGAGCGCCACTCCGCCGGCGTCCAGTGGGCCACCGACCCCGGGCCGGCGCAGAAGTGCCCGTTGAAGTGGGTGCCGATCTCATGGCCGTCGAGCCAGGCCTGGCGGACGTACCGCAGCGTCTCCTTGATGTGGGCGTGGCTGAGGTAGCCGATGTCGGAGGCGCCGGCCGGGTTGTTCGGCGGACGGTACCTGTGCCGGTGTTCCTCCGGCAGCAGATAGAGAGCGGACAGGAAGAACGTCATGTGCGCGCCGTGGGTGCGGGCCAGCTCCAGGAAGCGCGGGAACAGGCCGGTGCCCAGCTCGCCGGCGCCGTCCCAGGAGAACACCACGAACTGGGGCGGGGTCTCGCCCGGTTCGAGCGGCGTGGGCGTGTCCGGCTGGCGGGGCTGGCCTCCGGTGTACGACGTGGAGCCGTCCCCGATCAGCCGGGGCGCCCCCTGCCCCGGCGCGCCGGGTTCGCCGCCCTCCCGCCCGCCGCAGCCGGCGAGCGGGGCGGTGGCCACACCGAGACCGGCTCCGAGGCCGAGACGCGCCAGGCCCCGGCGGCTGATTCCACTCATCGCCCCCATTAGATGGGATAAGCGCATGAATGCGGGGGATTGACTCCGGTGTGGCGCGCGACCGGGCCGCCGGGGCCGCCTGGCTGCCGGTCAGGACAGGGCGAGGTCGTCCGCGTAGACCGCGCCCTGGCCGTACCAGCCGTGGACGTACACGGTGACCGTGCCGGAGGAGCCCGTCGTGAAGGGCACCGTCAGCTTCGTCCAGGCGGAGGACGACGCCCAGGTGCTGGCCGTCGCGCCGCCGCTGACCCCGAGATAGGCGTACGGACCCTGCACCCAGCCGCTGAGCGTGTAGGAGGTGTTCGGCTTCAGGGTGAGGGTCTGGGCGCACTGGCCGGTCGTGCTGTCGGAGGGCGTGGTCTTCAGCGCGTGGCTTCCGCCGTGCACCGGGGAGGAGACCACGGTGGCTCCGCTCCCGCAGGTCCACGGGGCGAGCGAGCCCGTCTCGAAGCCGCCGTTGCCGAGGGCCGCCGTGCCGCCGGACCCGTTCACGGTCAGGGAGAGGGTGGCGCTGTGCCGGGTCGAGCCGGCCGTGCCGGTCACCGTCAGGGTGTAGGTGCCCGGTGCCGCCGAGGTGCCCGCCTGCACGGTCAGGGTCGAGGTGCCGCCGGCGGTGACCGAGGAGGGGCTGAGCGAGGCGGTCACCCCGCTCGGCGCGCCGCTCACCGCGAGGTCGACGCTCTGTGCGCCGCCCGAGGTCACCGAGGTCTGCACGGTCGCCTTCGCCGAGCCGCCCGGGTCGAGGGAGGCGGCGGCGGGAGAGAGGGAGACCGCGAAGTCATTGGCCGGCGGGGTCGTCGTACCGCCCGTGAACGGTGCGAAGGTGTGGGTGAAGTACCAGGTGTCCTGGGCGATGCCGGAGCAGGTGTCGGAGGCGGGGGAGCCGGGACAGCTGCCGTTGTCGCGCTGGAGCGCCCAGAAGGACAGGGTGTTGATGCCCCGGGCGACGGCCCAGTCGTACACGGTCGTCGCGTCGGCCGTGGTGAAGGTCTCCGCCGGACCGTAGTCGTCCACGCCCGGCATCTCGGTGACCCCGATCATGCCCCACAGCTGGCTGTCGCTCAGGTTCGGGTACAGCGACGCGAGCTGGCCGTGCAGCCCGCTCGCGGCCGTCTGGGTGTCCGTGGCCATGTGGTGGGTGGCGCCGTCGTAGTAGTCGAACGTCATGATGTTGACGACGTCCACCTTCGCGCCGGCGTTCTTCGCGCTGCGCAGCACGGCGAGCCCGCTGTCGGCGAGGCCGGTCGTCGTGGTCGGCAGGGTGTACGAGAACTGCACCGAGCGCCCGTTGGCGGCGGCCCAGTCCTGGACCTTCTTGATGGCCTGGTTGCGGCGGTCGACGCCGGCGGTGTTGGTGAGCGAGTTGTCCTCGACGTCCATGTCGAGCCGGGAGACGTCGTAGGTGGTGATGATCTTCTCGTAGGCGGCGGCGATGGAGTCCACGCTGGTGCAGCTGTCGGCTATCTCGGTGCCCCCGTTGTCGGCGGCGTATCCGCCGAGGGAGGGGATGATGTCACCGCCCCGCGAGCGGATGGTGTCGACGTCGGCGCCGAAGACGGAGCGGTCCACGGGCTTGCCGCTGTCGCCGTTCCAGTACGGGGTGCACGAGCCCTTCTTGTCGGCCTGGAGAAAGGCCATGGTGAGGTACTTGGCCCCGGAGGACTGGGCCAGCGCGGCGGGGCTGTCGCCGTTGTAGGACTCGAAGTAGGGCGCGAAGACATGCGCGGGCAGCGGGGTCGCCGCGTGCGCGGTGCCCCCGATGCCCAGGGCGATCCCCGCGGACGCGGCCAGGGTGGCCACGCCGGTGAGCAGGGCGCGAACGGATCTCGGACGTGTCATCGGGTACTCCCGGAGAGCGGACGACAGGGCGGTCGAGCGGGGGTGTCGCACGGTGCGGAGCCCGGCCGGGGCTATTGGTCTAGGCCATGATTGGTCTGGACCAAACCCTGGTCAAGGTGCGCGACCCCCGTTTTTGCCCGTTCATGGGAGTCAACTGGCTGAGATGTCTTGAGAGTTGGCCAATCGGAGTTCAGCTGGCCCGGGTGCCGCCGCCGCGGCGGATACGGCCCAGCAGATCGCGGTGATAGGCCGCGAGCTGCCCGGCGGGCACCGGGGCCGGGCTGCCGCTGAGGGTGTACCAGACGTCGCTGCCGGAATGCTGCACGGCCACACGCGCGCTGCGGCCGTCGGCCCGCAGCACGGTCGCGACCATCAGATCGCCGGTGACGATGCCGATCTCCTCGGTCAGCGCGCCGCCCGGGCCCGCGGTCACCCGGTCGACGTAACAGTTGATGCTCGGAGGGCTGTTCATGGAGCGCAGGCTTCCATCCGGGCGGCCGGGAAGCAGCGCACCGCGCAGACGCCGCCCGCACATGTCCCCGGGTCGGACGTGCCGCCGGGCGCACCCGGCGCCGGAAGACTCAGCCGAACAGCGGAAAGCGGTCCGCCGCCGCACCGAGGGCGGTGCGTTCGGCCTCGGTGAGCGCGGCCCGGCCGGTGCCCACCCGCGCATAGTGCCGGTCGCTCCACTCCGGCAGCCCGGGCCGGCCCAGCAGCCCGTCCAGGGTGGCGCGCACCGCGGCCAGCCCCTCGGGCGAGGGCCCCGGCGCGAGCGGCAGGGCGGCGGTCAGGTCGAGATGGTGCACGGTCGCCTCCACCGCGAGGGTGAGCAGCAGATCGCCGGCCGTCAGCACATGCCCCTGGGTGGCGACATGCCGGCCGGGACCGACGCCGTCCGCGGCCCCCGCGGCCGCCGCCAGCGTCTCCAGGAACAGCCCGCGCAACTGGCCCCAGTCCAGGAACATGCTCGCGCTCACCCGCGCCCAGCGCCGGCCGTTCGCCGCACCGACGCCGTCCGGCCGCCACTCCTGCCAGTAGCTGACGGCGTCCCGGTCCGCCGGCCCGGACGCCGGGGTGTGCAGGGCCACCAGAGCGCGCTGGGCATCGCCCAGACAGTGGAAGACGAGATCGCGGACCGCCCACCCCGTGCAGTCCGTCGGCAGCCATGACTCCTCGTCACCCAGCTCCGCGACCACCGCCGAGAGCGCCTCGTACGCCGCACGCACCGTGCGCGCCGGGGCGGAAGCGTCGGCACCGGCCATGCTGCTCCTGTCCGTCGTCCCGGATCGGCTCACCCGGACAGCGTACGACGCGGCCGACGCCCGGGACGTTTTCAGGTGTCGATCGGTGTGAGGCCCGGATAGATGTCGTTCCACCGATAGCGGCGGCAGCGGAGGTGGAAGGAGAACGCGGGGCGCAGCGATTGACGTCGACCGCCCACGATTGCGCGTCCGCACCGACGCCGTAACTGCCTCGGGACGACGTTCAGGGAAGCCGGGAGGCGCTCTGGCGGCGGACCGCCGAGATCAGTCCGCCGGGCCCCTCCTCGCGCTGCGGCGGGGTGCTGACCGGGCGGCCATAGGCGGCAGCGCGCTCGCGCAGGGTGTGGCAGTCGGCCTCCCAGCCGTGGCCGGCCAGCCAGCCCACCGGGTCGTCGGGCATCTCCGAGACCCACAGGGACGCCGCCGATCCCGGCACGGCGTCCGCGCCGAAGCGCTCGATCACGCCGCGCGAGCCCAACGTCAGCCCCATCCGGCTGCCCGCCGCCGACTGCGCGCCGATCCGGGCCAGCAGCAGGTCCACCGCGTCCTCGGGCAGATAGATCAGCAGTCCTTCGGCGATCCACACGGTCGGCACCGTCGGGTCGTGCCCTGCTGCGGCCAGCGCGCCGGGCCAGTCCTCACGCAGATCCACCGGGACGGTGATCCGCTCGCAGCGCGCGACGGCCCGCTCCTGGAGCAGCACCGAGGCCTTGAAGTCCAGTGGCGCGGCGGTGTCGACCTCGAACAGCCGGGTGCCCTCGGGCCAGTCCATCCGGAAGGCCCGGCTGTCCATGCCGGCACCGAGCAGCACGACCTGCCGGACCCCGGCCGCACAGGCCTCCCGCAACAGGTCGTCGAGGAACTTCGTCCTGATGACGATGGAGAACGACACGGCCAGCCGGCGGCGTCGCGCGCCCTCGTCCTCGGGCAGCGGCGGCGAGGAGGGCCACAGGCCGCCGGCGGTGGCGAAGGCCTGTGCCAGTGGGTCGCGGAACAGCGCGTTCTCCCGCTCGGTCTCCAGCGCCCGCACCCGGGCCACCCCCACCGCCGTGGCCCACACTCCCGACGGCCGCACCCGCTCCTGCTCATCAGTCACCGCGCCAGCGTAGACGACCGGCTCCGAGGGGCACCGTCGTCCGCACCCCGGCCGGCCGGCGCATCAGGGCGTCTCAGTCCACCGGCCAGGTGTGGACCGGGGCGTTGAGGTGCATGTAGTCGATGTACACCTGGGTCATCCGCCGCAGCGCCTCATGGCGGCCGGTGTGGGTCGTGTCCTCGATCCGGTGCAGCATCTCCTTCTGCCACACGGACCCGTTGCGGGCCGTCACACAGCGCTGCTCGATGATTCCCAGCAGCGGCTCACGCCACGCCGCGTCCATGCCGGAGTGTTCGAGACCGCGGTGCGCGAGCGGCAGCAGCCGGCGCAGGACCAGTTCGGGCACCGGCACCTCGCCCGTCCCCGGCCAGTACAGCAGCGCGTCGATGCCGTGCCGGGCTGCGGCGTGCAGGTTGTCCTCGGCGGCCGCGAAGGACATCCGCGACCACACCGGCCGGTCCTCCTCCACCAGGGCCCGGGTGAGCCCGTAGTAGAACGCGCCGTTGGCCAGCGTGTCGGCGACCGTCGGTCCGGCGGGCAGCACCCGGTTCTCCACCCGGATGTGCGGGCGGCCCTCGGCGACCGCGTAGACGGGCCGGTTCCAGCGGTAGATGGTCCCGTTGTGCAGGGTGAGTTCGCTCAGCTCCGGTGTGTCGCCCCCGTCCAGCGTCTCCACCGGATCCTGCTCGTCGCACAGCGGCAGCAGGGCCGGGAAGTAGCGCAGGTTCTCCTCGAACAGGTCGAAGACGCTGGTGATCCAGCGTTCCCCGAACCACACCCGGGGCCGTACCCCCTGCACCTTGATCTCCTCCGGGCGGGTGTCGGTGGCCTGCTCGAACAGCGGGATCCGGGTCTCGTGCCACAGCTCCTTGCCGAACAGGAACGGCGCGTTCGCCGCCAGCGCCACCTGCACCCCGGCGATGGCCTGCGCCGCGTTCCAGTATCCGGCGAACTCCTCCGGGGACACCTGGAGATGGAACTGGGTGCTGGTGCACGCGGCCTCCGGGGTGATGGTGTCCGCATAGGTCCGCAGCCGGTCCACACCGTCCACCTCGATGCGCAGATCCTCGCCCCGGGCCGCGAAGATCTGGTCGTTGAGGAGCCGGTAGCGCGGGTTCTCGGACAGCGTCTCCTCGCCGATGTGCTGCTGGCGCAGCGTGGGCAGGATCCCGATCATGATGAGCCGGGCACCGGCCGACCCGGCGCGCAGGTCGGCGTGGTTTAGCGCGGCACGGATCTCGGACTCCCAGGCGTCCGGACCGCCCGCCGTCAGCCGCCGTGGCGGCACATTGATCTCCAGGTTGAACCGGCCCAGTTCGGTGGACCAGGCGGGGTCGGAGATCGCCTCCAGCACATCGCTGTTGCGCATCGCCGGCTCCGCCGCCTCGTCGACCAGGTTCAGTTCGATCTCCAGCCCGACCTGCGGACGCTCCGCCTCGAACCGTGCCTCGCGCAGCATCTGCGCGAACGCCTCGAGGCACTCCTGCATCTTGATCCGGTACCGGCGGCGGTCGTCGCGGGTGAAGACGAGCGCCGGGACGTCACGTCCCATCGGCCCTCCAGGCATCTCCCTCGTCGGGCACCTCTGTCCCCAGCGTCGCACCATCGCCGCAGGCGCACCATGCGGATGTCCTCGCCGCCGGGGACCGTTGATCGGTGTATGGGGCAAGATGGCCGCATGACCACCTCCCGCGGCGCCCGCCGGCCCACCATCGCCGATGTCGCAGCGGCGGCCGCGGTGTCCCGGACCACGGTGTCCCACGCGCTGAACGGCATCGGCAAGGTCGATCCGCGCACCCGCGAGCGGGTCCGCCGGATCGCCGCCGAGCTGGGCTACCGGCCCAACCTCCGCGCACAGCGGCTGCGCCGCGGCGAGGCCCGGGCGATCGCGCTGGCCTCCTCGATGCCGTTCGCGGTGGCCGGCGGACCCTCCCGGCTCGGCTTCTACATGGAGGTGGCGGCCGCGGCGGCCGAGCGGGCCCTGCTGCACGAGTACGCGCTGGTGCTGATACCGCCCGTGCAGTCCGAGTCCGCGCTGTACACCGTGGACATCGACGGCGCGATCGTCGTCGAGCCCGAGGCGGACGACCCGGCCGTGGCCCAGCTGCGCGAGCGCGGACTGCCGTACGTCACCCTCGGCCGGCCCACCGATCCCGACGACGACGCCCCGCACGTCGACCTGCACGGCGGCCGCGTGGTCGACCTGCTCCTCGACCACCTGCGCGCCCAGGGCGCCCGCCGCCCGGCGCTGATCGTCGGCGCGAGCACCCGGCACTCCACCGTCGACGCCCGCGCGGCCTTCGAACGGGCGGCGGCCGCGCACGGCTGGCCGCCGATCGTCGCCACGGCACCGGAGGACGGCGGCGAGCAGGCCGGGTACGACCGCTGCGCCGCGCTGCTCGCCGAGCATCCCGGCATCGACGCGCTGTGCGTCCTGGTCGACGCCTTCGCCGTCGGGGCCGTACGGGCGCTGCGCGCGGCCGGCCGCCGCATCCCCGAGGACGTCATGGTCGTCACCCGCTACGACGGGCTGCGCGCCCGGACCTGCGAGCCGCCGCTCACCGCGGTCGACCTGCGGCTGGACCGGGCCGCCGCGGACGCGGTGGAACTGCTGCTCACCCGGCTGTCCGGCCCCCCGGCCGAGCCCCCGGAAACGCCGCCGCTCCCCGCCCCGGCCCCCCGCCTCGTCCCCCGGGCCTCGTCCCAACGGTGAGAGGGGCTCGGGCGGTGCCCGGTGCCGATCCAGGGGGCGCGCCACTGCTCGGCGGTGGGATGGTGTCCGTCTGGGGTGGAGCGGGTGGTTGGGCCGGCCGGTCCTTCTGGGAGCCGGGGTCAGGCCCGGGCTGGGCCGGCTGTCGCTCTGCGTCGAAGCAGCGGTCCACGGGCGTTGGACAAGCGCTGTGCCGGTGGTCCATCGGCGTCGGGTCAGGCGGAGCCGGTCGTCCACCGGGGTTGGGGCAGGCCGAGCCGGCGGTCGGCCGGCGGAGCCACCGGGCAGCGGTGAGGGCGGTCAGCCTCCCGCCATCAGCGCCGCCCCGGACACCAGCGCGAAGAGGAGGACGAAGGCGCGCATCCGGCGGGCGTCGACGCGTCGGTGCACCAGTCGGCTGAGCC
This sequence comes from Streptomyces sp. NPDC031418, assembly GCF_055581605.1. Lineage (NCBI taxonomy): Bacteria > Bacillati > Actinomycetota > Actinomycetes > Kitasatosporales > Streptomycetaceae > Streptomyces > Streptomyces sp. NPDC031418. The sequence goes on from NZ_JBVIJC010000006.1 coordinate 282,820, forward strand.
AGGCGCCGGCCGCCAGGGCCGGCAGGAGCAGCAGGGCCCAGCCCATGTCCGCCGGGTGTCCCCGCCCGGTGCCCAACAGCAGGGCCAGCGAGGCCACTTCGCCGACCAGGAAGCAGACGGCGACCGTGGCGCGCAGCTCGCCGGGCGGGCGGTGCTGGTAGACGAGGGCGAGCGGTGGGCCGCCGACGCCGGTCGCCGTCTCGGTCAGCCCGGTGACGACGCCCGCGACCGCAAACGCGCCGCGCCCCGGCTCGAACGCGGGCGCCACCAGGCTCACCAGCGCCGCCAGCACCGTGGCGGCCCCGACGGCCGGGCCGAGCGCGCCGGCCGGGATCACCCACAGCAGCGCCAGCCCCGCCGGTGTCGCCGCCAGCCGGGCCGCCGTGATCCATCCGGCACCGCGCATGTCGAGGCTGTGCCGCTCGCGCCAGGCGACGTACAGGTTGAGCGGGATCATCGCCGTCAGGACGAACACCGGCAGCAGCCCTGGCGCGAGCAGTCCCGCGACCGGCGCCACGATCAGCGCGAATCCGAGGCCGCTCGTGCCCTGGACGAACGCTGCCGCGGCCACGGTCGGCGCCAGTACGGCCAGCGTGGCCCCGGTCACCGCCCACCGCCCGCGACCGGCTCGGGCGCGGTGTCCGGCGGGGGCGCGGAGGCTGTCGTACGGCCGCGGGCCACCACCGAGGTGGGGTGCGCCCGCGTCACCCGGGCGCGCCGCAGCACCCGCGGGGCCAGCTCCGCCGCCCGGCGGACCAGCGCCGCCGCGTCCCAGTCCAGCGGCCGGCCGTGCCACAGCCGCAGCTGTCCGGCGACGAACACGGCGGTCAGCTGGTCCCGGTTGCCGCGCCGGACCAGTTCCCAGGGCAGGTCCCAGGACGGCTGCATCTCCGGCCCGGTGACATCCACCAGCAGGAAGTCGGCGGCGGCCCCGGCCGTGACACGTCCCGTGAGCCGGCCGAGGCCCACCGCGTCCGCGCCGCCCGCGGTGGCCCGCTCCAGCCAGGTCCAGCCCGCGCCGCAGGACGAGTCCCCGCTGGTCAGGCCATACGTCAGCCGCTGTGCGAACTCGGCTGCCTCGGTGAGCCGGAAGGCGTCCCCGCGGGTCCCGTCGGTGCCCAGCCCGAACCGGATGCCCCGCTCGGCGAACAGGGTGGCGGGAGCGACCGCGTTGCCCTTCCAGGCGCTGGCGACCGGGTTGTAGCTCACCGCCGTACCGCTGTCGGCGAGCAGGGTGACCTCGGCGGGAGTGAGCAGCGTCGCGTGCGCGGCCAGCAACTGCGGTCCCAGCGCGCCCACATGGTGCAGATGTTCCAGCGGCCGCAGTCCGTGCCGGACCAGTGAGCGTTCCACCGCCACGAGATGTTCGTTGACATGGATCTGTACGACCGTCCCCGCCTCGGCGGCGAGCCGCGCGGTGGCGGCCAGTACGGGCGCGGTCGCGGCCTCGGGCACGCTCACGGCGAGCGAGGGATGGACGAGGCCGCCGCCGTACCGGGCCAGATGCCGTTCGGCGGCGGCGAGCACGGCCCGCGGGTCGGCGTCCGCGCCGGTGCCGTCCGCGGCGTCGTTGCAGACCAGCCCCAGCACACAGCGGATCCCCGCGTCCCGGGTGGCCGAGGCCACCACGTCCACGTCCACCGCCGCCCGGGTGCCGGCCTCGGCGACCGTCGTGAAGCCGCCCCGCAGCGACTCCAGCGCGGCGAGCTTCGCGGCGACGTACGCAGACTCCTCGTCCAGCGCGGTCTCCAGCGGCACCCACACCCGGCGGAAGATCTCCGACGGCTCACCGAAGGCCAGCGAGCCGCCGAAGCTCTGGGTCAGATGGTGGTGGCTGTCGGTGAAGCCGGGCATCAGCAGCTGTCCGGGCAGCGGTACGGGCGTCAGCGAGGGGTGAGCGGAAAGGATCCGCTCGACCGGGCCGACGTCCTGGAACACCCCGTCGCGCACCACCACCGCGTGCCGCTCCTGGGGGCCCTCGGGGGTCAGGGTGAGGTCGGGGACCAGCAGCAGCGCGTCGTCGCGGAGCGGGCCGGGGGACAGGTCGGGCATGGTTCTCCGTCGGTCGGGTGCGGTGGGGGCGGGGTGGGGGAGCGGATCACCCATGGAGGGCCGGTCCGGGTGTCTCGGCCGGTTGGGGGGCGGGGGCTTTCGCGGCCCCGCGTCCGAGGTGGTGGAAGACGACGTTGAGGACGGCGGCGACGAGCGCGCCCACGGCGACCCCGCTCTCCAGCAGGATCCGCACGCCGGACGGGAAACCGGCGTACACCCCGGGCACCAGGATCGGCAGGAGGCCCAGCGCGAGGGCGACCGCGCAGGTCACGGTGGCCGTGTGGTCCTCCAGCCGGGCCCGGCCCAGCATCTGCACGCCCAGCACGGTGACGACCGCGAAGACCACCATCGCCGCGCCGCCGACCACCGCGGGCGGCATCGCGCTGATCGCCCGCGCGACCGGGGTGAGGAAGCCGAGGAGGACGAGGACCAGGCCGGCGGCTGCCGTGACGTACCGGCTGCGGACGCCGGTCACCCGGACGATGCCGATGTTCTCGCCGCTGGTGACCATCAGCGGCAGCCCGAAGCAGCCGCCGAGCAAGGAGGTCAGCGCGTCACCGCGCACGGTGCGCGGCACGTCCCTGCGTATGTCGATGTCCTTGCCCACGGCTTCGGCGTTGATGACGGTCTGCCCGGTCGCCTCCGCCATGGACGCGATGCTGTACAGCATCAGCGGCAGGGCGGCGAGGAGGTCGAAGACCGGCGCGCCGAAGGGCAACGGCCGCGGGACGCCGACGAGTTGTCCGGCGAGCGGTGCGTCCGGGTGTGCCTGGCCGAGCGCGAAGGCGACCGCTGTTCCCGCGAACAGGCCCAGCATGACGGCGAGTTGGCGCAGTGTGCCGCGCAGCAGCCGGGTGAAGGCGACGATCAGGGCGATGGTGGTGAAGGCCAGCCCGAGGCGGGCGGGATCGCCGAAGCCGGGGCTGCCGGGCGGACCGGTGACCAGCAGTCCGCCGACCTTCACCAGGTTGACCCCGACGATCACGATCATCGTGCCGATGACCAGCGGGGGAAAGTACTTCAGCAGCCGTGCGAACAGCGGCAGGACCAGGAAGGTGAAGGCGGCGGTGAGCAGCACCGCACCGGTGGCGGTGCGCAGCCCGTGCTGCTGCGCGATCGACAGGAAGAGGATCAGCGGCGCACCGCCGGGCAGCATCACGAAGGGCAGCCGCGGCCCGAACCTCCACGGGCCGAGGGACTGGATCAGCGTTCCTGCCCCGGACAGCAGCAGGGACGCCGAGAGCAGGTCGACGGTGAGTCCCGGGCCCAGCCGGAGGGTGGCGCTCATCAGGAAGATCGCGGAGATCGGGGTCGCCGCCATCACGAGGACGTGCTGAAGCCCGAAGAGGAGGATCCGGCCCAGCGGCCGGGACTCGTCGACGGGGTGGACGGCAGGGGGACCGGCGTCGGACGGCTGGGGCGGGAGGGCTGCCGGCTCGTCGGGTCGGGGGTCGACAGGATGTGCGGGACTGGACACGCGCGGGCTCCGTTCGGCTCGCTCGGGCTCAGGCCTCGACGATCCGGCCGGGACGGCGGCCAAATCGATTTGGCCGATCGATTCGGCCGTCAGTATGGAGGGGCCCACAGGGGGCTGGTCAAGGGGTGCGGCCCGAGTGACCGGTGAGGGAACCGTGCGGGCGCAGGCAAAGGCGCCGGGTCCGTCGGCACGGACCCGGCGCCGTCGATGTGCCCGCGAGCACCGGGGTCAGGACGTCTTGCGGCCCACGCCCGCGTAGAAGCCGATCTCGTCGGAGCCGGGCGGCGGGGTGCCGTCCGGGCGCCAGAACGCCACCTGTGCGAGTCCCGGCTCGACCAGGTCGAACCCCTCGAAGAACCGCTCGACCCCGGCGCGGGGGCGGAGGTTCAGGGAGGCGGTGGCCTTGGTGTAGACGGCCTGGGCCGCGGTGCGGTCGGCGAAGTCGCCCGTGGCGTGCGAGAGCACCAGGAAGCTGCCGGCGGGAAGCGCGTCCCGCAGGGTGGCGACGATCCCGGCCGGGTCGTCCGCGTCGGTGAGGAAGTGCAGTACGGCGACCAGCAGCAGGGCGACCGGCCGGTCGAAGTCGATGACCTTGCGGACGTCGGGGTGGTCCAGGACGGACCGCGGGTCGCGCAGGTCGCCGAGGACGATGCTGGTCGCACCCGTCCGGCTGAGCAGCGCGTTGCCGTGGGCGGCCACGATCGGGTCGTTGTCGACGTACGCGACCCGGACGTCCGGCGCCGTCTGCTGGGCGACCTCGTGCACGTTCGGGGAGGTGGGCAGCCCGGTGCCGATGTCCAGGATCTGCCGGACCCCGCTGCCGACGACATACCGGACGGCGCGGTGCAGGAACGCGCGGTTCGCCCGGACGCCGATCCGCGCCTCCGGTGCGGCGGCCGCGAGTGCGTCGCCCGCCGCCTGGTCCACCGCGTAGTTGTCCTTGCCGCCCAGGAGGTAGTCGTAGATCCGGGCCGGGTGCGGCTTGCTGGTGTCGATGTGCACGGCCTGGACGCCGTCCTGTGTCACGCTGTGCTCCTCTCGGCGGCCGCCACGGCCTGGGTGAACGGTTGGCCAAAGCTTCGCACACCAACTTCTCCGCGGGTGTGCCGAGTTCCCGCGTCCCGTCGGCACCTGGACCCGCACGCGCAGCCGGTCGGACGGCCCGGGGTGGGTGCGCGGGCGTGGGCGCGGACGCCGTCGGCTCACCCGTCCGGCCCGTCCCGGATGGCCTGCGGGCCAGCGGCGACGGAGGGTCTGAACAAGATCCTCTCTCTCCCTCTGCACGACACACACGACCGTACGACCGGGCGTACGAAGGGCGGCCGCCAGGACCGCCCCCCAGACCGGTCCGCCGCCGCACCGCCGGCGAGACGGCGGCGGGCCGACCCGGAAGGGGCGGGGAACGCTAATCCACGCGCTCGGGTCGTTCCCCGCCCCCTCCACCGGCCGGCAATCGGTCACTCCCGGTCGCCCGGCCGGTACCTGGTCACTCCCGGTTGACGGGCCGCCCCGGTCACTCCGGGCCGGAAGGGCCGGGCCGGCGCTTCGCCGGGGGCCGCCAGCCGCCGCTGACCTCCTTGGCCGGCTTGTGCGGGAAGCGGCGCCGCGCATACGCCTGGGCGTCCGAGCCGGGCAGGACGTAGAGGGTCTCGGTCTTCTCCTGCAAGGGCCGCAGCACCGTGTCCAGGTATGCCTTGCGGTCGTCCAGGTAGGGTCCGAGGACGTCCTCGCCGGCCGGGCAGACCGCCAGGCAGTACCCGGACTTGTAGCTGGGCTTGAAGGCGAGGCTCTGCCACATCGAGGCGTTCTCCGGGTCGGTGACGCGGGAGCGGAACTCGGCGGCGTCCTCGCTGTCGGCCACGGTCTGCGCCCAGTCCGTGAACCCGCTCATGAACTCACGGTAGTTGTGGGTCGTACAGGCGAGCGCGTCGAAGGAGCCGTCCTTGCCGATGGCGCCCACCGGGCACGCGGCGACGCACAACTTGCAGTCCACGCACGGGCTGTAGTCCAGCGGCTGCCCGTACGCGCTCACCTCCGCGTCCACCAGGACCGTCGCCAGCAGCACGAAGTTGCCGAACCGGGGATGGATGACGTTGCGGTGCAGGCCCATCACGCCCAGCCCCGCCGCCACGGCCACGGTCTTGTGGGCCACCACCCAGATGCGCCCCGGAAAGTTCTCCATCTCCTGCGGGAAGCCGGCCGAGGGGTTGAGCGCGTGGTAGCCGGCGTCCTCCAGGGCCCGGGAGACCGCGCGGGCCGCGGCGTTGACCTGTTCGTCGGTCTGGTGGAACTCCTGGTTGGCCACGCTGCGGGCGGGCGAGCGCGTGTTGTCGCGGTTCATGCGGACCATGAGCGAGATCAACGAGCGGGTGCCGGGCAGGGCGGCGCGTACGTGCTCACGCTCCCCGGCCAGGTCGGGGTGGTCCAGGCTCACCGCGGCCGCGTCGTCGGCACCGGCCTCCAGACACAGCGCGCGCAGCCAGTCCGCGTCGATCACCGGTGGCGGGGCGCTCCGGCCGCCCTCCGCGCGGCTCGCCAGCACGGCCTGCACGGAACGATGGCCGGCGAGCCCGGCGGGAAGCTTCCGCCGCCCGGTGCGGCCCTCGGTGTCCTGCTCGCTCATGATGTCCCTTCCCCGTACGGCGCAGTGAGTTGAGCTGGCGAGTTGGAAATTCAAACTCACTATGGCGGGAGAGTGGCCGTCAGGGCAAGAGCGGAATCCCGCGGGAGGGTCTGGACGCGGGCCGCACACCGACTTAGTCTTCCTGTCCAGAAATGGAAATTCGGTCCAAGGAGTGCGGGTGGACAACGACGAGCACCTCATCCAGGAGGCCGAGAAGATCGCCGTCGCCGTGGGGCGGATGTTCCCCGGGCTGTGCGAGGTGGTGCTGCACGACCTGCGGGACCCCCGGCATGCGATCCGTGCCATCGAGAACAACCTGTCGGGCCGTCAGATCGGTGATCCCGCAACCGAGTTGGGGCTGGCGCGGATCGCCGACCCGGAGTATCCGAGCATCGTCCAGAACTACCCCAACCGGTTCCCCGACGGCCGGCCCGTGAAGAGCACCTCCATCGGCATCAAGAACGCCGACGGCACCTATGTCGCGGCGCTCTGCCTGAACCTCGACGTCTCCGTGCTGTCCCCCGTGGCCCTCGCCCTGGCGAACCTCGTCGCCACCGACCCCGACTCCGGCGACCGGCCGCTGGAGACCCTGCGGGACCGCACCGCGCGCGAACTGCGCCGGACGGTGGAGGAACTGTCCGCACAGCGCGCCGCCACCCCCCGGTCACTGAGCCGGCCGGACAAGAAGGCACTGGTCCGGCAGCTGTACCAGGACGGCTGGTTCGACTCGCGTGACGCCGCACAGACCATCGCCGACCTGCTCGGCGTCTCCCGCGCGACCGTCTACAACTACGCCAAGTGACGGGCGGGCCGTCGTACCCGTACGGCCCGCGCCGACGCGCCGACCGCAAGGAGCCCGCCATGGCCGCCACCCCGACCGTGACCTTCGACGACGTCCGCGAGGCCGCCGTACGCCTCAAGGGCGTCGCGCACCGCACCCCTGTCGTCACCTCCCGCGCCCTCAACTCCCGCGTCGGCACGGAGGTGTTCGTCAAGTGCGAGAACTTCCAGCGCGTCGGCGCCTTCAAGTTCCGCGGCGCCTACAACGCCGCCGCCCGGCTCACCCCCGAGCAGCTGGCGCGGGGCATCGCCGCCTACTCCTCCGGCAACCACGCCCAGGCCGTCGCCCTGGCCGCCCGCGAGGTCGGTGCCACGGCCGTCGTCCTGATGCCCGAGGACGCTCCGCGTGCCAAGCGGGAGGCCACGGCGGGGTACGGCGCCGAGATCGTCACCTACGACCGGTACACCCAGGACCGCACCAAGCTCGGCGAGGCCCTGGCCGCGGACCGGGGGCTGACCCTCATCCCGCCCTACGACCACCCGCATGTCATCGCCGGCCAGGGCACCGCCGCCCTCGAACTCCTCGAGGAGACCGGCCCGCTCGGCGCGCTCGTCGTACCCGTAGGGGGCGGCGGACTCATCGCGGGCAGCGCCGTCACCGCCAAGGCGCTGCACCCGGGCATCCGGATCGTCGGGGTCGAGCCGGAAGCGGGCGACGACACCAAGCGGTCCCTGGAGAGTGGCACGCGCGTCACCGTGCCGGTGCCGCACACCATCGCCGACGGTCAGGCCCTGCCCACGCCCGGCGAGCTCACCTTCCCGCTCAACCGGCGGCTGGTCGACGCGATCACCCTGGTCACCGACGTGGAGATCGTCGAGGCCATGCGGTTCGCCTTCGAACGCCTGAAGATCGTCCTGGAACCGAGCGGCGCCACCGGCCTCGCCGCCCTGCTGGCCGGACACCTGACCCCGCTCCCGCCCCGCATCGGCGTCATCGCCTCCGGCGGCAACATCGACGCCGGCAGGTTCGCCGAGCTGCTCGCGGGCTGAGCCGCCCCGGTGTTGACGGGGTGTCGGAGCGGATGCCCCGGCGGCCCGGTCGCCGCCCGGCCGATTGTCAGTGGCCCCGCCTACGGTGTGAGCAGTGAGGACCTGCGGGAGTGCCGCGGTCCGGCTCGGGGAGGGGTGTGCCATGTCCACGGCGTCCGCGGTGTCGACGACATATCTGGAGCTGTCGCAGGAGGGCGGCGGTGCCCACAAGTTCTACGAGGTCACCGTCGACGGCCAGGTGGTGACCGTGCGGTACGGCAGGATCGGCGCCGCCGGACAGACCCAGACCACGACGTTCCCGACCGCGGAGAAGGCGCGGGCCGCCGCCGCGAAGAAGGTGGGGGAGAAGGTCCGCAAGGGCTACGCACCGGCGGTGCCCGGCGGCCGCGCCCCGCGCGCGGTGACCCGGCGTCAGGTCAGCTCGGCCCCGTCGACCGCGCGTGCCGTGGCGCCGGTGCTGTGGCGCTTCCGCACCGGCTCCGCCGCGTTCGGCATCCATGTCGACGAGGACCGCGCCTGGGTCGGCAACCAGGCCGGTGACGTCTACACCCTGGACCACGAAGGCGCCGTGCTGGCCCGCTTCAGCCTGCCCGACGGTGTGAAGTGCCTGGTCGCCGACGACTTCTGGATCTACGCGGGCTGCGACGACGGCAAGGTGTACGACCTCTCCGCCAAACTCCCCTTCGCCGCCTACGACATCACGGCCGACGTCGACATCTTCTGGCTGGACATCCACGAGGGCGTGCTGGACGTCTCGGACCGCCAGGGCCGGCTCACCGTCATCGACCACGAGGACGAGCACCAGTGGGCCCGCCGCAGCCGGGGCGAGCACGCCTGGATGGTCCGCGCCGACGACCGGGCCGTCTACCACGGCCACCACCAGGGGGTCACCGCCTACGCGCCGGACGGCAGCGGCGAGTTGTGGCACACGACCACCCGCGGTGGCGTGCTGTTCGGCTGGCAGGAGGACGACGCCGTGTACGCGGGCACCGCGGCCCGCGTGGTCCAGCGGCTGTCGAAGACCACCGGCGCGATCGAGGCGACGTACGCCTGCGACGGCCCGGTGTACTCGTGCGCCACCTCGCCCGGCGGCCGGTTCGTCTTCGCCGGGGACGCGGCCTCCTCCGTCTACTGCTTCGACCGGGACGGCACCCGGCTGTGGAAGCTCGGCACGGGCAGCGGCTCGGCCCTGTCGATGCAGTACCGCGACGAGCGGCTCTACCTGGTGACCACGGACGGCTCGCTGGTCTGCGTGGACGCCAGTGAGCAGGCCGTCTCCGCGGCCCAGCAGGGCAGCGTGCCCGTGGTGCGGGACGTGAAGCTCGCCGCCGCCCTGCCGGCCCGCGCACCGGCCACCGCCGTCGCGGCGGTGGCCACCGTGGACCGGGCCCCGGCCGGCTCGGTCGTCGTCGAATGCGTCCAGGAGTCCGGACGGGTGCGGGTCCGGGTGGTCTCCGAGGGGTACGACACCGCGTGGCATGTGCAGTTCCCCCGCGCGATACGCGAGCCCGGCGCCCGCTACGTCGTGGACGCCCTGCACCCGGCGGCGGGCGGCTTCTACCGCGTCCGCGGCGACATCCGCCGCCTGCTGTGAGCACACCGGCGAGCAGGGCGGCCCCCCTCGCCCCGTTCCGGGCGTGACAGCATGCGGCCATGGCCTTGAGACACCCCGACGGCGACTACACGATCACCGAGATGTACTCCGTGCCCGATGACGCCTGGTACCTGGAACTGGACGTCGTGGCCGGGCAGCGCAACCTCGTGACCGCGATCGTCCCCGACGAGGATCCGGGCAGGGAGCCGACGGTGTGCTTCAACCCGCACGAGCCCCACGTGGACGTTCCCTACGAGGTCATGCGCTGGTTCATGCACCAGGTCGACGAGACGGTCCGCACCTCCCGTGCCTGGATGCGGCTGCGGCCCGAACTCGTCGAGATCATCCACCGGCTCCGTCAGGAGCACATGGGCGTCATCGACGACGACACCTTCCCCCAAGTCCTGGCGGAGGTCCGTGCCACGGTCCCCGAGGCGGACCTCCCCGCCGTGCTGGAGGCCGCCTTCGGATGGAAACCGGACGGCACCGCCGTGGACCAAGCGCAAGCGTCCCGGCCCGCGGATGGTCCATGAGGGGGCCCGGGGTCGCTGCGCGGGACAGCAGGGCCCGCATCAGGGCCGCGGGGCCGCCGCCTCGTCCAGGACGGTCCGCGCTGCGGCGAGGGCCTCGGCGCGGTCCTGCGGGACCAGGCCGATACGGGTGCGCCGGTCCAGCAGGTCGGACACGTCGAGGGCGCCCTCGTGCCGGGCCGCCCACACGAGTTCGGCCCGGGTGACCGGATGGCCCGGCAGCACCGGCTCGGCCAGAGCGGGATCCGCGGCGGCGAGTGCGTGGACGGCGACGGCCTCGGTGCCGTAGCGGCGGACCAGCCGCCGGGGTGCGGCCAGGGCCCGCAGCCGGGCCGGTGCCGCAGCGCCGACGAGGGGCAGTCCGGCGGTGGGGGAGGGCCCGGCGGTCAGGCCGCGCGCCTCGATCGCCGCGTCCACCGCGTCCTCGGCCATCCGCCGGTAGGTGGTGAGCTTGCCGCCGACCACCGTGGTGACACCGTCGGACGAGGTCAGCACGGCGTGCCGGCGCGAGACGTCGGCGGTGCGGGCCGGAGCCCCGCCCGAGGAGGTGTCCAGCAGGGGCCGCAGTCCCGCGAAGGCACCGACGACCTCGTCCCGCCGTACCGGCGTGTCCAGGACGGAGCCGAGGACGTCCAGCAGGAAGCCGATGTCCGTCTCCGGCACCTCCGGCACATCCGGGATGCCGCCCTCCACCGGCTCGTCGGTGAGCCCGACGTACACCCGGCCGTCGCCCTGCGGCAGGACCAGCACGAAGCGGTTGGTCTCGCCGGGGACCGGGATGTGCAGGCCCGCCGGCAGCAGCCCGAGCCGCTCGGAGCGCAGCACCAGATGGGTGCCGCGCGACGGCCGTACCCGGATGCCGTCGACGAGCTCGCCCGCCCACACACCCGTGGCGTTGATGACCGCGCGGGCCCTGAGCTCGCCCTCCTCGCCGGTGAGTTCGTCACGGATCCGCGCGCCCGTCCCGGTCAGCTCCCGCACCCTGACCCGGGTCAGCACCCGCGCGCCGTGCGCGGCGGCCGTCCGGGCCACGGCCGTCACCAGCCGCGCGTCGTCGGTCAGCCGGCCGTCCCAGGACAGCAGCCCGCCGCGCAGCCCGTCCGCGCGCACCCCGGGCGCCAGATGCCGGGCCTCCGTCGCGGACAGCCGGCGCGGCGCGGGCAGCGCCTGCCGCGGTGTCCGGGCCGCCAGCCGCAGCATGTCACCGGCCCGGAACCCGGCCCACGCCAGTGATGCCTGTCCGCGCGACACCAGCGGGGTCAGCGGCAGTACGAACGGCTGCGCGGCCACCAGATGCGGTGCGGTGCGCGTCATCAGCACCCCGCGTTCGACCGCGCTCTCGTGTGCCACGTCGAACTGGGCCGAGGCCAGATAGCGCAGCCCGCCGTGGATGAGCTTGGAACTCCAGCGGGAGGTGCCGAAGGCCAGGTCGTGGGCGTCCACGGCGACGACGTCCAGTCCGCGGGCGGCCGCGTCCAGGGCGGCCCCGGCCCCGGTCGCGCCGAGCCCGACGACCAGCACGTCGGCCACCCGGCCGTCCGTGGCCTCGGCCAGTTCCCGGGCCCGCCGGGCGCCGTCGAGGGACGAGCCGGGTCGGGCGCTGGTGTGGCTCATGGCGTGAGGGTCCTCTCCAGGAGGGTGCGCAGCTCGCCGAGGAAGGCGGCGGAGTCCAGTTCCGGATCGTCCTCGTCGGTCATCGTGCGCAGGGACAGGGTGAAGGACTGCACGGTCAGCAGCAGGGCGCGGGCCTGCCGTTCGGTGTGGCCGGGGCGCACGGAGCCGTCCGCGTGGCCCTCCCGCAGGGCGTCGGCGAGCAGCGCCAGCAGGGCTTCCTGGCTGGTCCCGCGCCGGTCGAGCACATAGGGGAGCAGCAGCTCCGGATCGACGTCGACGATCTTGCGGAAGAGGGGGTGCGCGCGGAACGCCTCGACGCCCGCCACCATCCCGTCCACGATCCGCGCGCGGGTGTGTGCGCAGGCGCCGGGCTCGGGGATCGCCCGGGTGGCCACGTCGATCCACTCACGGGTCATCAGATCGCCCACCAGTGTCCGCAGGTCCGGCCAGCGCCGGTACACCGTCATGCGGGAGACACCGGCGCGGCGGGCGACGTCCGCGAGGGTGGTGCGGCGCACGCCGACGGCCAGCACACAGTCGCGTGCCGCGTCGAGCACGGGATTGCTGTCCGGGCCCTGCTGGCCGTCGGCGCCGCTGTGACCGTCCGAACCGTTGTGACGAATAGGCGTCATGTGTCACAGTGTAACGCCCCGGGGGCCGGGCGGAAGCGGCGGACCGCCGCCGCAGCCCCCGCACCGAGCACACCGACCTTGTGAGGACGACCGTTCAATGGACATGCTGTGGAACGGCTGGGGCGACCCGGCCAAGGCGGCCCCCCTGCCCGAGACGGTGACCGGACTGCTGCGCGACCTGCTCGGCGTCAAGCCCGTCAGCACGCCCCCGCTCGCGCTCGAGGACATCCGCCTGGCCGCCCCCACGGCCGCTCCCGCCGCCCTCACGGCGCTCGCCGAGGCCGTCGGCGGCGCACAGCACGTGCGCACCGACGAGGACAGCCGCATCCGGCACACCCGCGGCAAGTCCACCCCCGACCTGCTGCGCATCCGCGCCGGTGACATCGCGGACGTCCCCCAGGCCGTCGTCCTGCCCGCCACTCACGACGAGGTCGTCGCCGTACTGCGGGTCTGCGCCGCACACGGCCTGGCCGTCGTGCCCTTCGGCGGCGGCACCTCCGTCGTCGGCGGACTCGCCCCCGAGCGCGGCGCCTTCGTCGCCCTGGACCTGCGCCGGATGAACCGCCTGCTCGACCTGGACCCCGTCTCGCGCATCGCCGTCCTGCAACCCGGCCTGCGCGCCCCCGAGGCCGAGGCCCTGCTCGCCGAAGAGGGCTTCACCCTCGGCCACTTCCCGCAGTCCTTCGAGTGGGCCACCATCGGAGGCTTCGCCGCCGCCCGCTCCAGCGGACAGGCGTCCGCCGGGTACGGACGCTTCGACGAGATGGTGCTCGGCCTGACCCTCGCCACGCCCGCGGGCACCCTGGAGACGGGCCGCGCCCCGCGCTCCGCGGCCGGCCCCGACCTGCGCCAGCTCGTCCTCGGCTCGGAGGGCGCCTTCGGCGTCATCACCTCCGTCGCCGTACGGATCCGTCCGCTGCCCGAGACGCGGGTCTACGAGGGCTGGCGCTTCGACTCCTTCGAGGCGGGCGCCGCGGCCCTGCGCCGGCTCGCCCAGGACGGGCCCCGGCCCACCGTGCTGCGGCTGTCCGACGAGACCGAGACGCTCATCGGCCTCGCCCAGCCCGACGCCATCGGCGCCGAGGCGGACCTGAGCGGCGCGGGCTGCCTCGCCGTCACCGGATACGAGGGCACCGAGGAGGACACCGCACGGCGCCGCGCCCAGGCCGCGGCCGTCCTGACCGACTGCGGCGGCACCCTCCTCGGCACGGAACCCGGCGAACGCTGGGCCCACGGCCGCTACTCCGCGCCGTATCTGCGCGACGCCCTCCTCGACGTCGGCGCCTTCGCCGAGACCCTGGAGACCGCCGCGTTCTGGTCCCGCGTCCCCGACCTGTACACGGCAGTCCGCACCGCCCTGACCGACACCCTCACCCAGGCCGGCACCCCGCCACTGGTGATGTGCCACATCTCCCATGTGTACGAGAACGGCGCCTCGCTGTACTTCACCGTCGTCAGCGCCCAGGGCGAGGACCCGGTGGCCCACTGGACGCCCGCCAAGCACGCCGCCAACGAGGCCGTACTGGCCGCCGGCGGCACCATCTCCCACCACCACGGCGTCGGCACCGACCACCGCGACTGGTACGTCCGCGAGGCCGGACCGCTCGCCGTCGAGGCGCTGCGCGCCGTCAAGCGCACCCTGGACCCGGAGGGCCTGCTCAACCCCGGCGTCCTGCTGCCCACGGACTGACCCGAGGTGACCGACGGCGCCACGGCCGACCACGACCGGTCCCGACCCACCCCGCCCCTTGCGACCCCGACCGACCCCGCCCCTTGCGACCCGCCTGACGGAGACACACCGATGCGACAGTTCACCGCCGTCGTCAACCCGACCGCGGGCGGCTCCACCGCGGCGGCCACGCTGCTTCAGGTGGCCCGGCTGCTCCGGGCGGCCGGGGCCGGGCTGGAGACCGAGTACAGCCACAGCCTCGCCCACGCCCAGGACATCGCCCGCCGGGCCGGCGAACGCGGCCGCGTCGTGCTGGCCGTGGGCGGCGACGGCATCGCCGGCGGCATCGGCGGCGCACTGAGCGGTACCGGCACGGTCCTGGGCCTGGTACCCGCCGGACGCGGCAACGACTTCGCCCGCGCCCTGCGGCTGCCCACCGACCCGGCCGCCCTCGCCGACCTGCTGCTGCACGCCGAACCCAGCCCCGTCGACACCATCGAGATCGAATCGTCCGTGCACCGGGGCACCGTGGCCCTCGGCAGTGTCTATGCCGGGGTCGACGCCCTCGCCAACCGGCACGCCAACCACGCCCGACTGCTGCGCGGACCGGCCTCCTACTACGCGGGCGGCCTGCGCGCCGTCACTGGCTGGCGGCCCGCCGACTACCGTGTCACCGTCGACGGCGAGGAACACCCCCACCGCGGCTACACGGTCGTCGCCGCCAACTCCCCCTACTACGGCTCCGGCCGGCTGATCGCCCCCGACGCACGCCTCGACGACGGACTGCTGGACGTCGTCATGATCCGCGAGGCACCGCGCCGGCTGTTCTTCGCCCTGATGAACGAGCTGAAGACCGGCGCCCACATCGACCGTCCCGAAGTCCGCGTGCTGCGCGGCCGGGAACTGCGCATCGAGGCCACGCGTCCCGTGCCCTACGGCGCCGACGGCGAGGTGGAGGCCACCCTGCCGGTGACCGTGCGGGTACGGCCCCGGGACCTTCCGGTGCTCTACCGGCCGACGGGTGCGGCATTGCCCGTTGGTGGGTAGGTCTCCCGGCAGGAAGGGGGCGCGGTGACATGACGCTGGAGCAGGTCGAGGGTGTGGTACAGGCGGTCGTCGTCCACAACGGGCGGGTGCTGCTGGTGGAGCGCGCGGGCGGCTGGGAACTCCCCTCGGGGACACCGGAGCCGGCCGAGACGGCGACGGCGACCGCGGCCCGTGTCGTCTACGAACTCACCGGCTACCTCGTCGACGGCTCCACCACCCTGGAGCCGGCCGGGCCGGTCCCGCCGGACGGGACGACACCGGTGGTCTGCCAACTGCTGAGCGGCTCCCCGTCGGACGGCGCCCGGCTCCCCGCCGAGCGGCTGCGCTGGGTGGCCACCGAGACGGCGGCCCGCTCCGCACTGCCGCCGGCCGTGCGGGCCTACCTCCGGGGCCACTCGGCGACCTGAGCTCCGGTCAGGGCTGCGGCACCCCGATCCGAGAAGCCGTTCCCGCCCCCTGGGACACTCGGCGACCTGAGCCCCGGTCAGGGCTGCGGCACCCCGATCCGAGAAGCCGTTCCCGCCCCTGGGGACACTCGCGACCTGAGCCCCGGTCAGGGCTGCGGCGCCGACCCGAGAAACCGTTCCCGGTCGACGACCACCCGGTCGATCTCGCCCGTCGCGACCAGCTCGCCGGATCCGTCGACGGCCCGCACCGCGAAGGTGAGCCGTCGTCCCGTCACCGCGGCCGGTGGTTCGGCGGTCACCTCCACCCGGCCGCCCACCCGGGTGGCCCGGAGATGCTCGACCCGGACGGCGGTACCCACCGTCGTACGGCCCGGCCCGGTGAACGGAGCGGCGGCGTGTACGGTCGCCGCCTCCAGCCAGGCGATCAGCCGCGGGGTGGCCAGCACGGGAACATCACCGCTGCCCACCGCCGCCGCGGTGTCGGCGTCGGTCACCTCATGGCGCATACGGCCACGCTAACGCAACCCGGCGCCCCGGGAACGGCGATCCGCGACCCGCAGACTCCGCTTGCGGGGCGTCAGCCGCCGGGTTTCAGTGAGTACCGGCCCCCGCGCATCCTGGAGCACGTATGTCGATGTCGTTCGGTGCACCGCTCGGTTCGTCGGATCCGTTCAGCGAACTGCTGAATCATTTCTTCGGAATGTCACCGGCGTCCTCGCCGCCGGCGGTGCAACGCGTCCCCATCGGCCGGCTGCTCACCGAGTCCGCGCAGGAACTGCTCAACAAGGCCGCACGCAGAGCCGCCGACGACGGCACCTCCGACCTCGACACCGAGCACCTGCTCTGGGCGGCGACCCAGGTCGAACCCTCCCGCAGGCTGCTCACCCAGGTGGGCCTGGACCCCGACAACCTCGCCCGCCAGCTCGACAAGGCGCTGCCGCCCGAGTCCGGCGAGCCGTCCGCACGGCCGGGGCTCACCCCGGCGGCCAAGCGGACCCTCGGCGCCGCCTACGCCCGGTCCCAGGCGTCCGGAGTGTCGTACATCGGCCCGGAGCACATCCTCGGCGCGCTGCTGGGCGACAGCGACACCGGTGCCGCCCGGCTGCTGCGGGCCGAGGGACTGGACACCGGCAGGCTCACCGGCCTGACCGAGCAGGCAGCCCGCGCCGAGGCCGCCCCCGCCGAACGCCGGACCCCGGCCACCACCCTGGACGAGTACGGCCGCGACCTCACCGAGGAGGCCAGGGCCGGCCGGCTGGACCCGGTGGTCGGCCGCGCCGAGGAGATCGAGCAGACCGTCGAGATCCTCTCCCGGCGCTCCAAGAACAACCCGGTGCTCATCGGCGACCCCGGAGTCGGCAAGACCGCCATCGTGGAGGGACTCGCCCAGCGCATCGTCGCCGGAGAGGTCCCCGACACCCTCAAGGACAAGCGCGTCGTCGCACTGGACCTGTCGGGCATGGTGGCCGGCGCGCAGTACCGGGGCCAGTTCGAGGAACGGCTGAAGAAGGTCATCGAGGACGTGCAGGCGGCCGGTGGCCGGATCATCCTGTTCATCGACGAGCTGCACACGGTCGTCGGCGCGGGCGCCACCGGCGAGGGCGCCATGGACGCGGGCAACATGCTCAAGCCCGCGCTCGCCCGCGGAGACCTGCATGTGGTGGGCGCCACGACCATCGACGAGTACCGCAGATACGTGGAGAAGGACGCCGCGCTCGAACGCCGCTTCCAGCCCGTGATGGTGCCCGAGCCCACCGTCGAGGAGACCGTGCAGATCCTGGAGGGGCTGCGCGACGCCTACGAGGCACACCACCAGGTCCGGTTCGACGACGGGGCGCTGGCGGCCGCCGCCGAACTGTCCGACCGCTATGTCACCGACCGGTTCCTGCCAGACAAGGCCATCGACGTGATGGACCAGGCCGGCGCACGGGTACGGCTGCGCAGCGTCGGCCGCTCCACCGAGGTGGTCAGCCGCGAGGACCGCATCGCCCGGCTCCGCCGCGAACTCGAACAGGCCGTCGCCGCCGAGGACTTCGAGAACGCCTCGGAACTCAAGCGGCAGATCGCGGAGACGGAGGGCGAACTCGCCGGCATCGAGGAGCGCAGGGAAGGCGTCGTCTCCGTGACCGCCGCCGACATCGCGGACGTCGTCGCCCGGCGCACCGGCATCCCGGTCTCCCGGCTCACCGCCGGCGAGAAGGAGCAGCTGCTCCGGCTGGAAGAGGAGATGCACGCCCGGATCGTCGGCCAGGACGAGGCGGTCACCGCGGTCGCCCAGGCCGTACGCCGCAACCGCGCCGGCATGGGCGACCCGGACCGCCCGGTCGGCTCCTTCCTCTTCCTGGGCCCCACCGGCGTCGGCAAGACCGAACTCGCCAAGACCCTTGCCGCGCTGCTCTTCGGCGAGGAGGACCGCATGGTCCGCTTCGACATGAGCGAGTTCCAGGAGAAGCACACCGTCGCCCGGCTCGTCGGCGCGCCTCCCGGCTACGTCGGCTACGAGGAGGCCGGCCAGCTCACCGAGAAGGTCCGCCGGCAGCCGTACAGCGTGGTGCTGTTCGACGAGGTGGAGAAGGCACACCCCGATGTCTTCAACACCCTGCTCCAGATCCTGGACGACGGCCGGCTCACCGACGCCCAGGGCCGCACCGTCGACTTCCGGCACTGCGTCGTCATCATGACGTCCAACATCGGCGCGCACCGCATCCTCGACCACCGGGGCGATGTGTCCGGGCTCAAGGACCAGCTGATGGACGACCTGCGGGACCGGTTCCTGCCCGAGTTCCTCAACCGCATCGACGACATCATCGTCTTCCACGCCCTCACCGAGGACGACCTGAGCCGGATCCTGGACCGGCTCCTCGACCGCAGCGCCCACCGGGTGCACGCCCAGGGCCTGCGGCTGGAGGTCACCGAGGCCGCGAAGAAGCTGCTCATCGCCCACGGGCACCAGCCCGAGTTCGGCGCCCGCCCGCTGCGCCGCACGGTCCAGACGGAACTCGACAACCGCATCGCCGGCCTGCTGCTCGGCGGCGAGGCCGACCCCGGTGACACCATCGTCGCCGACGTCCAGCACGACTCCCTGCACTGCACGGTCCGCAAGACCGGGGGCTGACCCCTCGGCTAGCGGTGCTCGGGGTTCTCGTAGTCGCGGCGGCAGCCGGCGTCCCAGGCGGTGCGCTGGTTGCCGTAGGCGGGCACGCCCCCGGCGTCCTTCAGCAGGCGGGCCAGGTGGAGGAGGTTCCAGGTCATGAAGGTGGTGTTGCGGTTGGTGAAGTCGTTCTCCGGGCCGCCGGAGCCGGGGTCGAGGTAGGAGGGCCCGGGCCCCGCCTCGCCGATCCAGCCGGCGTCGGCCTGCGGCGGGACGGTGTAGCCGAGGTGCTGGAGGCTGTAGAGGACGTTCATGGCACAGTGCTTGACGCCGTCCTCGTTCCCGGTGATCAGACAGCCGCCGACCCGCCCGTAATAGGCGTACTGCCCGGCGTCGTTGAGCAGGCTGGAGCACGCGTAGAGGCGCTCGATCACCTGCTTCATCACCGAACTGTTGTCACCCAGCCAGATCGGCCCGGCCAGGACGAGCACATCCGCCGCCATGACCTTCTCGTACAGCGCCGGCCAGGCGTCCGTCTGCCAGCCGTGCTCGGTCATGTCCGGCCAGACGCCGGTGGCGATGTCGTGGTCGACCGCGCGGACGACCTCGACCAGCATGCCCTGGGCCTCCATGATGCGCACGCTGCGGTCGATGAGCCCCTGGGTGTTGCTGCGCTCCGGGGACCGCTTGAGGGTGCAGTTGAACACCAGGGCGCGCAGGTCGTCGTAGCGGGCGGGCGGTGCGTCGGGGGACGGCGACGGCGTGCTGGTCACGGACTCTCCGCAGGTCGTGCCACCGTGCCGGTCAGGGTGGCGCAGTACGACCCATCCTGCTGGCCGGCCGCGCGGCGGCACCGGAACCGGCACCACCGGACCGGCGCAATCACTCCGTCGGCCGCACGGGCGCCGCCGGGCCGGGATGGCAAAAGATGATCGATATCCATAACGATCTAGGCTCAGCCCTTGTGCGTGGTCTGATCCGTTTTAGCCTCCGCACATGGGATTTCTTTCAAGCCGCCGCAGACGGGCACGCCTCGCCCCCGAACTCGACGACCAGGAGCTGGGCAGGCTGCTGAAGTCCCTGGTGGCGACCACCAGGACCGGAACCATCGCCACCACCGATCTGTGTGTGGCACAGATATCCCGGCTGCTGGACCAGGACCCCGGCGACTGGGACCGCCGCACGCACCGCATCAGCGTCCTGGCGGAGTTCCTCACCGGGTCGAACCTGCCGAGATCCTGGGTCACCCGCGAGCCCCGCAACGCCACCGCACTCACGCTGTACGGCTGGACCCGGGTCGCGCAGATCCACACCCAGGACCAGCCGGGCGACTCCGCCGACGCCGTCGACAGCTGTCTGCGCGCCGCCGAACTCGCCCCGCAGGACCCCACCCCCTGGGTGGCCCTGCTCGGGCTGGCCCGCTGGGAACGGTGGAAGCAGCCCCAGGCCTTCGGCGTGTGGAACGAGGTGCTCGCACGGGACCGCTGGAACCGCGAGGCCTATCTGAACATGCTGGCCTACCTCAGCCCGGAAGGGGCCGGCTCCCGGCTCCAGGTGCTGGAGTTCGTGGACACCCTGGGCGCCCGCATGCCCGCCAACGCGCCCTGTGTGGCGACGGAACTCACCGCCCAGGTCCGGCAGTACCACTCCATCCTCGACCGCGGCGGGTTCGAGGCGCTGGTGGCACGCAACCACTGGTCCCAGGGCACGGCGGTGCACGCCCTCGACCGCGTGGCCCACACCTGGGGGCAGCCGGGATTCCTGCGCCACGCCCAGGCCCTCGCCGACCTGAACCTCCTCGCCTACGCGCTGACGGCCGCCGAGCGCCGCGCCGAGGCCCGGCCGGTCTTCGAGGCGATCGGCGGGGTCGTCACCGCCTGGCCCTGGCAGGCCGGCGGCGACCCCCTGGCCGAGTTCGAACAGGCGCAGCGCCGGGTCACCGGCGTCTGACCACGGTCACCCGGTGGTGTCCTTGGCGGGCGGTGCCTCCGTCGTGGGGGACGCCGTCGCCGGTGCGGCCTTGATCGTGTAGAAGACGGAGCTGCCCTGCTTGGCGCGGTGCGCCTGGTTCCTGGCCACCAGGTTCTCCAGGGCGGTGCGGATGACCTTGGTCTGGACGTGCCGCTCGGGGTGTGCCCGGTCGAGCGCCTCGGTGACCTCCGCGGCGGACCGGGGCTCGCTCTGCTCCGCCAGATGACCGCGGACGAGTTCCACCAGGGTGACCTGAGGCGCCTTGGCGGCGGCCTTGCGGGCCGGTGTCTTCCTGGCCGGTGTCCTGCGTGCCGGTGTCTTCCGGGGCGCGGCCTGCTCCGCCGCCGGCTTCCCGGCGGTCCGGGCGCCGGTCTCCGTGCCGGTCTCCGCCTGCTCCGCGCCGTCCTTCCGCGCCGAGCGCCCCGAGGCCGGCGCGGACGCGGTCGCGGACGTGGTGCGCGGAGCGGGCACGACCGGCCCCTCGGCGGTGCCGGCGCCGCCCGCCGCACCCGTGACGCCGAGCGCCTGACGCATGCTCACCAGCACGGCGTGGTCGTGCCGCAGCGCCGTCAACTGTTCCTGGAGGGCCGAGATTTCGGCCGTGACGCGGTCCTGTTCCTTGAGGTTGCGCTCAAGGTCGCTGGTGACCTGGCTGACGTACTGGGAGGTCAACTCGGTGACCGGGGTAGGGTTTTCGGGCATCTTTCCCTCCGGATGTGTCCGCGGCACGCCCCGCGCGGCCCATGACGCCGGGCAGGGAAACGGAGTTGCGGTGCGGGGCGCCCGACACCTCGATGATAGGGGCGGGCAGGCCCCGGGCCGCCGGAGGACGACACCCCGGTGCGTCACGGCCGTACGGCACACCCCGGGGTCACCCGGTGGAACCGGGCTGCGGGCGGACGGTCAGGATCTGCTGGGCCGTGCCGACCGGACCCTCGACGTCGTGCAGCACCGTGCTGGTCAGACCCTGGCCGGCCGGGCCGAAGACGACGGTGGTGTCCAGGCCGGTCCAGTCGCCCACCGGCTGCCGGTGCAGATGAACCGTCAGGTCGACGTTCGGGTACAGCCAGGCCGTCGGCGGCTGCCGTACGGCGATGCCGTTCGCGGTGTCCACCAGCGCGAGGTAGGAGGCGAGGGGACCTGCGGACTCGCCCGCCACCAGATCCAGCGGCGTGGACACCCAGGCGGTCGCACGGCCGGGCCGGGGCGGTGTCACCGGCCGGACGTCCAGCGAGGCGATGTACCCGCCGGGCCACACGTCGGCCATCCGCCACCGCGCGAGCGACTCGGGCGGCGCGAGCGGGTCGTCGCCGCCGCCCGCCACCGCGCCGGTGTCCTGCGCCGCGAGCAGCCAGGCACGGGCCCGGACCGCCGTACGGCCGGCGATGTCCACGGTGGCTTCCAGGAGTTCGATGGTGCGGCCGGGGCGGACGGTCTCCACCCGGACCTCGCACTCGTCCAGCGCGAGCCGGCCGAGGATGTCGTAACCGATCCGGGAGACGGCCAGGCCCTCGCCGCCCGGGCGGGCGGCGAGGTGACCCTCGATCGCGTGGGCCACGAGACCGCCGAGCGGGCTGAAGTGCTGCTCGCTGGTGTCCCAGGCCCCGCTCGCGTGCTCGGTGGGCTTGAAGCGGTGTTCGTCGATGCGTTCGTAATAGGCGTCGGGCTGCACAGGTCCATCGTCCCGTGAGAACCGCGACAGATGTTTGCGAAAGGAGACCGGATCCGGGGGCCGTGCGCAAACTTCTCCTCGTACAGGTGATCAGGGGGTGAAATCCTTGCCGTGGCCGGACGGGAGGGGGCTCGCCGCCCGGCGGGGCGGCGGCGTCAGCGTCCCGTCAAGAGGACCGAGGCCCCCGTCAGAGTCCCGTCAGGGCCCGCCACCGCCGGGGAGGCAGGGCATAACGTCGACGGCGAGCCCCGGTCCGCCTCCCCGCGCCCGGGGCCTTTCGCACCACCGCCGTCCGGACCGGTCAGCCGGAGCCGAAGCCGAGCGCGAAGATGTGCAGGCCGCCCGCGGTGACATCGGACGGCAGGCGCACACTGCGGACCGTCCTGCCCGGGGCCAGGGTCACCGGGGCCGTGGCGAAGACATAGGCCCTGGCCGGGTCGGGTGCCGAGCCCGCGTGGTTGCGGTGTCCGGTGGTCACCGCGACGGTGTCGCCGGGCAGCGGTGTCGCGGTGCCGGCGTTGAGGGTCCAGTCGGAGAAGGCGACGGGGACCTGCTGGGTGGTGCCGTCCGTGTAGGTGACGAGGGCCGTGCCGGAGGACGGGCCGTTGTTGGCGGCGCCCAGGAAGGACAGCGTGCCGGAGCCGGAGACCTGCACGGTCTGTCCGTTCGCCTCGTAGTTGTCCGGCGTGGCGGGCGCGACGCCGGGCCAGGTGAACGAGACACCGGCGGCGGTGATCCGGGATCCCGGGGTGAGGCCCGCGGCGGCCAGGGCCTCGGCGGAGTAGCTGTACCCGGCCCCGTCGAAGTTCGCCGTGTCCGCCGCCGCGTCGGCGGAGGTCCCGATGTCGGTGTAGGTGGGGTTCCCGGGGTAGGAGGGCGGGGCGGCCGAGCCGTCCGCCGCCCAGGCCGGGTTGGCGGTGGTGCCGAGGTCGAAGGCGAGCGTGCCGCCGCCGGTGAGCGCGCCGACCGGCAGGTACGCCTTGTTCCAGGCCTTGCCCTGCCAGGTGGCCGACTGCACATAGGGTGCGTCGTCGGCGGCGTGCGCGCCGTCGACCGTGAGGGTGCGGCCGGACGGCAGGGTGAGCACGGCGCGCGGGAAGAGCGGGCTGCCCAGCGCCAGATCGGCGGTGCCGGGTGTCTCCGGGTACATGCCGAGCGCGGACCACACGAACCAGGAACTCATCTCGCCCAGATCGTCGTTGCCGGCGAGCCCGTCCGGGCCGTCGGTCCAGATCTGGTCCTGCACCTGCCGCACGACCTGCTGGGTGCGGTAGGGGCGGCCGATGTAGTCGTACTCCCAGGGGATGTCCAGGCTCGGTTCGTTGCCCAGATTGGTGTGGCCGCCGGCCCCGGTCAGCGAGGACAGGTCGGTGTCCAGGAACGCGGCCGTCGCCTGGTCGCCGCCCAGGGCGGTGGCCAGCCCGTGCAGGTTGAAGGGCACCATCGGCGTGTACTGCCAGGAGTCGCCCTCGACGAAGTACTTGCCCGAGGTGGGGGAGAAACCCGCGGTCCACCGGCCGGAGGTGTCACGCGGCTGGACGAAGCCGCTGCCGAAGTGGAACAGGTTCTGCCAGTGCTGGGCCCGGTCGGCGAACCGGCGCTGGTCGGCGCGGTCGCCGAGGGCTCCGGCGAAGGCGGAGACGGCGAAGTCGGCGGAGTCGTACTCGAGTGTGGTGGCGGCGGCTCCGTAGAAGTTGCAGCAGCCGTATCTGCCGTTGGCGGGCAGCCAGCCGAGCTGTTCCAGGTAGTTCAGCCCGGGGCGGTTGGCGCCCGCGGTGGTGGCCTCCGTGACCATGGCCCGCAGCGCGGCGGCGGTGTCGAAGTGCCGGGCCCCGAAGGCGTGGTACTCGGCCAGGATCGCGTCCGCCGGGTCGCCGACCATCACATGGGTCTCCCCGTTGTTCTCCGACCACTTGGGCAGCAGACCGGTCTGCCGGAAGTCGTCGACCATCGACTGGGCGGTGTCCGAGGCGATGCCCGGGGCGAGCAGCGCCTCCAGCTGGGCCTGGGAGCGGTAGACGTCCCAGCCCGAGTAGTTGGCGTAGGCGGCGGCGTGGCCCGGGTCGACGGTGTGCACGGTGCCGTCGAAGCCGGGGTAGCGCCGGTTGACGTCACTGATCACGTTCGGGTGGAGCAGCGCGTGGTACAGCGCGGTGTAGAACACCGTCTGCCGGCTGCGCGTGCCGCCCGCGATCCGCACCCGGCCGAGCAGCGCGTTCCAGCTGGTGTGCGCCGCGCGCCGTACGGCGTCGAAGCGCCAGCCGGGGTTCTCCGCGGTGCGGTTGTCCACGGCGTCGGCGACGGAGACGTAGGAGAGACCGACCTTGGCCTGGACGGTCCGCCGGGCGGTGGTGTCGAAGGTGACATAGCCGTCGGTCCCGCTCGCCCGCGGCACGAAGGCGTGCGGGCCGGTGGGAGCGGCGCCGTGCGGGACCGGCTTGTTCGGCGCCTCGGGAGCGTCGGGTGGCGCCTCGGTCCGGGGGGTGGACGGTGTCGCCGCGGCCGTGGGCGTGCCGCTGTCCGCGAACGGCCGGTCGAAGAGCATGTCGAAGTAGACGGTGTAGGAGTTGTGGGTGCCGCAGAAGTTGCCGCTGGTGACCTGGCCGCTCACCTCGCTGTCGCCGACCACCGTGAACCGGGTCTCGGACACGCCGTTCTGGCTGGCCGTCAGCTTGAAGAGGAGGTTCGCCCGGTCCGTGGCGGGAAAGGTGAACCGTGCCATGCCGCTGCGGGTGGTCGCGGTCAGCTCGGTGCCGACGCCGTTGTCCAGCGTCACCGCGTACATGCCAGGGGTGGCGGTCTCCCGGGTGTGCGAGAAACCGGCGGTGGCGCCGGTGTCCACCGCGCCGGTGGTCGGCAGCACCGGGATGTCCCCGGCGGCCCGGCAGCCCGGTCCCGCGATGTGGGTCAGGCTGAACCCGCTGACGGCGGAGTCGCCGTACTCGTAACCGCCGCCGTACGGCCGGTGCGGTGCGGTGTCCGGGCTCCACTGGACCATCCCGAACGGCGTGTCGGCGCCGGGGAAGTCGTCGGCGGCGTGCGAGGTGCCGATGAACGGGTCGACGAGCGAGGCGGGGTCGGCCACCGGCGCGGGCGCGGCCAAGGCCGGCGCGGGGACGGACAGGACGGCCGCCACCAGGGCGCCCACGGCGCACACGGACGGCCATAAGCCTCTGCTGGACCTTCTCGGTCGTGCCATCGTGACCACGTCCCTTCGGCGGACCGGCGCAACGGCTCGAACGGGCCGACGGTGCATGCCCGTTCGACAACGTTGTCCGGTAACAGGCAGTACACCCGGGAACGGTGGCCCCCCACCCCCCTCCTGTCAAGGACCCCCGCCGCCCCCCGGCCCGGAACCGGCCGGGCGGGGGGTTCGTCAGGGACGGTTCACGCTGCGATGCGCAGCCAGGTGTCGCCTGCGCGCAACCACAGGACACCGTCGCGGCCCTGGCCACAGTGCCCGACGACCCGCCCGGGCACCCGCACCCTCCGCCGAAAAGGACGGCGTCAGGGGTGGCTCACGGGCGTACCTCTGTTTGATGCTCGACATGGTGTCCGGACCCCGGCGGTGATTTCCCTCGGCGACTGCCGCACACGGCACTGTTGTTCGGCTGTCCGTGCGTACTTGCACAACCATTCGAGTGGCCACCGATGCCAGCTTACGAAGCGCCCTGAGGATCAACGGGTGCACTGGACGGCGTTCCCAGAGGGGGCCACAGTCAAGGAGACATCGGATGCGCGTACCGCGCAGAATCGTAGGGAGCGCCGTTCTGTCGCTCCTGCTGGCGGGCGTCTCACCGGCCGCCGCCCAAGCCGCGTCCACCCAGAGCAAAAACGGCCTCGCCTGCCCCACCACGCATCGGGAGACCGCGAAGAACACCGCACCGTACCCGCAGCTGGAGGCCTACCACGGCAATGACTGGCGGCTCGGTCCCAAGGTGCTTCCCCGGACCGGCCCCATCGGGAGGATGTTGCGGGGTTACCGTCCGGAGGGCCCCACCTCGCGTTACTGGTTCCTCGGGTGCTACTGGCAGACCAACCCGCAGAAGGACCCGACGCAGCAGATCGGCGGCTGGTGGTACCCGGACAACAACGGGTTCGTGCTCCGCGACGGCCGCCCCGTGGAACATCCGTTGACGCTCCAGAAGGGGCAGCGCATCGACCTCTTCGGCAGGGGGGACTCGGGTCAGTACCTCGCACCACAGGGCACTCCGTATGCCAAGCGTGCGATCCCGCCGAACAACCTCGACGAGTACAACACCGCCGATCCTCCGTTCAACTACCACCTCTACGAGGTCACCGAGGCGTTCACGGTCGAGGCCGGTCCGGCCAGGCCCTGGTTCAACCAGCCCGGGCTCGGCACCCAGTACTTCACGAGCACCGTGGTCGGGGACCTGAAGGCCCAGGGGAAGCTGAAGGAGATCACCGGCACATGACGGCGGACCGGGTCGGCCGTGCGCACCGCGTTGAGCACACGGCCGACCCGGCTCGGTCCACAGGTCGCCGCCGGGGGCATCCCCCGCACCTGTGCTTACGACTCCGTCGACGACACCGCCTACTGGACGGCACTGGCCCTGCGCGTAGAGCAGCCCGTCCTGTCCCGGCCCCGCCCCTCCGCCACGGCCTCCAACCGCCCAGGCCGGTGACCTTCTGCCCCCCTGGCCACCGCCGGACAGCGCAGCGACCCCGGTACGGCCGTGCTCGAAGGCATCCGGCTCCCTCGCACCGACCGGCCGCCCCCGCGCACTGCGGGTGCGGGGCGACGAGCGCCGACGGGTCCGGGTAGAAGACGCAGAATGGCCGGAGGACGGCTTCTTCCAGCTGGACGTGGTCGACTCCCTGGCCGAGAACGCCCGGCGTTCCTCCTGGGACGAGTGGACGAGCATCATCTGCCCGACGCTGGCCGTGCTCGGCCGATCCGGACTCATCACTCCGGACGAGTGCGACAGGATGCTCCGGCAGAGACCCGAGGCGGTGGCGATGAGCATCCCCGGGGCAGGGCACGACCTCCACCTGGAGCAACCCGGCGTCCTGCTGGAGGCGCTTGAACGGTTCCTCCGGGACATCGCCGCATTGCCGCAGGGCCCGGTGTTCCCGAAGGGCGTCGGCAGGGGCACGGACCCCGGTCAGAGGATGTCCTCTTCCTCCGGTACGACGACCTGGTCGATGAGGTGCTGGATCTGTTCGCTCGGCAGTGCGACCGCCAGGGCCCAGTAGTAGATGACCAGACTGAAGACGGCCACCACACCGATGTCCCACCACAGCGGGAACCAGGGGTGCTTGAGCGGGCCGAAGTCGCTGAGGTAGACGATCAGGCCCATGCCGACCAGGTAGACCGGCAGCCACTGGGCCGCGCGCAGGTCGAGCTGGGGGGTGATCGGGTTCATCTTGAACACCCGGTTGGCGACCAGGATGACGTACCCGAGGAGGATGGCGACACCCAGCTTCCAGTCGGTGGTCCAGCCCGACCAGAGGATCAGCAGGTTGGCGACGACGAAGGCGAGCGGCGACATCCAGGCACCGCCGGGCAGCCGGTAGGGGCGGTGGGCGTCCGGCAGCCGGTTGCGGAACACCCCGAAGGACAGCGGGGCACCGGCGTACATCAGCACACTGGCGCTGGTGATCAGCCCGACCAGGGACCGCCAGCTCGGGAACGGCAGGAAGCAGATGCAGCCGATCACGAAGGCGGTGATCAGACCGACCCAGGGGACACCCCGCCGGTTGGTGCTCTCGAAGACGGACGGCACATAGCCGTTGCGGCTCAGGCCGTACGACACCCGGGACGAACCGGTGATGTAGATCAGACCGGTGCCGGCCGGGGAGATGACGGCGTCGAGGTAGAGGATCGTGGCCAGCCAGCCCAGGCTGATCAGGGTGGCGACCTGGGCGAAGGGACCGCTGAGGGCGGTGAACGCGGAGTTCGCCCAGTGGGCGCCGATCTGGGAGGCGGGCAGCGCGGCGAGGAAGATGACCTGCAACAGGATGTAGATCAGGATGCCGAGGAGGATCGAGCCGATCACCGCCCGCGGGATGTCCCGCTTGGGGTTGGCGCTCTCGCCGGCCAGCTGGTCCGCCTGCTCGAACCCCAGCAGCGCGAAGATGATGCCGCTGGTGGAGACCGCGGACAGGATGCCCTTGGCGCCGTACGGGTTGAAGCCGTCCGCCGCGGTGAAGTTGCTCGTGTGGAACTGGGCCACGGCGAACACGAAGATCGTCAGCAGCGGGACGCCGACCTTCCACCAGGTCGCGGCGCTGTTGGTGTTGGCCAGCATCCGGATGCTGAGGAAGTTGACGGCCGTGATGACCGCCATCAGCCCCACCGCCACGGCGATGCCCGGCGGGGTCAGGACGTGTTCGCCGCCCTCCACCTTCTCCCAGCCACTCGCCCACGAGTAGTGCTGGGCGTAGGTGATCATCGCCAGCACCTCGATGGGCGCCACCGTGGCTGCCTGGAGCCAGGAGAACCAGCCGAAGGACGCGCCCGCGGCGCCCCCGAAGGCATAGTGCGGGAAGCGGGCCGTGCCGCCCGACACCGGGTACATCCCGCCGAGTTCGGCGTGCACCAGCGCCAGGATGAGGATCGCGAGTCCGCCGATGGCCCAGGAGATGATGGCGGCGGGGCCCGCGGCGGCCAGGGCACCCTGCGCGCCGAACAGCCACCCCGATCCGATGATCGAGCCTTCCGAGGCCCAGATGAGTCCGATGAAGCCGATCTCGCGCCTGAGCCCTGGGCGATGACTACTGGGACCGGGCGTCTGCTCTGACACGGCCATGGTCCACACCCCCTTAGTAGGGTGATGCTCAGCACCATGGTGACATGGAGTCGTGGACTCGGCTCTCCGTGTGCCGAGCGGGCCGGGCCGGTCAGGGGGAGTGGGACGCGAAGGCCAGGAAGGTGCCGTAGGACAGGGAGACGGCGACGAGGGCCGCGCCCACCAGCCGGAACCGGGCCGGCCGGGTCCGCCGCAGCCGCACCAGTGCCCGGGCCGCCGGGACGAGCAGCGGAAACGCGGGCAGCAGAAACCGCGGCCGGGACTCGAACGGGCCGGAGACCGCCACCACCGGCAGCAGCAGCACCCCGGCATAGACGAGGAGCGCCAGCGGGGCCCGCTCCCGGCAGAGCCGCCAGAACAGGGCGATGCCCGCCACGACGATCACCAGCGCCACGTCGTGCACGACGTCGCCGCCGTGCCAGGGCAGCGACACCAGGAAGCGCAGGGTCCCGGCACCGAGGTCGAGGCGGGTGCCCCACGCGTCCTGCACATGGAAGTACCCGTGCAGCAGATCCCCGGTCCGGTGCCCCACCCACAGTACGTAGCCCGCCCAGCCGAGCGGCGCCACCAGCACCCCGGCCCACAGCTCGGCCGGCACCCGGCCGTCGCGCCGTACGACCTCACGGCCGGCCACCACGATCACCGCCGCGGCCGCCGCGATGCCGTTCGGCCGGGACAGACCCGCGAACCCGGCCAGCACCCCGGCCGCCGCCCAGTGCCGCTGGAACAGCGCGTACAGGCACCACGCGCAGAGGGCGGCGCACAGCGGCTCGGTGTAGGCGAGGCTCAGCACCACCGACTGCGGAAGGACCGCCCACAGCACGACCAGGGCGGCGGCGGTCGAGGGGCCGTACAGGCGGTGGACGAGGGAGTGGACACCGAGCGCCGCCGCCCCGGCGGCACCCCACGCGAGCAGCACGGCTGCCTGTGCCGGGGACAGCGGCAGCAGCGCCGTCACCGCGTGGACGAGCCCCGGATACAGCGGGAAGAAGGCCCAGTCGGTCTGCACCGCGCCGCTCTGCGTGATGTGGAGCCGGGTGCCGTAGCCGTGCGTGGCGATGTGCAGATACCAGACCGAGTCCCAGGAGTGGGCCAGACCCTTCAGCGGTGAGTGGCCCGAGAGCCGGCTCACCAGCGCCACCAGAGCGGCTCCTGCCAGGCGTACGGCCGCGAACACCGCCACCGCCCGAAGGGCACCGGGGGGCCACACCGGCCACCCCTGCTCACTCCCGACGGCGGGACCGGCGTCCCGGCTCCCGGACAACTCACGGCGCTGCGGGGGAAACGTACTCACCCGCCGAACCCTGATCGACCCCACGGGCGGACGCAACGGACCACGCGGTACAGCCCCCTCCGGATCCCGCTCCCGCACCCCCGCACGCCGTTCCACCGCGGGTGCCGCCCCCGACCGGCCGCCGCGACACGGCAGTTCGCGGCCGCCGGACGCACCGGGCGCTGTTCGCGTTCGGCGCACTGTGGGCTCCGCCATATGGACGCCCGTGCCCGCGCACGCCACGATGCCGTGAGCGTTCCGGCGGGGGCCGTGAGCGCCGAGAGCGCGGTAGCGAGGAGTGATCATGGCCAATCTGGCGGAGTTCCTGGTCGAGACGGCCCGACGGCTGCCCGACCGGCCGGCGCTGCTGCTGGGCACGACGGCCATCACCTACGCCGAACTCGACCGGCTGACCGCCCAGGCCGCCACCCTGCTGGAGGCGGAGGGCGTGCGCGCGGGCGACCGGGTCGCGCTGATGCTGCCGAACGTGCCCGAGTTCGTCGTCCTCTACTACGGCGTGCTGCGCGCCGGCGCCATCGTCGTCCCGATGAACCCGCTGCTCAAGGAGCGCGAGACCGAGTTCCACCTGCGGGACTCCGGCGCCGTGCTGCTCCTCGAATGGCACCAGGCGCCCGGCGAGGGCACCGCGGGCGCGGCCGCCGCCGGCGTACGGCACCTCGCGGTCGAACCCGCCGCCCTCGCCGCCGAACTGGCGGCCCGTCAGCCCCGGCCCGAGGTGGCGGACACGGCCGACGACGACATCGCCGTGCTGCTCTACACCTCGGGCACCACCGGCCGCCCCAAGGGCGCCGCGCTCACCCACGCCGGGATCCGCCACAACACCGAGGTCAATGTCACCGACGTCCAGCGGGTGACGGCCGAGGACGTGATCGTCGGCTGTCTGCCGCTGTTCCACATCTTCGGGCAGACCTGCACGATGAACGTCGCCGTCCGCAGCGGCGCGGCGCTCGTCCTCATACCCCGCTTCGACCCGCCGACCGTGCTCGACGCCATCGCCCGCCACCGGGCGACCGTCTTCGAGGGCGTGCCCACCATGTACGCCGCGCTGCTCCAGCACCCCGCCGCGGCCGAGGCCGACGTGTCCAGTCTGCGCCAGTGCATGTCGGGGGGCGCCTCGCTGCCGGTGGAGATCCTGCACGGCTTCGAACGGCGCTTCGGCTGCGTCGTGCTGGAGGGCTTCGGCATGTCCGAGACCAGCCCGGTCGTCACCTTCAACCACCTCGACCGCCCGCGCAAGCCCGGCTCCATCGGCACGCCCATCCGCGACGTCGAGGTACGGCTGCTCGACGACACCGGCCGGGACGTGGCCCCCGGAGAGGTCGGCGAACTGGCCGTACGCGGACCGAACCTGATGAAGGGGTACTGGAACCTGCCCGCGGAGACCGCCGAGGCCGTCCCCGACGGCTGGCTGCGCACCGGCGACCTGGCCCGCCAGGACGAGGACGGCTATCTGTTCATCGTCGACCGGAAGAAGGACCTCATCATCCGCGGCGGCTACAACGTCTACCCGCGCGAGATCGAGGAGGTCCTGCACGAGCACCCCGCCGTCGCCCTCGCCGCCGTCCTCGGTGTGCCGGACGCCCGGCTCGGCGAGGAGGTGGCGGCGGCGGTCGTGCTGCGCCCGGGAGCCCAGGCGGAGCCCGAGGAACTCCGGGAGTTCGTCCGGGAGCGGGTCGCCGCCTACAAGTACCCGCGGCGGATCTGGCTGACCGAGGCGCTGCCGCTGGGCCCGAGCGGCAAGATCCTCAAGCGGGAGATCACGGTCCCGTCCGCCTGACCCCGGCGGGCCGGGCGCGGTGACGGCAGCGGTCGAGAAGCCCGGTGGGTGCGCCCGCGCCTACCGGAACACGGCCCGGGCGTACGGCAGTTCGGTCACCCGCCGGTCCTTCTCGGCGTGCAGGGTGTGCCGGGCGGGCATGCCGCCCGGCGGACGAGCGGGGGTGTCCGCGCCGTCCGCCGCCGGCTTGACCGCAATCCGGCGCGGCGCTCGCCCAGGTCGGACGTCCTGCCGCAGCCGGTGCACCCCGTCCGGCATGCGCACCCGGACGCCGGCCTACTGCCCGGGCCGCGCCGCCGGAAAGGGCCCGCCGTCGGCCGGGCGCAGAAGCCTCCCAGGCATAGGGGAGGGCGCCGCCCCTCGTGCGGCGGCCGCTTCCGGGCGGTGGGCCGTACCCGGGGCCGTCCGGCCCACCGGGAAGACCCGCTGCCGCTCCCCGCGCCCTCGCCGCGCGCTGCCCCCCCCGGCCTCGACATGCGCCCGGTGCCGGAGGCGGCGTACGGTGTGGCCGTGCCCGTCCGTGGGCGCGCGGTGCCGTGCCACCGGGGCGCTGCGTCCCCGCGGCTGCCACTGCGAGGGAGCGGGCCGTGACCGTGAGCGAGGCGCGCATCGACTACCGGGCGGTGTTCGGGGCACTGCCGGGCATGGTCGCGCTGCTCACGCCGGACCTGGTCTACCTGGACGCGAACGAGGACTTCCTGCGCCACTCCGGCCGCGCCCGCGAGGACCTCATCGGCCGCTATCTGTTCGACGTGTTCCCCGACAACCCCGCCGACGCCGGGGCCAGTGGAGCCCGCAACCTGGAGGCGTCGCTGCGCCGGGTGCTGGCCACGGGCGAGCGGGACACCATGGCCCTTCAGCGCTACGACGTCGAGTCGCGGGAGCGCCCCGGCGAGTGGGAGGAGCGGTACTGGAGCCCGATCAACGCACCGGTCCTGGACACCGACGGCCGGGTGATCCTGCTGGTGCACCGGGTGGAGGAGGTCACGGAGCTGCTCCGGGCCCGCGGCCGCGCGGTGGGCGACCGGGCCCGGGTGCTGGAGGCGGAGCTGTACACCAGGTCCCGGGAGCTCCAGGAGGTCAACGAACGCCTGCGCCGGGCCCACGCCCGGGAACGCGAGATCGCCCTCGCCCTCCAGGACGCCATGCTCCCCGCCCCACCGCTGACGGACCACGAGCGGATCGCGGTGCGCTACCGGCCCGCGGTCGGCGCGCTGAACGTGTGTGGCGACTGGTACGACCTGGTCGAGCTGGCCGGTACCTGTATGCAGGCGGCGGTCGGCGACGTCGTCGGGCACGGCCTGGCCGCGGCGTGCGTCATGGGCCAGCTGCGCAGCGCCCTGAGTGCGGCCTCCCGGGTCTCGGCGGGCCCCGCCCAGGCCCTGGACGTACTCGACCTGTACGCCCGCTCGGTCGAGGGCGCCGAGTCCACCACCGTGGTGTCCGTGCACATCGACTGGGACGGCCGCACCCTCACCTACAGCAGCGCCGGTCACCCCCCGCCCGCACTGCTGTGCGCGGACGGCACCGTGGTGTTCCTGGACGAGGCCACCGACCCGCCGCTCGGCGCCCACCCCGACCACGTCCGCCGTCCGCAGGCCGAGCTGGCCTTCGCCGGGGGAGACACCCTGGTGCTGTACACGGACGGGCTGGTCGAACGCCGCGGGGAGGACCTGGAGGCCGGCTTCGCCCGGCTCGCCCGCTCCCTCGCCGCCCACCGCGCGCTCGGACCCGAGGAGCTGGCCGCGGCACTCCTGCTCGACCTGCTCCCGGCCGCCGGCGCCACGGACGACACGGCGCTGCTCGTCATCCGCCTGTAGGCGCACCCGGGACGCCGGCGGCCCGGCCGTGCTGCCGCACAATGGCCGCGGGACACACAGCGGAACGGGAGCCGACGTGCGGGCACGAGACCTGGCAGTGGAGTACGAGACCGTGGGCGTCGACACCGACGCGACCGCCGCGGCACGGCTGATGGCCGAGCACCGGCTGCCGGCCCTGTTGGTCCTGGACGAGCAGGGCGCGCCGCAGGCGGTCCTCCCGGCCTCGCAGATGATCAAGACTCTGGTGCCGGCGTATGTGCTCGACGACCCCACGCTGGCCGCCGTGGTGGACGAACGCCACGCCGACCGGCTGTGCCGGGCGCTGGAGGGCCGTACGGTCCGCGACTGCCTGTCCCGGAGCGTGCCCGCGCCGCCGGTGGCCGAGCCCGACGCGACCGCGCTGGAGGTCGCCGCGCTGATGGCGCGGGTGCGCAGCCCGCTGGTGGCGGTCGTGGACGGGGACGGGGCCGGACGCCGGCTGCTCGGCGTGATCACCGCGTCCCAGCTTCTGGAGCGGCTGCTGCTCGCCGCCTCCTGAACGGACGGCGCGTCAGGGGCTTGTCAAAGACGCATCAAGGACCGGTAAGGTTCGCTCCGGTGTGCCGGGAAGTCTGGTCGGCGAGCAGGGGACAGATGTCTGTTCCACCCCTTGCTCCCCTCAGGCACGAGCAGCAACCGGAGCACTG
This sequence comes from Streptomyces sp. NPDC031418, assembly GCF_055581605.1. Taxonomy (NCBI): domain Bacteria; kingdom Bacillati; phylum Actinomycetota; class Actinomycetes; order Kitasatosporales; family Streptomycetaceae; genus Streptomyces; species Streptomyces sp. NPDC031418. The sequence goes on from NZ_JBVIJC010000006.1 coordinate 317,379, forward strand.
TGAGCGACTGGCACGGCTGGGCCGCGATCGCCGTCTTCGTCGGCGCGTACGTTCTCATCATCAGCGAGAAGATCCACCGTGTCGCCGTGGCCCTGGGCGGCGCGGGTCTGATGCTCGCGATCGGCGCCACCGACGACGTCTCGGCGTTCTACTCCCAGGAGTCGGGCATCGACTGGAACGTGATCTTCCTGCTGCTCGGCATGATGACGATCGTCGGCGTGCTCAAGAAGACCGGCATGTTCGAGTACCTGGCGATCTGGGCGGTCAAGCGGTCCCACGCCCGGCCCTTCCGGGTCCTCGCGATGCTCGTCGTCCTCACCGCGCTCGCCTCGGCCCTGCTGGACAACGTCACCACCGTGCTGCTGATCGCGCCGGTCACCCTGCTGGTGTGCGAACGCCTCGCGCTGTCCCCGGCGCCGTTCCTCATCGCCGAGGTCATGGCCGCCAACATCGGCGGAACCGCGACCCTGGTCGGCGACCCGCCCAACATCATCATCGGCAGCCGGGCCGGGCTGACCTTCAACGACTTCGTCGTCCACCTGGCCCCGCTCGCCGTCCTGCTGGTGCTCGTGCTGCTCCTGCTGTGCCGGATCATGTTCCGCGGCGCGCTCGGCTACGACGCCGAACGCGCCGCCGAGATCATGGAACTGGAGGAGCGCGAGGCCATCCGGGACCCCCGACTGCTGGTCCAGGGGCTGGCCGTCCTCGCCCTGGTCGTGGCCGGCTTCGTGCTCCACCCGGTGCTGCACTACGAGCCCAGCGTCGTCGCCCTGCTCGGCGCCGGTCTGCTCGTCGCCGTCTCCGCGGTCGACACCAACGACGTCCTCGCCGAGGTGGAGTGGCCCACGCTGGCCTTCTTCGCGGGCCTGTTCGTCATGATCGGCGGGCTGATCGGCACCGGGGTGATCGACGAGGTCTCCCACGGGCTGGCGGACCTGATCGGCGGCAGCCGACAGGGCGGCGCGCTGACCCTGCTCGGCGGCTCGGCGGTGCTGTCCGGCGTCGTGGACAACATCCCGTACGTCGCCACCATGGCGCCGATCACCTCCGGGCTGGTCCACGACATGGGCGGCAGCGGCCACCACGTCCTGTGGTGGGCCCTCACCCTCGGCGCCGACCTGGGCGGCAACGCCACCGCGATCGGCGCCTCGGCCAACGTGGTCGTGCTCGGCATCGCCGAACGCAACCGCCGGCCCATCTCCTTCTGGCAGTTCACCCGGCACGGCCTGATCGTCACCGCCGCGACGGTGACGGTCTCCCTGGCCTATGTGTGGCTGCGCTACTTCGCGCTGACCTAGGACGCCGGCCTGGTCAGCAGCAGTTCGGTGTTGTGGTCGGCGGCCGTGCCGATGCGGGTGGCGGGGGTGGCGTAGGGGTCGTTGCAGGCCAGCTCCCGGTAGAGGGCGGCCAGGCCCGGGTCGGAGGTGTCGGAGAAGTCCGTGCGGTACGGGGCCGCCGACTCGATGAGCGTGGTGAAGAGGGACAGTGTGCCGTCCCGGTTGTCGGCGATCTCGATGATCCGGGCGTGGTGCGGATAGTCCACGTGCGAGGCCGTGTTGATCTCCCAGAAGGCGCGCTCCGGGACGCTGTGGCCGTGCGGGACGATCCGGTTGGTGTGCGTGTGGCCGTTCACCCAGGCCACGACGTTCGGGAAGCGCTGGAGCAGCGCGACCAGCTGGTCGCCGCCGTGCCGGGCCTCGAACGGGCGGTACGGGTCCGGCAGCAGGTTGCCCATCGTCGTGCTGGTGTGATGGCTGAAGACCACCACGAGGCGGCTGTCGGTGCCCCCGGGCACCACCCGGCCGTCGGCGTCGTACCAGTGGCCGCTGTGCGCCTTCAGGACCGACTCCAGCCAGTTCAGCTGTGCGGTGCCGAGTGAACCGTCCGCGAAACCGGCCCGGTTGGTCGTGTCGAGGCTGATCCCGAGGATGCCGTCGGCGAGGTCGAAGGTGTAGTAGAGGCGTCCGCTGTCGGCCGAGTCCCGGGTGAAGCCGTGGCCCACCGGACCGGCACCGGTGTACGCCGGGTTCAGATGGGCCCGCGCGAACTCCGCCGGGGTGAAGGGGTGGCGCCGCTCGTCCGGGGTGACCGTGCGGACCGCGCCGCCGCCGGCCAGCAGCTTGCCCAGCAGCAGCACGGCCTCGGCCGGGTCGTGCAGCATCGCGTCCGCGAGCCGGGCCGCGGTGGCGTCGTCGCACCCCTCCAGCTTGCGGGAACCGGTGTAGAGGTCGTTCAGCAGACCGAGGTCCGGCAGGCTGCCCTCGATGCTGTCGTCGTGGTTGCCGACCGTCGTGTACCAGGGGACACCGAGACCGGGCGCGTCGAACGGCCGGATCGCGCCGTCGAGGAAGCCGGGGATCCGGGGCAGTCCCCGGGCCTTGTACGCGTCCTGGAACGCGGACTCGGGGTTCCAGTACTGTCCGCTGCCGGAGTTCTGCACGCCCTCGTAGCGCGCGGTGTCGCCGCTGTTCGGGACGATCCGGCCGCCGCTCATGACCGTGAGGTACCAGTCGAGTTCGAGCCGCTCGTGGTTGTCGGTGTTGTCCCCGGTCGCCATGACCAGACCGAACGGCAGCCCGGTGTACGGCCCCCGGCGGACCTGGTTGACCCGCTCCACGAGCGAGGACGCGCCGCGCACGGTCAGCGTCTCCTGCGGGCGGTGCGCGCTGTCGTTGAACCGCGCCAGATACTCGAACCGCACCGGTGACTCGGTGTCCGTCAGATGCAGGTCGGTGAACTGCACGAAGGAGGCCAGGCCGGTGCGCCGGTCGTCCCGGCCCGACCCGGCGCCGGCCAGCTCGCCGCGCACCACCAGCGGCCAGCCGGGCCCCGCCGCGAGGCGCCGGTACGCCCCGTCGCCGACCGGCGTCGCGACCTGTTCCAGCGTGGTCCCGGCGACGCTCACCGCACGGGCGGCGGTGGCCGCCAGGGCGCGCTCCCGGGCCAGCGCGCGCCCCGGTGTCAGCACCGGCCACAGCGCGGCACCGGCGGCCGCGGCCGCCCCCAGCACGAAGCCGCGCCGGCTCGTCCCGCTCATGAATCCCCCTCATCCTGGCGCCACTTGACCGCCGGGCCGACTGCTCGGGCGGCCATGCCGGAGCAACCTTACTGACGGGTAGAAGCCTGTCCAGACCCCGCGGCGAAACACGGGGCAAACAGGAGTGCGGGGGAGGGGGCCGAGCCGCCGCGCTCAGTGGCCGGCCGGCTCGGGGGCGCGCCGCACGCCGGTCACCGCGAGCAGGGCACCGGCGACGCACAGCACACCGGCGGCCAGCACGGAGGTGTGCACGCCGTTCATGAACGCCTGGTGGCTGCCCTCGGCGACGGCCGCCCCGAGCCGGTCCGGCAGCTCGCCGGAGACCGGGGCGACCCCCATGGCGACGGCGTCCCGCGCCCCGGTCAGGCCCTGGGTCGCACCGGCGGGGACACCGGCGGAGACCAGTTCGCCGGCGAGGGTGGAGCCCACCCGGCTGCCGATGAGCGAGACCAGCACGGAAGTGCCGAGCGCGCCGCCGATCTGAAGGGCCGTCGCCTGGAGACCGCCCGCCACACCGGCGTCCCGGACGGGGGCGTTGCCGACGATCGCGTCGGAGGAGGACGACATCACCATGCCCACACCGAGGCCGAGCGCGACGAACGGCGGCCACAGCGTGGTGTAGGAGGAGTGCGCGCTCCAGCCGAGCATGGTGAAGCAGGCGGCGGCCTGGAGGGCCATGCCGAGGGGCATGGTGAGCCGGGGCCCGAACCGGTCGGTCAGCGCCGCGCCGAGCGGGGAGGCCACCACCGAGGCCAGGCTCAGCGGCAGGGTGCGCACCCCGGCCTCGACGGGGGAGAAGCCGCGTACGTTCTGGAGATACAGCATGACGAAGAAGATCACGCCGAGCAGGACGAAGAAGTTCAGCGCGGTGATGAGCGTGCCGATGGCCAGCGCCGGGCTGCGGAACAGACGCATCGGCAGCAGCGGTGCCGCGACACGGGTCTCGTGGACGGCGAAGACCGCCAGGATCACCAGGCCGGCCGCGACGGCGCCCAGGGTGCCGCCCGAGGTCCAGCCCCACGCCTCGCCCTTGACGACGCCGAACACGAGAGCGAGCAGCCCGAGGGCCAGCAGCACGACGCCGGTGATGTCGAACTTCTCGTGTGCGGCTGCGGTGTTCCTGCTCTGCGGCAGCACGGCGCCGCTGAAGACGAGCGCGACGACGCCGATGGGGGCGTTGACGAAGAAGACGGACTCCCAGTCGACGTGCTGCACGAGCAGACCGCCGACGATGGGGCCGAGGGCGGTGGAGACGGAGGAGACCATGGCCCAGATGCCGACCGCCATGCCGAACTTCTTCGGCGGGAACACCGCCCGCAGCATGCCGAGGGTGTTCGGCATCAGCAGGGCGCCGAAGAAGCCCTGGACGGCGCGGAAGACGATGACGCCCGTGATGGATCCGGACAGCCCGATGGCCACGGACGCCACGGTGAACCCGGCGACGCCGGTCAGGTACAAGGTGCGGCGCCCGAACCGGTCGCCGAGCTTGCCGCCGAGGATCAGGGCGGCGGCGAGGGCCAGCAGATAGGCGTTGGTCACCCATTGCAGATCGGCGGTGGACGCGTGCAGGTCCCGGCCGATCTCGGGGTTCGCGATCGAGACGACCGAGCCGTCGAGGCCGACCATGAACAGGCCGAAGGCGACGGCGACGAGGGTCAGCCAGGGGTTGGCCCGCCGACCGCGGGGCTGGTTCGCGGTCGCCGCGGGGGTCGGCGAGGCGGAGGAGGTGACGGAGTGCATGTCTGTCTTTCGTGGGTCGGGCGAGAACGACGGACGGGCGGGGCCCGCCCGGGGAACGCCGAGGCGTGGAGAGGCGGCCGGCCGAGGAATGGCCGGGCAACGCCGAGGCGGCCGGCCGAGGAGCGGCCGGGCCGGGGCGCGGGAAACGGCGCCGTGGGGAGGCAGCGCGCGGACGAGCGCACGACGCCCCGGCGGGGCCCCGTGTGCCGGCTCAGACGGCGCGGCTGTGCAGATTCCGCTCGAGCGAGGCGAGTGCGCCCAGGGCGGAGCCGAGGGCGTCCTGTTCGCCGTCGGTCAGAGCGTGCAGCGCTCGTACGACATGGGCGCCCATGAGGTCCTTGACCTCGGCGATGCGGTGCCGGGCCAGCGGCGTGAGGTGCAGATGGGCGACGCGCTTGTCGGCGGGGTCCGGCCGCCGCTCCAGCAGCCCCTGCTCGGTCAGCTGCGTGACCAGGGCGCTGACGTTGTTCGGCTTCATCAGCAGGGCCTCGGCCGCGACGCGCACGGTGACCCCTTCGTGGGTCTCCACGTGCCGTAGCAGCGCGAGCTGCGCCTCCGAGGGCTTGGGGTGCGGATGGTCCAGGTCGACCTGGCGCTCGATGGCCCGGGCCAGCGCGGGCAGGCACGCCACCAGGCTCGACGCCATGGCGGCGAGGTCCTGGGCGGACGCGCTGGGCTGGGACATGCGCCGACCATAAGTACGCCGATATACCTATGTCAACATAGGTAAAGAGGCCGGGGTCGGCCTGGCCTCACCAGCCCGTCAGCAGCAGATGGTTGATCAGCAGCGCGAGCACGGCCTGGGCGGTGAGCCAGCCGCGCCGGTGGGTCAGGAGCGCGCACGCCGGGAGCAGCCACAGTGCGAAGGGCAGCCAGATCCGTTCCGTCTCCGCCTTGCTCATGCCCGACAGGTCGGCGATCAGCAGGGCGAGCAGACCGGCGCAGACCAGGAGCGCGAGGCGGGTCTGCGCCCCGTCCGGGCCGGCCCCGGTGCCCTCGCGCCGGAGCAGGACGGCACCGGTGCGCCGTAGCCCCGCCGCCGTGGCCGGGCCGGTGAGGATCGCCGTGCAGGCGAGGTTGGCCCACACCCAGTAGCCGTACGGGCGCGTGCCGCCGACGCCCTGGTAGTAGCGGGTGATCAGCAGGTGGTAGCCGTCCCACCAGGCGAAGCCCGCGAGCGTGAACACCAGCGGGAACACCGCCAGTCCGGCGAGCAGCGCCGGCAGCAGCACCCGACGGCGGCGCAGCCCGTGCCGGGCCAGTACCAGCACCGCCGCGCCGAGCAGCGCGAACAGCGTCAGGCCGTACGAGAGATAGCAGGTCAGCCCGAACAGCAGCCCCGACCCCACCGCCGCCCCGAGCGACCCCCGGGTCAGTGCGAGCGCGAGCAGTGCCACGGCCCAGGCGGCGACGGCCGCGAAGTACCCGTCGGCCGAGACGCCCTGCCACACCGCGGCCGGCGCCAGCACCAGGAAGGGCGCGGCCCGCCGGGCGAGGCTCTCGCCGGTCAGCGCGCGCAGCGCGACCAGCACCGCCACACAGCCCGTCGCGCCGGCCAGCACACACCAGGTGCCGGCCCAGCCGCCGCCGTGCAGCCCGGCCCGGTCCAGCAGGACGAAGGTGAGCGTGGCGGCCGGGGGATGGCCGGCGACATGGGCGGGCCAGGGGGCGGGGCTGCCGCTGACGATGTGCCGGGTGAAGTCCCGCAGGGCGGCCGGGATGTCGTGGAAGCGGCCGATGACCCGCAGGTACTCCTCACGGGTGGTCAGCCGGCCGGCCACGCCCCGCTGCCAGCCGTCGACCAGTGCCAGGGACAGGATCCAGGCGGTGGCGCTCGCCCAGGCGGCGGCGAGCAGCGTCCGCCAGGGCAGCCGGTCGGCGAGGGCGGGGCCGTACACGACGACGGCCGCGGCCACGGCGAGCGCCGCGGGGGTGCCGGGGCCGGCATGCGGGTCCCAGTCGGCGAACAGCGGCGGCCAGTGCACGAACAGGGTGTGCCGGGTGAACTGGATGCGGCGGCCGGCCAGCACGGCGGCCGTCACCAGCGCGACGGCGGCAGCGGCGGCGTACAGGTCGCGGCGCAGGGAGCGAGTCACAGCGGCACGCTAGGCCGAGCGGGCGGCCCGGGGCGCCCGGCCGGGCCGGACGTCAGCGTTTCGTCATCGGTCGCAGCCGCCGGAAGCGGGGTCCCCCGGCCTACGGTCGGCCTATGCGCGACCATCCCCGGCTTCCCACCTCTCCCGGTTTCTGGCGCAGTCCGCTGCGCGGCACCTGGTTCACCTCCGTGCTCGGCCTCGTCCTGCTGGCCGGCATCACGGTGCTGTTCCTGACCGGCCTGGTGTCCTACGCCGCCTACAACCCGGGCCTGTCCCCGGTCAACGACACCACCCCGGACAAGGGGCTCCTCGGCTTCTACCTCTTCCCCTGGCCGACCGGCCCGGTGTGGCTGTACCGCTTCACCCAGGGCCTCCATGTCACGCTCGGCATCACCCTGGTCCCCGTGCTGCTGGCCAAGCTGTGGTCGGTCGTGCCGAGGCTGTTCGCCCTGCCGCCGGCCCGCTCGGTCACCCACGCCCTGGAGCGGCTCTCGCTGGTGCTGCTGGTCGGCGGCGGGCTGTTCGAGTTCACCACCGGGGTGCTCAACGTCCAGCTGGACTACGTCTTCCCGGGCTCCTTCTATCCGCTGCACTTCTACGGCGCCTGGGTCTTCTTCGCCGCGTTCGTGGCCCACGTCGTGCTGAAGGCACCGGCCGCCGTGCGAGCCGTACGGCGGCGGTCGCCCGAGCCCGAGGACGCCGCCCCGGTCTCCCCGCAGCCCGGGGAGACCGCCCCGGCTTCTGCGTCGCCAGGGGAGACCGAGCCGGCCTCCTGGCCGCCCCCGGAGACCGACCTCGCCTCCCCGCGTCCCGCCCCGCCCACCGTCTCCCGGCGCGGCGCCCTGGGCCTGGTCGGCGGCGGCTCGCTGCTGCTGTTCCTGACCACGGTCGGGCAGAGCCTGGGCGGCCCCTTCCGCCGTACGGCCCTGCTCGCGCCGCACGGCACGGCCGACCCCGGCGGCGGCCCGAACGGCTTCCAGATCAACAAGACGGCCGCGTACGCCGGGATCACCCCGGCCGACACCCACCAGGACGCCTGGCGGCTCGTGGTCACCGGCCGCACCGGCACCGTCCGGCTCAGCCGCGCCGACCTGCTCCGAATGCCCCAACACAGCTCCTCGTTGCCCATCGCCTGCGTGGAGGGCTGGTCCACCGCCGACCAGTGGTGGCGCGGGGTGCGGCTGCGGGACCTCGCGGCGCTCGTCGGCTACCAGGACGCGGCGCCGGACGTGCTCGTCACGTCCCTGCAACGGCACGGCGCCTTCCGCCGGGCGGCGCTGCGCGCCAACCAGGTGGCCGACGGACGCTCCCTGCTCGCCCTTCAGGTCAACGGCGAGGATCTGTCCCCCGACCACGGCTACCCGGCGCGGATCATCGTCCCCGCCGCACCCGGTGTGCTCAACACCAAGTGGGTGGCCCGACTGACCTTCGGAGACCTGTGATGCCGCGTCGCCTCCCGCTCGGCAGCCCCTTCCAACTGCTGCTGCTCCTCTGCTCGTTCGCGCTGGCCGGATATGCGGGGGTACGGCTGCTGTCCGGTGACTGGTTCGGCGTCGCGCTGTGGATCGTGGGCGCGGCCCTGCTGCACGATCTGGTGCTGCTGCCGCTGTACGCGCTGGCGGACCGGACGGCCGTGGGCGCGCTCGAAGCGGCCGGACGGCGCGACTGGACCCCCTATGTGCGGGTGCCGGCCGCGCTGTCCGGCCTGCTGCTCCTCGTCTGGTTCCCGCTGATCGCGGGGATGGTGGACCGCCGCTACCGGCTGGCCACCGGACTCTCCCCGGACGGCTTCCTGGCGCGCTGGCTGCTGATCACCGCCGTACTCTTCGCCGGTTCGGCGCTGCTGCTCGTCCTGCGGGTGCGCAGGGCGGCGAAGCAGCGGCCGCCGGCGTCCCACTGAGCCACCGGCCGCCAGCCGGCCCTGCGCGCGTACCGCAGCAGGGCCGGGGTGCCGACGCGGGCCCAGGGAAAGGGCGTACCGGTGCCTCGCGCGCCGCCGACGGCGTCGACCACCTGCACCTGGGTGCGCTCGTCGACGTCCACCGGCACCGTCTCGGCGATCAGCAGCCCGCCCGGCCGCAGCAGCCCGGCCACCCGCTCGAGGAGGGCGGCCGGGCTGCCGCCGATACCGATGTTGCCGTCCATGAGCAGCACGGTGTCCCAGCGGCCCGTGCCGGGCAGCGGCTCGAAGACCGACCGGCACAGTGCCGGCCCGCCGAGCCGCACGGTGTGCTCCACGGCGGCGTCGCTGACGTCGATGCCGAGCACGGTACGGCCCCGGGCGGCGAGTTCCGCCACCAGCCGGCCCGGACCGCAGCCGACGTCGAGGACCGCGCCCTCGCAGCGGTCCAGCACCCCCAGGTCCACCGCATCCGCCCGGGCGCACCAGCGCTCCACCTCCAGCGGCAGCAGCCAGCCGTCGGCGCGGCGCAGGAACAACGGCCCCCGGCCGGTGCGCAGCGCGGCGGCGTACGGATCGGCGGCCGCCCAGGCGGCAGGGGCGCTCATCGCGGCGTGACCGGGGTGCAGCGGGCCAGCCGCGCGGCGAACCGGCCGTGCGGGGCGAGCGCGGCGACCGCACGCGCGTCGGCGGCGGTGTCGACGTCCCGCAGCCGGGGCAGATCCCGCACCCGCAGCCCGGCCCCGACCAGCCGCTCCCGCTGTACGGCCCCGGTCACCGGCGAGGACATGGGCACCCCCCGCAGCAGCGCCGGGTCCGGTACGGCCAGGCCCAGCGCCCAGAAGCCGCCGTCCTCCGCCGGACCGAAATACGCGTCGCAGCCGGCGAAGTCCACGCTGAGCAGCTCCGGCGTGACCTGCGGGGTGTCCATCCCGATCAGCAGCGCCGGGCCGGTGCAGTGGGCGAAGGCGTCCGCCAGCCGCGCGTCCAGCCCGCCCGGGCACTGCGGCAGCACCTCGAAGCCCGGCGGCAGCCACGGCCCCGGGGTGCCGTCCAGGACCAGCACCCGCCGGGTCGCGGGTGCCGAGGCCACGGCGTGCAGGGTGTCCAGGAGCGCCGCCCGGGCGAGCTGTGCCGCCTCCTCGGGGCTGAACGGCGGGGTGAGCCGGGTCTTGACCCGTCCGGGGCGCGGCTCCTTGGCGATGACGAGCAGCGTGGTCACCGTACGGCCCTCCCGTCGGCCGGGGTCTCGGCCAGCACCCGGCGCATGTCCCGCACCGCCTGCCAGGTGCCGCGCCAGGTCCCCGTCACCTTGGAGGCGCCGGTGCGCGGCAGATAGGGCACGTCGTGTTCGGTGACCCGCCAGCCGGCGTCGGCCGCGCGCACGACCATTTGCAGCGGGTAGCCGCTGCGCCGGTCCGTCAGGCCGAGGGCGAGCAGCGGCTCGCGGCGGGCGGCGCGCAGCGGCCCGAGGTCGTGCAGCCGCAGCCCCGTGCGGTGGCGCAGCATCCGGGCCAGCGCCAGATTGCCGGCCCGGGCGTGCGCCGGCCAGGCGCCCCGGCCGCTCGGCCGCCGCCTGCCGAGCACCAGGTCGGCCCCGCCCTCCCGCACCTCCCGCACGAAGGGCTCCAGCAGCGCCGGGTCGAGCGAGGCGTCACAGTCGCAGAAGCACACGAAGTCGCCGGTGGCCGCGGTGAGGCCGGCATGGCACGCGGCGCCGAAGCCGCGCCGGGGCTCGTGCACCACCGTCGCGCCGAGCGCCCGGGCGATGCCGGCCGAACCGTCGGTGGAACCGTTGTCGACGACGATGGCGCGCCAGCCGGCCGGGATCCGGGCGAGCACCCAGGGCAGGGCCTCCGCCTCGTCCAGGCAGGGCAGCACCACGTCGACGTCGGAAGAAGTCGTCGTCACGGTGTCACCCTACGAACGGGAACCGGACATACCGGACGCGAGCACCTTACGAAACGCGGACGCCGCCCCCACCGCCCCCGCACCCCGGCACGCCCGGTGCGAGGCTGGAGACATGCAACAGCCGTACGCCCCCGACGGGGCCGACACCGCCGACGGCGCGGCCCGGATCCTGGTCGTCGACGACGACCCGACCGTCTCCGAGATCGTCACCGGATACCTGCACCGCGCCGGGTACGCCGTCGACCGCGCCGACGACGGCCCGACGGCCCTGACCCGCGCCGCCGCACACCGGCCCGACCTCGTGGTGCTGGACCTGATGCTGCCCGGCATGGACGGCCTGGAGGTGTGCCGACGGATGCGCGACCGCGGACCCGTGCCGGTCATCATGCTCACCGCCCGGGGCGACGAGGACGACCGCATCCTGGGCCTGGAGGTCGGCGCCGACGACTACGTCACCAAGCCCTTCAGCCCCCGCGAACTCGTCCTGCGCGTGGAGTCCGTGCTGCGCCGCAGCCGCCCCGCGCCCGCCGGCCGGACGCTCGCGGCGGCCGGACTCTCGGTCGACCCCGGCGCCCGCAGGGCCACCAAGAACGGCACCGAACTCGCCCTCACCCTCCGCGAGTTCGACCTACTCGCCTTCTTCCTGCGGCACCCGGGGCAGGCCTACAGCCGGGAGGACCTGATGCGCGAGGTCTGGGGCTGGGACTTCGGCGACCTGTCCACCGTCACGGTGCATGTCCGCAGGCTGCGCGGCAAGATCGAGGACGACCCGGCCCGGCCCCGGCTCATCCAGACCGTCTGGGGCGTGGGCTACCGCTTCGAGCCCGGCCCGGCGGCGGAGGCCTGACCATGCGGGACACACTCCTCATCGCCCTGTACGCCTTCGCCGGCGCCGCCGCCGCGGGACTGACCGGGGCGGCCGTGCTGCGGCTGATCCGGCGCCGCTCGCTCACCGCCTCCGTCACCGTCGTCGCGGCGGTCGGCATCGTCGCGATGCTCGCCGGCACGCTCGCCGTCGCGTGGGCGATGTTCCTCTCCCCGCACGACCTGACCGTCGTCACCACCGTCGTCGCCATGGCGGCCGTGGTCTCCCTGGCCACCGCGCTGCTGCTGGGCCGCTGGGTGGTGGCCCGCAGCCGCGAACTCGCCGATGCCGCCCGCTCGTTCGGCGACGGCGGGGCCTTCGCCGCGCCCGACGGCCCGGCCACCGCCGAACTCGAGGCGCTCAGCCGCCAGTTGGCCGCCACCAGCGCCCGGCTCGCCGAGTCCCGGGAGCGGGAACGGGCCCTGGAGACCTCCCGGCGCGAGCTGGTCGCCTGGATCTCCCACGACCTGCGCACCCCGCTCGCCGGGCTGCGCGCCATGTCGGAGGCGCTGGAGGACGGGGTGGCCGCCGACCCCGACCGCTACCTCAGGCAGATGCGCACCGAGGTGGAGCGGCTCAACGACATGGTCGGCGATCTCTTCGAACTCTCCCGCATCCACGCCGGCACCCTCCCGCTCAGCCCCACCCGGATCTCCCTGTACGACCTGGTCGGCGACGCGCTGGCGGGCGCCGACCCGCTGGCCCGGGAGCACGGGGTACGGCTGGTGGGCGACCGTGTCGCCCAGGTGCCGGTGGAGGTGGACGGCAAGGAGATGAGCCGCGTCCTCGGCAACCTGCTGGTCAACGCCATCCGCCGCACCCCGCCCGACGGCACCGTCGCGGTCGCCGCCGAGCGCACCGGCGAGGGCGTGGTGCTGTCCGTCACCGACGGCTGCGGCGGCATCCCCGAGGAGGACCTGCCCCGCGTCTTCGACACCGGCTGGCGCGGCACCGACGCCCGCACCCCGCCGGCCGGCGCGGGGCTGGGCCTGGCCATCGTGCGCGGCATCGTCGAGGCCCACCAGGGACGGGCCAGCGTCCGCAACATCCCCGGCGGCTGCCGCTTCGAGGTGACCCTGCCGGCCGCGCCCTGAGCGTCCACGCCGCCAGGTCCTCTCTTTTGGATCTTGCAGGCGGCGAAGGAAGGGCCCTACCCCTCCCGCAGCGCGGCCCGCGCGAACTCCCGCATGCCCTCGGCGAATCCGACCTGTGGCCGCCAGCCCAGTTCGGTGCGCAGCCGGGAGGAGTCCGCGGTGATGTGCCGGACGTCCCCGAGCCGGTACTCACCGGTCACCACCGGCCGCGGACCGCCGTACGCGACGGCCAGCGCCCGGGCCATCTCGCCGACGGTGTGCGGCTCACCGCTGCCGGTGTTGTACACGGCGAGGGCACCCGGCGCTGCCTGCGCCTCCAGGGCCGCCACATTGGCCGCGGCCACGTCCCGCACATGCACGAAGTCGCGCCGCTGCCGCCCGTCCTCGAACACCCGCGGCGCCTCCCCCCGGGCGAGCGCCGAGCGGAAGAACGAGGCCACCCCCGCGTACGGGGTGTCCCGCGGCATCCGCGGCCCGTACACGTTGTGGTAGCGCAGCGACACCGCCGAACCGCCCGTGCAGCGGGCCCAGGTGGCGGCCAGGTGCTCCTGGGCGAGCTTGGTCGCCGCGTACACGTTCCGCGGATCGGCCGGGGTGTCCTCCCCGACCAGGCCGGGGGAGAGGCCCGCGCCGCAGCTCGGGCACCCGGGCTCGAACCGCCCCGCGGCCAGGTCGGCGGCCTCGCGCGGGCCGGGCCGTACGACCCCGTGCCGGGGGCAGGTGTACCGCCCCTCCCCGTAGACGACCATCGAACCGGCCAGCACCAGACGCCGTACCCCGGCCTCCGCCATGGCGGCGACCAGCACGGCCGTCCCCAGGTCGTTGCGCGAGACGTACTCGGCCGCGTCGGCGACCCCGTTGCCGAGCCCGACCATCGCCGCCTGGTGGCAGACCGCGTCCACCCCGGCCAGCGCCCGGGCGACGGAGACCGGGTTGCGGACATCGGCCGACGGATCCGCGGCGCTGTCGTACACGACCGGATCGTGCCCGCCGTCCCGCAGCGCCTCGACGACATGGGACCCGATGAACCCGGCACCGCCGGTGACCAGTACACGCATACGGCCACGCTAGACGGGCACGGCGGCCCGGCCGGTGGACCCGGCTCGCACGTCATGACTCCGTAAGACGGGGTGCGCCACGAGCGCACGGCACGGCACGGATGCACCGGGCGTAACCCTGTTCAAAATATGAAGATTTCTCTTCCGTTTTTCGGGTGGGAGTAAGTGCGGAATTCCGATGGTGAGGAGAAACAGCGGACTTCGTGAGGAGGCAGAAAATGCTGGAGGTCGAACGCTTATTGGCCGACTGTCTCCGGGACGCCCGCGACCTCCCCCTGGGCACGGTGCCGGTCGACGCCTCGGACCCCGCCTACCAGGCAGCCCGCCACACCTTTCTGACCGCCGGTCTGACCGCGCTGCGCCACGACCTGCCCGAGACCGGCTGGACACAGCTCAACCTCACCCCCGGCCCGGCCGCCTGGCACCGCACCTACCGCGCCATCGCCGACACGGCCCACGAGCTGATCGCCCGCGGCACCGCCCGCTCCTTCTTCTTCATGCACAAACCCCCGGGACTACGGCTCCGCTTCGAGGCGGCCGGCCCCGACGACGAGGAACTGCACAAGGAACTGACCCGCCGCTTCCAGGACCTGGACGGGCAGCTGCGCCCCCCGCTGCGCGTCCGGTACGAGCCGGAGACCTATCTCTTCGGCGGCCCGGCGTCGATGCGCCATGTGCACGAGCTGTTCACGGCCGACTCCTTCGCCTGGCTCGACCACCACACCGCCACGGGCGACGCCGACGGCCACCCGCAGCCCCTCGCGGACTGGCGGCTCTCCCTGCTGCTCCTCGGCGAACTCCTGGCCGGACTGGGCATCGTCGGCTGGGAGCACCGCGGGGTCTGGGAGGCGGTGCGTGACGACACCGGGCGCAGACTCGGCCCCCACCAGGACGCCGACACCCGCCGGGCCGCCGCCGGCATCCGCGCCGCCTGGCAGGCCGGGCCCCGGGGCCTGCTCGCCGCCGCGCCGCCCGAGCGGCGGGCCGCGCTCGAAGCGCACGCGGCCGCCGTGCGCCGGGCCGCCGAACGGTGGCGCACCGGCTACTTCGAGTCCGGTGACGCGCTGATCGGCCCGCGCCGCGCCGCCGCGCACCACGTCGTCTTCCACTGGAACCGGGGGCGGCTGTCCCTGGCCCGGCAGAGCCTGCTCACCCACGCCCTCGCCGACGACGGGAGGTGCTGACGTGCACACCGACCCGGTACTGGGCGGCACCGCACTGCTGCGCGTGGCCGGCATGCCCCTGGACGCATGGGCCGCCGCGGGCAACCCGGAGCTGTTCGCGCAGGCCGCCGAGCACGCCCGGCGCGAGGAACAGCGGGCCGCCGACGCCCGCGCCCTGGCCGACCGGCTGGGCCGCACCGTCGTACCGCACCCCGGGCTGGCACCCGCCGACCGCCGCGCCGTGCTGGCCCTGCGGCGCCGGCTGCACTCCGGCGCCGCGCCGGGCCCGGCCGACTGCCGGCTGCTGCACCGGCTGCCCGCCGCCCGGGACCTCGCCGGGGAGGCCGTACGGCTGTCCCGCGCGGCGGAGACCGCGGCCGCCGGCCTGCGCGAGCTGGAACGCACGGTCGCGGCCGAACGCACGCGCGTGGCGGCACTGGGCTGGTTCCTGGTCTGCTCGTCCCCGGTGATGCGCGCCTTCCTCGACCAGGCCGACCCCGGGGCCGCCGCGGACGTGGCCCGGCGGCTGGCCGAGGGCGAGTCCT
Organism: Streptomyces sp. NPDC031418; assembly: GCF_055581605.1. Lineage (NCBI taxonomy): Bacteria > Bacillati > Actinomycetota > Actinomycetes > Kitasatosporales > Streptomycetaceae > Streptomyces > Streptomyces sp. NPDC031418. The sequence continues at coordinate 332,788 of NZ_JBVIJC010000006.1, forward strand.
GGAGCGGGAAACGGCTGCGCAAACGCGGGGCGTACCTGTGGCGGGCCGTCGGCCGGGCCGCGGCGAAGACCACCCCGCGCGGCTGGGCGGGCCAGGTCGGCCAACTGCCGGTCACCGCGCCGGACGACACCGAACCGCCCGGCGCGCCCCGCCTTCTGCCGCCCGGCACCGCCCTCGGCGCGGTGGCCGCCGAAGCCGTGGAGAACGTCCATCTGACCCGCGCCCGGCTCGCCGCCCTCGACCTGCGGGCCGCCGACCCGGCCACCCTGCTCGCCCCGGCACCGCTGCACGTCCTCGAGCCGGCCGGCACCGGAACCGGCAGCGGCGTGCTGCGCTGCTGGGTCATCGACCCGCGCGAACGCGGCCGGATGCGGGAGGTCGTCCTGCGCCGCACCCGCCCCCTGGAGGGCGTCCTGGCCCTGCTGGCGGACGGGCCAAGGCCGTTGGGCGACATCGAGGCCGCCCTGCTGGGCACGGCCGCGATCCGGGCGACGGCCTCCGGCCCCGCGGTGCTCCGCGGCTTCCTCGCCCACCTGCTCGAACTCGGCGTCCTCCAGGTCTGCGCGGCCCCGCGCCGCCGCGCCACGGACTGGCTCGGCGCCGAGCAGGCCCGCACCCTGGGCATCCTGCCCCGCCCCCTCCCGGACCCGGCCACAGCCCCCCGCCACACGCCCCGTGCCGTCCCACCGCCGGAGCCGAGCGCCGGCAAGCCTGCCGCAGCCACCCCGGCACCGGCACCGGCCCCTGTCCCGGAACGCTCTGCCGAACCGGCCGTGTCCGCGCCCGAGCCACCGCAGGCACAACAGCCGCCCGCACCCGCGGCCTGGTTCACCGACTCCTACCGCGCCCTCGCCGCCGCCGTCCCCGGAGCAGCCGCCCGCGAGGTGCAGCGCTGCCTCGGGACCGCCGCGCGGGTGGCCTGGCTGCGCGAAGCCGACCGGCTCGCCGCGCCGGACGCGGCACGGCTGCCCGCGGACCTGGTCCACCTCGGCGACCGGCCGTGTCCGCTCGGCGAGATCCTCGCCCGCCACCTGACCGACGGCCCCGGCCCGCCGCCCCCGCCGCAGACCCCGCGCCGGTACACCGGCTGGCACCCCGCCGAGACCTCCGGCTCCGGATACGCCAGGCTGCTCGCCCACCTGTCCGCCCGGGCCGGCGCCGAACAGGTGGACCTGGACGACGCCCTGCTGGACGCGCTCGGGGCACCGCCGGCGGCCACCGCACTGCCGGCCTGGCCGCTGGACTGCCTGCTGCGCCCGCTGCCGGACCCCGGACCGCTCGCGGTGCTGGAGACCGCCTCGCCGGCGGGCGTACTGGACGCCCGGTTCGCCGGCGCGCTCCAGACCCTGTACGGCGGCTACGCCAACCTGCACGGCTACCGGGCCTTCCTCGCGGCCGTGGAACGCCTCTCCGGGGCGCGCTTCGTCGAGCTGCTGGTGCCCCCGCTGGCCGAGCGCGCCGCCAACGCCGTGCGCCGGCCGGTCCTCACCCGGTGGTGGACGGGCGACCCGGACCCCGCGCCCTACCAGGGACCGGCCGGGCTGACGGCCCGCTATCTCCCGCTGGACCGCATCACCCTGCGCCGGGAGGGCCGGACGGTCGTCGCCGAGGCCGACGGGTGCCGCCTCCTCCCGGTCCACCACGCCACCCGCACCCCGCTGCCCCCGTACGACGTCCTGGCCAGACTGCTGCTGTCCGCCGGCCATCCCGCGGGCTCGCGCGTGATCCGCCTGGACGGCCTGGCCGAGGCGTTCCCCGGCGCGGAGCGGCTGCCCCGGCTCACCGTCGGCGGAAGCCTGGTCGTCAGCCCCGCCGCCTGGCGCGTGCCCCGGACCCGGCTGACGCGGCCCGGCGACAGCGACCTGGCGAAGGTGCGCGCCCTCGCCCTGCTGCGCTGCTCCGCCGGGCTGCCCCGGTACGCGTTCGTACGGGCCCTGCCCCAGGCGAAGCCGGTGCCCGTCGACCTGGCGGCGCTGACCGCCGTACCCCTGCTGGAGCGGATCTGCGCGCAACAGCCCGGCGCGGACCTGCTGTTCGAGGAGATGCTCCCCGCGCCCGGCGGCCTGTCGCTGCGCGACCCGCTGCACGGCGGCGCCGCCGTCGCCGCCCAGCTCCAGCTCCGACTCCCGTACGACCAGGGCGCCGAGGAGCTCGCCGCCCTCGCCGCCGCCGCACTGCGCGGCACCCCCGACGTCCCCGGCGCGCTCGCCCCCAGTGGGCGGGCCGGCGGGGCGGACCCCACCCAGCACCGCATCTGAAGGAGGACAACCATGCCCGACACCATGGCACTCACCGACCTCGACGCCCTGATCGGCGACCTGGACGCGCGCATCACCGAGAGCACCCTGCCGGCCGCCGAGGCGAACAGCTCGGGATGCAGCGGTGTCTGCACCGTCATCGTCTGCGACACGGTCGTCATCTGTAGCGGCGTCATCTGCTGACCACCCGCCGGGTGAACTGAGAGAACCCCTCAGGCCGTCGTGTCACCACCCCCGGCGGCCTGAGGCACCACCACCGGCGCCCCGCCCGGCCCTGTCCATCCCCCCCCGGGCGGGGCGCCGGCCCGTCCGCCCCCGAGGAGACACCGTGCCGCAGCACACCGACCCCGCCAAGCGCGCCGAAGCCACCGGCACGGCCGTCACCGCCCTCGCGGCCCGGCTCCTCGACCGGTGGTCCGCCCGTTCGCGCGAGGGCACCACGGCCGCCGAACACCCCAGTGACCCCGGCGTTCCCGTCCTTGCCGCGCTCGCGCACGCGACCGGCGCGCCGGAAGCCGAACGGGCCGCGGCACGCGCCGTCGCGGTATGGGCCCGCACCGCCGGCCGCGGGCCCGGACACCCCGGCCTGTACGACGGCGGCCTCGCCGGAACCCTGGTCGGCCTGCGCCACGGCGCCCGAGTGCACCCGGGCCTGCGCCCGGTCGCCGACCGGCTCCGCGACCACCTGGTGCGCACCGAGACGGAACGCGGCCGACGGCGCGAGCGGGTCATGTTCCCGGACTACGACCTGATCGTCGGACCCTCCGGCACCCTGCTCGCGCTGTGTGCGGACACCTGCCCGGCACCGGCCGAACTCGCCGCCTTCACCGATCACTTGACCGCCCTCTGCGACGCCGACGACCTGCCGCGGCTGCGCACGGCGGGCTATGCCGGCCACCCGTACCTGGACTGGCTGGACGGACGGGTCAACACCGGCATGGGGCACGGCGCCGCCGGAGTGACCGCGGCGCTCACCGCCGCGGTCCGCCGCATCGGCCCGCGTCCCACCCTGACCCGGGCCCTGCACCGCGCCACCCGATGGCTGGTCCGGCAGTCCTTCGACGACTCCCGCGCGATCCGCAGCTGGGACGGCGCCGGCCTCGACGGACCGCCACCCGCCGGACCACGCGCCCGCCAGGCCTGGTGCTACGGCACCCCCGGCGTGTCCTGGGCGCTGTGGGACGCGGCGGACGCGACGGGTGACGGACAGACCGCCGGCTGGGCCGCCGAGGCCTTCACCACGCTCGCCGAACGGTACGACGAGGACTTCCACCTCTTCGGTGACCGCCCGGCCGACGTCCTGGCCCTGTGCCACGGAGCCGCGGGCGTGCTGATGGTGGCCGACGCCTTCGACCGCCACGCCGGCCTGCCCGCCGCGGCCGTACTGAAGGCGCGGCTGCTCGACCGGCTGACGGACCGCCTGCCCGAGGTGGAGGCGCTCGGCGCGGAGACGATGGGCCTGCTCGGAGGGGCGCCCGGCCCCGTCTGCGCCCTGCTCACCGCAGCCCACGGTGCCCGACGCAGCTGGCTGCCCTGCCTCGGCCTGCGCTGAGGCAGGGCAGCCAGCAGGTTGTCGGCCCCGCCCCCTACGGCCTTGCCGGCTGCCCCGGGTGTGACTGGAACACGTCAGCCCGGCTATTGTCCGAGTCGCCGGTCGTGAATGATCGGTAGCCCCCCACGCGCGCGGGAGGGATCGTCGAGGCACCGTGGGGGACGGGTATGAAACGCCGTTGGGTCAAGGTTCTGGTGATCACGCTCGTCGTGCTGGCCGTCCTCTTCACGATCGCCGACCGGGTCTCCTTGCACTATGCGAACAAGGAGGTCGCCCGGCTGGCCGAGCAGAAGTACGGCTATGCCAACAGCACCGACGGCCACATGGACGTCTCCATCGAGGGCTTCCCCTTCCTGACCCAGGCCTTCAGCCAGGACTTCGATCATGTCAAGCTGACGGCCGGGCAGTTCCTCATCGACACCACGACCAATGCGCAGGGCGGCTACCTGCACGTCAAGGAGCTGGTTCTCGACCTGCGCCATGTGCGGGTGACCTCGTTGACCGCGCGCAGCGCCGAGGCGGACCTCGCCACCGGTTCGCTGACACTGTCGTACGAGGAGCTGTCCGGCGTCCTGACCCGGCTGGCCGGCGGACCGCTGCATGTGTCGCAGGCCCCGGGTTCGGCCGGCCAGGCCGCCCGGCTCAAGGTCACGGGCACCATCAACGGACAGCAGGTGAACGGCACGGGCACCCTGCTCGCCCAGGGCAACGAGCTGTCCCTGACCGCGCCCGGCGCCGAGCGGCCCGCCGCCGGCTGGCGGGTCCTGCTCCCGGAGAACACGGGCTTCACCGAGGCCCGCTCCACTGCCGAGGGCGTCCGGATCACCATGGTCGGACACCTGGTGAACCTCGGCTCCTCGCGCTTCGAGCGCTGACGACGGCCGGCCGGCGGTGACCGGCCGGCCGCGCGCCGCTCAGGCGGACGTGTGGAAGTAGTGCCCCTTGTCCAGGTCGGCGAACAGGCCGGGCTGCACCGGTTCCCAGCCGAGGAGTTCGCGGGTCAGCGTGCTCGACGCCTGGATGTCGAGACCCACGAACCCCGCCAGCCAGCCGAAGTGCTCGGCCGCGGCCTCGGGGGCCACGGAGGCGACCGGCACGCCGAGGTGCCGGCCGATCACCTCGGCCACGTCCCGCAGGGCGACGCCCTCCTCCGCCACGCCGTGCAGCACGGAGCCGGCGGGCGCCTTCTCGACGGCCAGGCGGAACAGCCGCCCGGCGTCCAGGCGATGGACGGCAGGCCAGTGGTTGGAGCCGTCGCCGACATAGCCTGAGAGGCCCTTGGCGCGGGCGATGCCGACCAGGGTCGCCATGAAGCCGTTGTCCCCGTCGCCGTGGCAGGTCGCCGAGAGCCGCACCACCGACGAGCGGACGCCCTCCCCGGCGAGCCGGAGCACCTCCTGGGCGGTCGTCGCCCGGATCGAGAGCGGGGACCCGTCGACCGCGGGCATGTCCCGCTCGGTGGCCGGCCGGCCGGGCGGGAAGCCGGCCAGCCCGGATGCGAGAACGAAGGGCCGGCCGGTGCCGGCGAGCACCTCACCGAAGACGTCGACGGCACGCCGATCGGCCTCGGCAGCACTCCGGAAGTCGCCGGAGAAGGCGATGTCGTGCTGGAAGGCGAGGTGGATCACCCCGTCCGAGGCGGCCGCGGCGTCCCGCAGCACCTCGAGGTCGTCGAGGGTGCCACGGACCACCTCCGCCCCTGCCCCGACGAGTGCCGCGGCGGAGGAGTCGGAGCGGGCGAGCCCGACGACCTGGTGCCCCGCCTCGAGGAGTTCCGGTACGACGGCGGATCCGATCCAGCCGGAGGCGCCGGTCACGAAGATGCGCATGGGAAGGTCCCCAAACTGTCGATGTCAGTCACTGTCATCGAGACTACACCCGGATGTCAGTGACTGTCATCGCGTAGGATCATGTGCATGGGACGATGGGAGCCGAACGCGCGCGAGCGTCTGGGGAACGCGGCGCTGGAGCTGTACGCCGAGCGCGGGTTCGAGCAGACCACCGTGGCGGAGATCGCCAAACGGGCCGGACTCACGGAACGGACCTTCTTCCGGCACTACGCCGACAAACGCGAGGTGCTGTTCTCCGGCGCCGGTGAGCTGGAGGCGCTGATCGTCGGCGCGGTCGAGGGCGCGCCGGAGTCCGCGGCGCCGGTCGACGCCCTGGCGGCCGGCCTCGACGCGGTCGCCGAGGTGTTCACCGACCGGCGGGAGGTCTCGCGCCGCCGGCAGGCAGTGATCGTGGCGAACGCGGAACTCCAGGAGCGCGAGCTGATCAAGCTCGCCTCGCTGTCGGCCGCGCTCACCGAGACCCTGCGCAAACGGGGTGTCGCCGCACCGACCGCGAGCCTGCTCGCCGAGGCGGGCGTGGGCGTCTTCAAGGTCGGCTTCCAGCGCTGGGTCGCCGTGGGGGAGAAGCGGGGCCTCGCCGAGCTGTTCCGGGAATCGCTGACCGAGCTGAGGGCTGCACTGGCCGACGGCCGCCCCTGAGCCGGCCCGGAGCCCTGGAGGTCAGCTGTGGGGGATGTACGCCAGACCGTGCGCACCCGGCTCGCCGCGCTTGGCGAGGTCCAGCCGGGACACCGTCCGAAGCGTGTCCAGATCGACGATGTCCACGGTGGACGAGGCGACACAGGCGACGTAGGCGAGCCGGCCGTCCGGTGAGGAGCCGATGGTCAGCGGGCCCTGCCCGACCTCGACCTCGCCCAGCCGCTCGTGCGTATCGGCCGCGAACACGGTGAGCCGGCCCGGCAGGTGCTGACCCAGCCGGTACATCGGGTCGGGTGTCATGCACAGTTCGCCCGCGAGCAGCCGTCCCGTCATCGTCAGATGCACCGGCAGGCACACCGACCGGGTGGGCAGAACGCCGACCACGGATGCCGTCCGGGTGTCGATGACCCGGATGCCCGGCGCCGGCCGCTCCTCGTCCGTGCCGGAGAACCCGGCGTACGGCGCGGCGACGAACACCTGCGTGCCGTCGGCCGAGACGGCCAGCCCCTCACTGCCCGGCACCTCGACCTTCGCGATCATGGCTCCCTGCTCGAGATCGACCACCGACACGAACGGCGCCTCCTTGTTGGTGGCGTACCCCCTCCGGCCCGCCGGATCGATGGCGAACCAGTGCGGCCCGGGCGCGCCGGTGTCGATCCGCCCCACCGGCCGGCGGGTCCGGGTGTCGATCACCACGACTCCGCCGGGCCGCTCGGCCGAGCCCTCCACGCTGACGTAGAGGCGGTGCCGGGCCGGGTCCAGTGCCAGACCGTGCGGACCGTGTTCCGGGGCGAGATCGATCACCTCGACGATCCGGCGCGCATCCGGGTCGATGACCGTCACCTCCGTCCGGCGTCCGCTGTTGGCGTGGTAGTAGCCGGAGCGGTAGGCCGAGGTGCACCACAGCAGGCGCTGCTGCGGGTCGAAGCACAACTCGTGCGGCTCGGCGAGGACCTCGACCGAGCCGAGGTGCCGGTCGTCGGCGGCGTCGAAGAACGAGACCGTGGGCCCGCTCTGGCTGACCACGGCCAGCACGTCGCCTTCCCGGCCGGCGCGCGGAGACTGCTGCATGAAGGGCTCCTCATGGAGTTCGTCGGAACGTCACGCGCGATGGCCGCACGGACGGTTCCACCCTCACGGCGACACCCGTGCCGCGACAATGCAAAGATAGGCAGCCAATCCTTGCCGTACACGTAAAAACGCAGCTCAGGAGGGGATTTGCTGGATCTGAACCTGCTGCGCGTCCTGGACGCGCTGCTCCAGGAGAACAGCGTGACCCGCGCCGCCGAGCGGCTCGGCACCTCGCCGGCCGCGGTCAGCCGGACACTGGCCCGGCTCCGCCGAGCCGTCGGCGACCCGCTGCTGGTGCGTGCCGGACAGCGACTGGTCCCGACCCCGCGAGCCGCCGAACTCCGCGACGAGGTGAGCGCGTTGCTGCGCGGTTGCGACAACGTCCTGCGGCCCGGCGCCGGTTTCGACGCCGCGCACCTCCAGCGCACCTTCACCGTGCAGGCGTCCGAGCTGCTGCTGGTGGGACTGGCTGCGACCCTGACGGAACGGATCCAGACCGAGGCCCCGCAGGTCGACGTCGTGTTCCTGCCGGAAGCGGTGGAGGGCGGACCGGCCCTGCGGCAGGGCCTGGTCGACGTCGAACTGGGCGTCCTCGACCACCTGGACCCGGAGATCCGGACCCGGCAGCTCATCCGGGCACCGCTGGTCGGAGTGGCCCGCGTCGGGCACCCCCTCTTCACCGGTCGGATCGACGCCCGCCGGTTCGCCGCCGCCGACCACATCGGCATCTCCCGCCTCGGCAAGCGGCTCGGGCCCATCGACAGCGCCCTCGCGAACCTCGGCCTGCGCCGCCGCACCGCCGTCGTCGTCCCCAGCCACACCAGCGCGATGCTGCTCGCCCGGGACACCGACCTCGTCGCCCTCACCCTGGCCGACTGGCTCCCCGGCACCCTCACCGCCCTCGGCCTGCGCACCTTCCCGATCCCGCTCGACCTGGCCCCGCTCGACCTCGGCATGGCCTGGCACCCCCGCAACGCGGCCGATCCGGGCCACCGCTGGTTCCGCGCGCATCTGGCGGCCGCGGTCCTGGAGCTGTCCGAAACGCCCACGCCGCCCGACACCCGGCAGAGCACGATGCCGTAGCGGGGCGGCACTCTGGGAACCAGGCGAGCGTCGGCTCGCCGGCCTGCTCTATCGGTGCAGGACATCGGGGGCGACGCCGGTCAGCTCGCGGCTGGCGTCCCACAGCCGTGCTGCGACGGCGGTGTCGGTGAGATGACTCCACACCGCTTCTCGGCGAGGTGCGCCGCGCAGGCCGAATCGGCGTGGTCCCCACAACTGCCCGCCGAGGACGGCCGGGTCGAGCACCGCCCGGACCGCGGGCCAGGCGCCGGCGTCCTTGCCCTGCACCAGGAGGGCGGCGGGTGCCGCGCGCAACCGTGCCCCCGAACTCCGTACATGGACCGGTGGCCGCGACGGTGTGAGGGAGTCCAGGGCGCCGCCGGGATGGACCACGACGCTGGCCACCGTGCTGCCGAGGGCACGCAGGCGACGGTCGAGTTCGAGCCCGAAGTACATCTGCGCCAGCTTGGACCGCCCGTAGGCGCGCTTGGGCCGGTAGCCCCACAGGGACTGGAGGTCGTCCAGGTCCAGCCGCTCGGACTTCGCGGCGAAACTGCCCACGGTCACGACGCGTGCCGCCGGCGCGGCCGACAGCAGCGGCATCAGCCGGCCGGTCAGCGCGAAGTGCCCGAGATGGTTCGTGCCGAACATGAGCTCATGACCGTCTCCGGTCTCGCGGCGCGGCGGGTCGTCGAGCGCGACGCCGGCGTTGTGGACCACCGCGTCCAGGCGATCCGCCTCCAGGGCTCCCACCGTCGCGCGGAGCGACGAAAGGTCGGCGAGGTCCAGCCGTACGGCCCGTACCCGCGCGCCCGGCACACGCGCGCGGATCGAGGAGACGGCGGCAGCGGCTCTTTCCCGGTCCCGGCTGCCCAGCACGACGGTGGCGCCGGTCGCGGACAGCTGTTCCGCGATGAAGTACCCGATGCCCGCGTTGCCGCCGGTGACCAGAAAGACGCGGCCCTCGGCACGCGGTAGCCGGTGGACATCCCAGGGCGGGGTGGAGAAGGCGGACGACGGCATGGCGGAAGGCTCCCTTGTCCGGAAGGACGAGACGGTCACGGCCGCTCCCGAGGGAACGAGCCGTCGCCCACCGTGCCCGCCGGGGCCGACACATCACCGACAGCCGCGTGCCGAGACCGATATGGCGCCGACACCCGGCGCCGACCCACCCGTCACCGTGTCCCGACCGCCCGCCGGTCTCGTCCGCGGGTGTGACCGGTTGCGGAGCAGACGTCGCGCGCCGCTCCCGGTACCGTGACCGGCCCGACCCCCTTCCGGAAGGTCACGCCGATGCCCCAGTCCGCCGGAGCTTCAGCCACCCATGGGACCGACGCCGGCGACGGCGCGGCCGCGCCTCCGGTCCTCGCCGAAGTCGTCCGGTCCGGGTTCGTGGAGGGCCGGCACCGGGGGAGCCTGGTGCTGCTCGCCGTCGACGGCTCGGTGGAGCTGGCACTCGGCGATGTGACGTCGCCCGTCTTTCCGCGCTCCGCCAACAAGCCGATGCAGGCCGCGGGCGTGCTGCGGGCCGGGCTCGAACTCGCCGGCCCGCGACTGGCCCTGGCCGCCGCCAGCCACTCCGGCGAGCCCTTCCACCGCGACCTGGTCCGCACGATGCTCCAGGAGCACGGGCTGAGCCCGCAGCAACTTCGGTGCCCGCCCGCCCTCCCGCTCGACCAGGAGGAACAGGAGGCCTATCTGGCGGCGGGCGGCCGCCGGGACCCGGTGGCGATGAACTGCTCCGGCAAGCACACCGCCATGCTGGCGGCCGCCGCGCTGCGGAACTGGCCGCTGGACTCCTACCTCGACCCGGACCACCCCGTGCAGCGGCTGATCCGCACGGTGTTGGAGGCGGCGGCCGGCGAGACGGCGGCCGCGGTCGGCACCGACGGCTGCGGAGCGCCGCTGTGGGCGATCAGCCTGACCGGCCTCGCCCGTGCCTACCGTGCCTTCGCGCTGGCCGACCCCGGCACGCCCGAGCGGCGGGTCGCCGACGCGATGCGCGCCCACCCCGAGTACGTGGCCGGCACCCGGCGCCACGACACCTGGCTGATGCGGGAGATACCGGGCGTGCTGTCGAAGGTGGGCGCGGAGGCGGTCCAGGCCCTCGCCCTGCCCGAGGGCCGGGCACTGGCCCTGAAGATCGAGGACGGCGGCGCCCGGGCCCTCGGCCCGGTCGTGTCCCACGCGCTGCGCCGGATCGGCGTCACAGCACCGGTACTGGACCGCGTCGGCCGACTGCCGCTGCTGGGCGGCGGCCGCGAGGTGGGGGAGATCCGGCCGGTGTTCTAGTGCCTCGCAGGCCCTGGTTGCGGGAGCGGGTTCAAGGCCGCGGCCATGAGCCAACGGGCAGCGACCATAGGCCAGTTGCCGGAGTCGTCAAGAACACGTAGGGTCCTCGACGTGAACACCGGACCGGCGCTACGCCACACACGGATCGGCTACCCGGTGGAGGGCTGATCGCACAGTGGGTGCGGAGAAGGCACCCCAGTTCGGCACGCGGACCTCCCAGTGCTTGTGCACCACGAGTCCGTTCTTTTCGTGTCGAACACCAGCGAGGCCATCCTCATGACAGTCACGTTCAACCACACCATCATCGCCGCCAAGGACCGCAACGCTTCGGCTCGCTTCTTCCGCGAGTTGCTGGAGCTCCCTGAAGCGCCGTCCTGGGGCCCGTTCACCAACATCCAGCTCTCCGACGGCGTGCTGCTCCAGTTCGCCGAGCCGCCGGTGGAGATCCAGATGCAGCACTACGCCTTCCTGATCGACGACGAGCTGTTCGACCGGGCCTACCGGCGACTGTGTGACGGCGGCATCGAGCACTGGGCCGACCCGCAGATGCGTCGCCCGGGCGAGACCAACACCGAGCACGGCGGTCGCGGGGTGTACTTCAAGGACCCCGCCGGCCACGCGATCGAGCTGATCACCCGCCCGTACCTGTAACCCGTACCTGGCCGGGCACCTGCACTGCTGTGCCCGGCCAGGTGCCGACCCAGCTCCTGGCGTCACTCATGGCCGCACTCTCGCCGGCCGGTCCGCCGTATCCCCCTGCGCCAGCAGTACCCCGAAGGCTTCTTCCAGCAGCGCGGTGAACTCCTCGAGCGTGCGCGAGCCGGGGCCGCCGCCCTCGGCGTCGCGGGTGTAAAGGATCAGCGCGCTGCGTACGGCGGCGACGCAGGCCCGGGCCACCACCGACGCGCGCAGTGCGCGCGAGCGAGCCGGCTCCTGCGGGTCGTGCGCGGTGAAACGCTCGGCGAGCGCCGTGGCGATGCCGTCCTCGAAGTCCGTCAGGACCCGAGTGGGCCGGCCGTGGCCCCCGAGTGTGCGGGGCGGTGCGCCGACGAAGAGGATGGCGAGACCGCCGTCGAGTCCGGCCGCGGCCGCGAGCAGGCTGTGGTGGACGGCGGTGATCGGCGGCTCGCCGTCCGGCCGGTGGAGGATCTCCCGTTGCACGAGGGGTACGAAGTCCAGGATCTCGGCGAAGACGAGGTCCTCTTTCGAGGGGAAGTAGCGGAAGAACGTGCGCTCGGTGACCCCGGCGGCCGCGGCGATGTCCTTGACCGTCGTCTCGTGGTAGCCGCGCTCGGCGAACATGCGGGTCGCCGTCTGGAGCAGCGTCCTGCGCGTGGCGGCCTTCTTGCGGTCCCGCCGTCCCAGCTCCTTCTCCTGTGTCCCGTGTTCGCTCACGCGCTCATCCTGCCACGGACCGTCTGACCCAAGATCGACGCGACCCGGCAAAGTGTCATCCCTGACAGTTTAGGTATCGTGTCAGTCGTGACACTTTTTCCCGCCGGTCCCTCACCACCCCCGGGCCCGCCTGCTCTGCCCGTCCCCCTCACCCCCGACGTGCCGCTCGCCCGTATCCGCAAGATCCCCAAGGAGCACCCTTCAATGGCATCCCTGCTCTACCGCCTGGGCCGCGGCGCCTTCCGGCACCGCCGGGCAGTGCTGGCCGGCTGGCTTCTGGTGCTGACGGCGGTGGTCACCTGCGTGATCACGTTCGGCGGCCAGACCAACGACGAGTTCACCGTGCCCGGCTCCCCGGCCCAGACCGCGATGGACACCCTCAAACGCGAGCTGCCCTCGGCGGCCGGCACCAGCGCCCAGATCGTGTTCGTCGCCCCGAAGGGCCACCAGATCACCGAGCCCCGGTACGCCGGGGCCGTCAGCGCCACCATGGCGGCGGCGGAGAAGGCCCCGCAGGTCGTCGCCGTCACCGACCCGGTGCAGAACAAGCTGATATCCCCGGACCGTACGACCGCGCTCGGCCAAGTCCGCTACCAGGTCGGCAAGGCCGACCTGCACGACGACAGCCTCAGCGCGCTGGAACAGAGCACCAAGGCGGCGAAGGACGCCGGGCTCACCGTCGAGGTCGGCGGATCCGCCTACGGCAGCAGCAAGAGCACCGGCCACACCAAGGAACTGATCGGCCTGGCCATCGCCGTGGTGGTGCTCACGATCACCTTCGGCTCGCTGTTCGCCGCGGGCATGCCCCTGCTGACCGCGGTCACCGGCGTCGCGATCACCCTGCTGGGCCTGTCCGCACTGACCGGCATCCTCACCATCTCCGCCACCGCACCCTCCCTGGCGTCGATGCTCGGGCTGGCCGTCGGCATCGACTACGCCCTGTTCATCCTGTCCCGCCACCGCTCCCAGCTCGCCACGGGCATGGACACCGAGGAGTCGGCGGCCCGGGCCACCGCCACCGCGGGCAGCGCCGTCGTCTTCGCCGGCCTCACCGTGATCATCGCGCTCTGCGGGCTCGCCGTCGTCCGCATCCCCTTCCTGACCGTGATGGGCCTGGCCGGAGCCGGCGCCGTACTGATCGCGGTGGCCGTGTCGGCCACGCTCCTGCCCGCCCTCATGGGCTTCGCCGGGGAACGGCTGCGGCCGAAGCCCGGCTCTCGCGCCGCCCGCCGCGAACAGGCGGCCCACGCCACCGGGCACAGTGCGCGCCGGTCGATGGGCGAACGCTGGGGCAGGATCGCCGTCCGTCGGCCGCTGCTCACCCTCGCGGGCGTACTGATCGCCCTGCTGACCATCGCCCTGCCCGCCCGTGACCTCCGACTGGCCCTGCCCGACAACGGCTCCGCCCCGGCCGGCAGCGGCCAGCGGCAGGCCTACGACACCGTCTCCGCCGCGTTCGGCCCCGGCTTCAACGGCGCGCTCCTGGTCCTCGCCGACACCTCCCACGCCGACAGCCCGCAGCAGGCCACGGCCACCCTCGTGCGCGACCTCAGGTCCACCGACGGCGTCGCCACGGTGGGCGCCGCGCAGCCCGTCCAGCACGGGGATGCGGCCGTCATCCAGGTGGTGCCGAAGACCGGCCCCGCGGACGACCGGACGAAGCACCTGGTCGAACGCATCCGGGACGAGGCACCGGGCTGGCGGCACCGGACGGGGGCCGAGGTCTCCGTCACCGGTACGACCGCCGTGAACATCGACGTCTCCGACCGGCTCGCGAACTCGCTCCTGCCCTTCACACTGGTGGTCGTAGGCCTGTCCCTGCTGCTGTTGCTGATCGTGTTCCGCTCGGTGATCGTGCCGCTGAAGGCCAGCCTCGGGTTCCTGCTCTCGGTGGCCGCCACCTTCGGCGCCGTCGTCGCCGTCTTCCAGTGGGGCTGGCTCTCCGGCCTCCTCGGCGTCGCCGAGACCGGACCGGTGGTCAGCATCCTGCCCATCCTCGTGATGGCCGTCCTGTTCGGACTCGCCATGGACTACGAGGTGTTCATGGTCAGCCGCATGCGGGAGGCGTACGTCCACGGCGCCGAGCCCCGTGAAGCCGTCCTGGCCGGCTCGCGGCACGCCTCCCGGGTGGTCACCGCCGCCGCGCTGATCATGTTCGCGGTGTTCGCGAGCTTCATCCCCGGCGGCAGCAGCATGCTCAAGCCGATCGCCTTCGCCCTCGCCGTCGGCGTCTTCCTCGATGCCTTCCTGGTCCGCATGACCCTCGTCCCGGCCGTCCTCGCGCTCGTCGGCCGGGCCGGCTGGTGGCTGCCGAAGTGGCTGGACCGGCTGCTGCCCGACCTCGACATCGAGGGCGAGCGACTCGCGACGGTCCCCGCACTCGCGGATACCGTCGTGCCCGTCCCGACGACCGCGGCAAGCGGTGCCGACAGCGCCTGACGAGACAGCAGCGACGCGGCCGGAAACCCGCCCGACCGACCGGCAGGCGCCCTCGGCCGCGTCGCATTCCCCGGAACCACCGATCACCGACCACGGAGCACCGGCCGCACCGACCCGATCCGGCACCGACCCGATCCGAGGTCACCGGCCCAGCAGGCAGGCCCCCGTACCGACCGCGGCCGAGCAGGTGAACAGGAGGCAGGCGCAGGCGGCATGCCGTCTGAACAGGGCGCGCCGCAGCGCGGCATAACGCGCCTCGTACTCGCCCCGCAGCCGCTTCGCCCGGTCGGCCGTGGCCTGGAGTGCCTGCCGGGTCAGGCCCAGGCGCTGCTCGGTGTAGTGCCGGGCGAGGTCCTCGGCCTGCCCGCTCGTGAGCCACGGCAGACGCGCGCACAGCATCTCGGCCTCCCGCAGCGCCTGCTCCCGCTCCGCCTGCAAGAGGAGGTAACCCTCGACCTCATTGGCGAGTGCCCCGCCCTGCCGGTCCAGCGGGGCACCGCGACCACTCGACCGGGTCAAGGCCGACCGCTTTCGCGCCCCGGCTCCACGCCGCCCTGCGCACCTGCACCGCCCGCGTACTCCAACTCGGCGAACTCCGGGTGATGGAGATCGAACGCCGGGGACTCACTGCGGATCCGCGGCAGGGTGACGAAGTTGTGCCGCGGCGGCGGGCACGAGGTCGCCCACTCGAGCGAACGGCCGTAGCCCCACGGGTCGTCCACCCCGACCGGCGTGCCGTACTTGGCCGTCTTCCACACGTTGTAGAGGAACGGCAGCATCGACAAACCGAGCAGGAAAGCGCTGATCGTGGAGATGGTGTTCAGCGTGGTGAAGCCGTCGGAGGCGAGATAGTCGGCGTACCGGCGCGGCATGCCCTCGGCGCCCAGCCAGTGCTGGACCAGGAAGGTGCCGTGGAAGCCGACGAACAGCGTCCAGAAGGTGATCTTGCCGAGGCGCTCGTCCAGCATCTTGCCGGTGAACTTCGGCCACCAGAAGTGGAAGCCGGAGAACATCGCGAAGACGACCGTACCGAACACCACGTAGTGGAAGTGGGCCACCACGAAGTACGAGTCGGACACGTGGAAGTCCATCGGCGGCGAGGCCAGGATGACACCCGTCAGCCCGCCGAAGAGGAAGGTGACGAGGAAGCCGGCGGCCCAGAGCATCGGCGTCTCGAAGGACAGCGAGCCCTTCCACATCGTGCCGATCCAGTTGAAGAACTTCACACCGGTGGGCACGGCGATGAGGAACGTCATGAAAGCGAAGAACGGAAGAAGTACGCCGCCGGTGACGTACATGTGGTGGGCCCACACCGTCACGGACAGACCGGAGATGGCGATCGTCGCGGCGATCAGACCCATGTACCCGAACATCGGCTTACGGGAGAAGACCGGGATGACCTCGGAGACGATGCCGAAGAACGGCAGCGCGATGATGTACACCTCCGGATGGCCGAAGAACCAGAAGAGGTGTTGCCACAGCAGGGAACCTCCATTGACCGGGTCGAAGACGTGCGCGCCGAACTTCCGGTCGGCTTCCAGGGCGAAGAGCGCGGCCGCGAGGACCGGGAAGGCGAGCAGGACCAGCACACCGGTCAGCAGCACGTTCCAGCAGAAGATCGGCATCCGGAACATGGTCATGCCCGGGGCACGCATGCAGATGATCGTGGTGATGAAGTTGACCGAGCCGAGGATGGTGCCGAAACCCGAGAACGCCAGCCCCATGATGGCCATGTCGGCCCCGCTGCCCGGCGTGCGCACCACGCTCGACAGGGGCGTGTACATGAACCAGCCGAAGTCCGGAGCACCGTCCGGGGTGAGGAGGCTGGCCACGGCAATGAGTGAGCCGAACAGGTACAGCCAGTAGGCGAACATGTTCAGCCGCGGGAACGCCACGTCCGGCGCGCCGATCTGAAGCGGCATGATCCAGTTCGTGAAGCCGGCGAACAGCGGCGTCGCGAACATCAGCAGCATGATCAGGCCGTGCAGCGTGAACGCCTGGTTGAACTGCTCGTTCGACACGATTTGCAGGCCCGGCCGGGCCAGCTCGGAGCGCATGATCAGCGCCAGCACGCCACCGATCAGGAAGAACGCGAACGACGTCACCAGATACAGGGTGCCGATCGTCTTGTGGTCCGTGGTCGTCAGCCACTTCACCAGGACATTGCCCGGCTGCTTGCGCCGGACCGGCACCTCGTTCTCGTACGAGTCCTCGGCCGCCGCGGCACCGTCGGGTTCGTTGAGGATGCTCACAAGTGGGGTCTCCCGATGCTCACGGTTCGTATCGCTGTCGGCCGCCATCCTTGCGGCTGGCCCTCCTGCGCCGCTGCCAGGAACGCCCTGCATACGGCCGATCGCCTGACGGGGCGCCCCGAACGGAGCAACCCCGGCATGTCGCCTGGCCAGGTCCGACGACCGCGCAGGAGTACGGCGCGTTTCCTCGGGTAGGCGCCCGTACCCGTTGCTCCGGACGCTCGGGCTGTGACAGGACCACCCGCCGGCATCCGTCACGGAGCGTTACGGAGTGAAGGAAAGGAAGGAGAAGGCCATGAGGAAACTGACACGCATCACAGGCGCGGCCGGCGCTTCCGTTGCCCTGCTCGGAGGTACTCTCCTCGCCACCGGTCCCGCGGCGGCGGCCCAGCCGCTGTCCGCCGCCCACGGCCCCGCTCGCGCCACGACCGACCTCAGCAGCCACGCCTGCGGCCCGAACCGTGGCCTTCCCCGGCGGATGGATCCGTGGGTCGCGGGGCAGCTCGCGCAGTTCGACCCGGCGGCCAGGCGGCGGCTGGCGATCTACGACCCTTGGGTGAAGGACCAGCTGGAGCAGGCACGCTGCGGGTTTTCCGCCCGGTAGGACAGCCGGCCCTCACGCTGTGGCGATCAGTCCACGAACAGCATGGCCGGGTACCTCGCCGACGGTCTCTCCAGCAACCGCCCGCTGTGGCCGCGCAACCAGTGGTCGAAGTAGGCCGCCACATAGGCTTCATCGGTGCGCAGCGCGGTGGCCGGAGCGATGGTGCCGAGGTCGGCGGTCCGCACCTTCGGCGGTAGGTGGAGCTGCGGCAGAAGCGCTTCCGCGTCGGTGAAGGAGGCATGCTCGGAGCCGCGCAGGGTCAGCTGGCGGGTCCAGCCCCGGGCGTGGGCGCGGAAGGCCTGCCAGCCAGGACCCGTGTCGGTTGCGCCATCCTTGCCCAGGAGCAGGAACGGTCTGTCGAGGCCGTGCTCGGCGACCGGCATGAGCGAGCCGTCCACGTACGTCAGATTGCCGTCCATGTCGATCCCGGCGGTGATCCTTCTGTCGGCGTCCATCGCCAGCGCGGCGGTGGTGCCGCCCATCGAGTGGCCGAACATACCCACCTCGGAAAGGTCCAGGGCTCCGGTCAGGCCGTCCGGCAGGCGCTGTCCGTCCGCGTCGGGGTTCCGGCCGCTGTTCAGCAGCCGGAGCTGGTCCAGGACGAAGCTGGTGTCGCTGACCCGGACGGCCAGCGATGCGCGGACGTACGAGTCGGGATCGGAGGGCTGCACCATGGTGGCGAGCGAGCCGTCCGGGAACTGGACCTCGGGCGACTCGTAGGTGTTGTCGACGGTCACGACCGCGTAGCCGCGGCTGGCCAGATCAGTCACCAGGGCGGTGCCCCAGGTACGCGGTTCGCCGAGCCCCGGCGAATAGATCACCACCGGCAGCCGCCCCCGGAGCCCGGCGGCCACCGGAGCACCCAGAACGGCGTGGGTGACGGCGCCGGCCCAGTCGATCCGGCCGGCCGGAATCTGCAATCCGAGGTAGTCGTTCATGGTGACGCGGTCGAAATGCGCTGCCGCGGCAGGCAGCATGTACGGCGCCGGCGGCCGACCGGCAGTGCGGGTCGCCGGGTAGTACACGCTGGCCATGAGTTCTCGGTGGGGCTTCCCCTGCCCCCATGGATCGGGACGCGAAGTGTCCACCAGGTGCAGGGACACCTCCCCGACACGGTAGGGGCCGGTCGGCGTCGGAAGCGCGAGAGGGTCGGCGGATGACGGGGCTGTGGCGGGACGGTCCGCGGATGGCGGGGCGGCGGAGGGCGCGCGGGGCGCGTCGGCCGCAGCCGCCGGGAGCGCGGTGGTGAGCGCGCAGAGCGCGGCGACGGCGGAGGCGGCGAGCGCGCGTACAGCGGCGAACCTACGCCGCCCGCATGGTCGTACATCGGTCATGCACCAAGCGTGACGGCCCGCTGCCTCTCCGTACATCAGGGACGGCCCCGATCTTGCCGTCCGGGACCCCTAAGGGCTGCACAGCGGGGCGGCGCTACGCGGCATGGCAGACCGCGGTGCTCGTAGCAGTCCCGGGTCGTGGCGCTGCTCCTCGGGCCGGGCACGGGCGTGGTCCTGTCCGACTGCGCGGCCGGAGCCATCGACGTGGTGGGACTCGCCGAAGGCCGGCGCAGGACACGGTTGAGAGCGATGGCGTCCCTGGTCGTCGCCACGGCGTGCACCATGCCGATCGGCACAGTTCTGCGGAGTGATGGTCAATAGGTTCTCCATCGCCGCCAACGGTGTTCCACGGACCTGAGCGGACGGGAAACTCCGAAGACCGCGGCGAAGCCTCAGGAGTGCGCCGCCAGTGCGCGGCGCAGTGCGGCGGCACGCGCCACCCGTACATCACGGGGCGTCTCCCGCAAGGCGGGATCGGGCAGCCGGAACGCGTCGTCAGCGAACCGGGGAACCACATGGACATGCACGTGGTGGAACACCTGCCCTGGAATATGGTTGTTCTGCATGACGGTGCTTCCGACAGCCCCGAAGGCGTCCTTCACCGCGCGGGTCACCCGTGCCGCGACGTCGAAGACCTCGTGCAGCAGAGCAGCAGGCAGTCCGTGCAGGTCCGTCGCGTGAGACACCGGCAGGACAAGAGCGTGCCCGGGGTTGTTGCGCCGCTGCTTCAGCGCGGGGACGACGAAGACGCTTTCCGAGCGGTACGCGACCAGGTCCTCGTCGGCCTCGCCGCCCCCGATCCGGCAGAACACACAGTCCGTCACGGCGACTTCCTCCGGCATCAGGTCAGGCTTCCGCGCCCCGCTGGAGCCGAGCTTGTCAGGACGGCGCCCTGGACGCATCCCGGTTTCCCGGTCGGCCGTGATTGGCTGCCTCGCATGAGAACCGGACGAGCGTTGCCCGCAGGAGAGGCGCCCGCACCACCCTTCGATCCCGAACTGAGCCGCGCCCTGCGCGTGTTGCCCGCCGCCGCGAGTGAGCCGGTCACTCCGGAGAACCTCGCGGCCCGGCAGGAGCAGGACGCCGCGGCGCGGCCGAGGCCGACGGTCGGGGAACTGCGGGCCGGTGGCCGCTTCGAGGTGGAGGAGGTGTGTGTGCCGGGTGTCGCCGATGGGCCGGAGGTCACCCTGGTGAGCGCGCGGCCTGCGGGGATCGCAGGTCCCCTGCCGGTGCTGTACTACATGCACGGCGGCGGCATGATCACGGGCAACGCCTGGTCCGTGCTCCCGCGACTGCTGCGCGAGTGGTCTCTCCCCCTGCACCTCGCCGTCGTCTCGGTCGAGTACGCGCTTGCACCGCGGGCCCGCTACCCGCGTCCCGTGGAGGAGTGCCACGCCGGACTGCTCTGGGTGGCCGAGCACGCCCCCGCACTCGGTATCGACCCCGACCGCGTCATCCTCGGAGGGAAGAGCGCCGGTGGCGGGCTGGCCGCCGCCCTCGCCCTGCTCACCCGTGACCGGGGCGGACCCGCGCCGATCGGGCAACTGCTGATGTGCCCGATGCTCGACGACCGCAACGACACGTTCTCCAGCCACCAGATGGCAGGCCTCGACCTCTGGGACCGCACCTCCAACGCCACGGCGTGGCAGGCACACCTGGGCGACCGCTACGGCGCCGCGGACCTGCCGGCCTATGCGGCCCCCGCCCGTGCCACGGACCTCTCCGGACTGCCGCCGGCCTACATCGACGTCGGGTCCGCCGAGACGTTCCGGGACGAGGGCGTGGCCTACGCGCAGGCGCTCTGGCGGGCCGGGGGAGACGCCGAACTGCACGTATGGCCCGGGGCCTGCCACGGCTTCGACACCTTCGCCCCCGAGGCGGCACTCAGCCAGGACGCCCGCGAGGCCCGGTCCCGCTGGCTCCGGCGCATCCTCGCACGCCGGTGACGGGGGCAACCAGCAGGCAGACAGGGCGAGTTGACGACGCCCGCCCACCTTACGGCCGTGGCCGAAACCAAGACCGAACCACTCGGAGTCCGGAGACATCACAGGGCCGTGGCGGCAGCGCCGGCCCTGGTCCCGGGCGGCAGCGGCCACGGCGTGCTGTTCCACACCTGCGACGGCGATGAGCTGCGGGTCGTCCGCCAGCGCACCGATCCCGACGGCGTGAGCGCCGGTGCCCCGCCAGTGGGCCGAGGCTTCGCGGGCACGCTGATTCCCCGCCGCGGGCCAGGGCGTCCCGGACAGGGCTAATGAATGCGACAAATGGGTACATTCCGTAAAGACAAGAGCGGGCGGCCCTCCCGTGTCGCCGGCCCGCCCGAGCAGCCCGGCCAGGGCATATGCGCGGGCTCGGCGAGCGTCGCCGTCCGGTCGTGCTCTGCTGAAAGGGATGCCGGTCATGAACGAAGACACCAGGAGCTTCGAGCCGGACCAGCCGGCCGGGCAGATGCCGCATCCGGCGAGCTGGGCCGATCCGGCCCCGCTGGGCCTGGCCGGCTTCGCGCTGACCACGCTGCTGCTGTCGATCATCAACACCGACCTGCTGAAGGAGGCCGGCGCCATCGTGCCCGTACTGGGCCTGGCGGTGTTCTACGGCGGCCTCGCCCAGTTCATCGCCGGACTGTTCGAGTTCCGGCGCGGCAACACCTTCGGGGCGACGGCCTTCGTCTCCTACGGGGCCTTCTGGCTGTCGTACTGGTGGATCGCCCCCCGCCTGCCGTTCGCCGGTGACACGCACAACGCCCTCGGACTGTTCCTCCTCGGCTGGGCCATCTTCACCGCCTTCATGGCCGTCGCCGCGCTCCGCGTGAGCACCGCCGTGCTCGCGGTGCTCGTCCTGCTGGCCCTCACCTTCCTCTTCCTCGCCATCGGGGCCTTCGAGACCGGCCGCCAGCCACACGCCATGACGCAGGTCGGCGGCTGGTTCGGTATCGCCACCGGACTCGTCGCCTGGTACACGGCGGCGGCGACCGTCATCAACGAGACCCACGGCCGGTCGCTGCTGCCGGTGGGCACCCGCCGCCCCGTCGCCAACCCGCCGGTACGAGGCGAGCGCCCCGCCTGACCCACCACCGCCCGTACGGAGCCGAGGCCCGCGCCTGAACCTAGGGGGCTGACAACTTCGTAGCCGAGGAACCCGTCCGGGCCGCACCAGTCCCCTTACGGGGCCGGGGGTGGCGGATCCTGCTCGGTGCGGGGGACCGGGTGGTAGGCGCCGAAGAGGGGGAGCCGGTGCACCGGAGGCGGCTCCCCGGGCAGCCCCAGCCGCTCCCACGCCAGATGGACGGTCGCCCGGAGCACCCGATGCGCCCGTACGAGCAGCAGAACGGCGAGCGGAATCTCGAACAGCACGGCCGAGGCGACCGCTCCCCACACATCGGGGCTGCCCCAGGACAGTGAGATGTCGAACCAGGCATCGCACACCAGCAGCGTGGCCGCGACCACGGCGCACGGGATCAGCAGCTGGCGCCCCAGCCAGACAGCGACACCCGCCGCGACGAGCGAGAGCAGCAGGAGCACGTCGAAGCCCACCCACGCCGCCGGCCAGTACCGGGCCCGGTACTGGCCGGGCAGGGAGAACCCGAGGTAGACCGTCCACGGCACCAGGACGATCACACACAGGGCGATGAAGCGCAGCGCCCGCCGGCGGCGGAGCCACAGCTCCGCGGCGCTGGGTACGGCCCGCAGCCGGCGCCGGGGTATGTCCGCTCTCTTCTCCATGGCCACTCCCGTCCCGCACCCCCTCGATCAGCATATGCGGGCCACCCCTCATCACCGCAGGCCGGAGGCCTGACCCCGGCTTGATCGGAGAGATGCCCCGACCGACGCCGGCCGGCACGCCCAACACGCCCGGCGTAGGCCGGACGGCACCCCGACGTCTCCCCGCAGTCACCCTGAAATCCCCCTGAAACAACGGCATTTCGGCTAACGACAGGGCGGGTTCCGGTCGCCTTCCGTTCCGTCAGCGTTCAATCACTTGCCCCTGCCTGTGTTGTGTGTTGTCCCTAGGGTCCTTGAGGTTTCCGAAAGAAGGAGCTCATGGACCCACTCCTCGCAATCCGGGCCCGCGGGATCACCAAGTGTTTCGGCGATGTCGTCGCGCTCGACGCGGTCGATCTGGATGTGGCGCAGGGGCAGATCCACGGCCTGGCCGGCCCGAACGGCGCGGGCAAGACGACACTGCTGGGCCTGCTGCTCGGCCTGGCCGTCGCCGACAGCGGCCGCATGGAGATCCTGGGCACCCCGGTCGGAAGGGCCTTCGCCGCGCCCGCCGGCGTCGCCGGGTTCGTGGACGGGCCGGGCCTGTACCCGTCGCTCACCGCCCGGCAGAACCTCGCCGCGCTCGCCGCACTCCGCGGTCAGGACGCACGGACGGCGGGCATCGACGACGTACTCGACCAGGTCGGGCTCACCGATGTCGCCGACGACCGGACGCGGGGCTTCTCCCTGGGCATGCGCCAGCGGCTCGGCCTGGCCGCCGCCCTGCTCACCAGGCCCCGGCTGCTGATCCTCGACGAACCCTCCAACGGGCTGGACCCGGCCGGCAAGAAACACGTCCACGGCGTCCTGACCCGGCTCGCGGCGCAGGGCACGAGCGTCGTCCTGTCGAGCCATCGCATGGACGACCTCGAGGCTCTGTGCTCGGAGGTCACCATCCTCGCCACCGGACAGGTCGTGTTCTCCGGACCGCTCGGCAAACTGGCCGCGGAGAACCGAGCACTCGACTACCGGCTGGTCACCTCCGACCCGCACGCCGCGCGGCAAGTGGCCGCAGACACACCGGGGATCAGGACCGTCACGGAGGCCGGGGCACACCGCGACACCGGGGCGCTCGTCGTCCGTGCGCTGGTACCCGCCCTGGACGAACTGGTCGTACGACTCGTCAACGCGGGCATCGCACTGCGCGAGCTCGCCCCTCTCGTGTCCCCGCTCGAAGCCGCCTTCCTGGCCCTCACCGAGCAGCGGGACACCGGCGCCGGGCAGCCACAGAGCCCGACGACCGGCAGCGAGCCGCACCAGGGAACGCGTGGAGCCGACAAGCACCGGCAGCCGGCGGCCGGCAACGAGCAGCGGGGGAGCACCCGATGACCGCGACCGGCAACGAGCAGCGGGGGAGCACCCGATGACCGCGACCGGCGACGAGCAGCAGGAGACCGCCCGATGACCGCGACCGCAGTCGCCGGCTCCCAGGCCGCCCTCACACACCGCGTCTCCATCGCCCGCGCCTACCGCTTCGAACTGGTCAAACTCGTCTCGCACTGGCGGATCCGGCTGCTCGTCCTCGCCTGCTGGATCGCCCCCGCCGTGTTCGTCGCCGCGGTGAGCCGGCAGAGCACGCTGCCCACGGACACCCTCTTCGGCCGCTGGATGCACGCCACAGGATGGGCCGGCCCCCTGGTGACGCTCGGCTTCGCCGGCACCTGGGCGCTGCCCCTCCTCACCTCCGTCGTCGCCGGCGACGTCTTCGCCGCCGAGGACCGGCTCGGCACCTGGCGCCATCTGCTCGTCGCCGTCCGCTCGCCGCGCCGGATCTTCGTGGCCAAGGCACTCGCCAGCTTCACCGTCATCCTGCTGCTCGTGGCAGGCCTGGCCGCTTCCAGCACGGCAGGCGGGCTGCTCGCGGTCGGCAACCAGCCACTGGTCGGCCTCGACGGCCACCTCGTCGCCCCCGCGGACGCCGCCGTCGGCGTCCTGCTCGCCTGGACCGGCGCGCTCGCCCCGACCCTGGCCCTCGCCGCGATCGGCCTGCTCGGATCCGTCGTCCTCGGCCGGTCCCCGATGGGACTGCTGCTGCCCGCCCTGCTCGCGCTGGCCATGCAGCTCGCCCAGATGCTGCCCCTCCCCGTAGCCGTACGGCTCGCCCTGCCCGGGTACGCCTTCATCGCCTGGAACGGCCTGTTCACCAGCCCGGCACAGCTCGGGCCGCTCCTGGTCGGCGTGGCGGTCGCTCTGGTGTGGGCCGTGACCGCGACCGCGCTGGCGTATCTGCTGTTCCTGCGGCGCGACTTCACCAACCTCACCGACGACGGCTCGGCGCGCCGCGCGGTCACCGCGGCGGCCCTGCCGCTCGTCGCCCTGGTCGCCGTGACGGTCGCGGCCGTCGCGGCACTCACCCCCGCGACGACCACGGGCACCGGCATCGGTCAGAACACGGTCCAGCGCTCGCTCGCCACGGAGTTCGGCCATCTCTACCGGATGCAGACCAGGCAGCTCAACCGCCCCGACGTGCCGGAAGCGCAGCTGAAGGCCGCGGCGGCCTGCACCAAGGGCGGAGTCGCCGACGCCGTGCAGGGGCCGGGCAACGACTGGCGCTGTGTCGTCTCCTGGCATCTGCCCGGCGTCCAGGCCACCGGAACGGCCGTCTACCAGCTCGACATCACCGCGGACGGGCGATACGTCGCCGACGGCGACGGACCGAAGGAAGTCAACGGCTACTTCCTGGTGCGCACCCCGACCGGAGACGCACCCAACCCGCTCTGGCAGTTCGACGGCAACGTCGACCTCCTTCCCGGCACGCCCAACGGATGACGAAGGGATGAGATGGGATGAGCACGAGGGATGACGAAAGGATGACCCCATGCAGGTGACACGCCGCCGCAGACGTGTCGAGAGAACCGGTGCGCGCCTCCTCGGCAGACGCGCGGGCCGCCGCATACCCCTCACCACGGCAGCCGTCACCGCGGTGGCCGTCCTCGCCGCCGGCACCGCTTTCGCCCAGACCCGCCAGTTCGGCACCGACCAGGTAGGCCAGGACACCGACCGGGGCCAGGTCATCTCCAGCGACCAGTACATCGACCCGTACGGCGACCGCCTCGTCGTGAACAACGGCAAGATCATGTCCTCGGCGGTCAGCCCGGACGGCACCCACCTCGCGGCCTCGGTCGCCGACGGCGGCATGGCGCTGGCCGTCGTGAACCTGGACGACTGGAAGGTGCAGCAGCTCGTCGGCACCTCCGCCACCGCGGACCTGCGCATCGGCAGCAACAGCGTCGGCCAGGAAGGCCCCACGTACTCACCCGACGGCACCCAGCTCTGGCTCGGCCAGACCGACGGCTACACCAAGTTCACCGTCAACCCCGACGGCAGCGTCGGCAACCCGGTGTCCGTCCGCATCCCCGCCGACGGCCCCCGGCACGCGCTCGTGGGCGCCGCCGTGTTCTCCTCCGACGGCTCCACCGTCTACTCCGCGGTCAACGGGCAGAACCGGGTGGTCGCCATCGACGCGGCGACCGGCGCGATCAAGCAGAGCTGGTCCGTGGGCAACGCCCCGCGCGACCTGGTCCAGGCCGGCTCCAAGCTCTACGTCAGCAACGAGGGCGGCCGCCCCGCCCAGCCCGGCGACACCACGATCAACTCCTACAACACCCCGGTGCCCGCCGACCCGGTGACCGCCGCCACCACCACCGGCACGGTCAGCGTCATCGACCTGGCCCACCCCGACGCCGCCGCCACCAGCATCGACGTCGGCCTGCACCCCACCGCCCTGTACGCCAAGGGCAGGTCGCTGTTCGTCACCGACACGGCGAGCAACGACGTCTCGGTCATCGACACCGCCCGCGACAAGGTCGTACAGACCATCGCCACCCAGCCGTGGCCGGAGGCGTCGGTCGGCTACGAACCCGACGCGGTGACCCTCACCGACGACGGCCGTCTGCTGGTGACACTCGGACGCGCCAACGCTGTCGCCGTCTACCGGTACACCAGCCCGCAGGAACCGGTCAGCTACGTCGGCCTGCTCCCCACGGACTACTTCCCCGCCGAGATCGCCACCGTCGGCGACCAGGTGGTGGTCTCCAACACCCGCGGTATCGACGCCCGCCGCCCCACCACCAGCGCCGGCCACAACACGCACGACACGACGTCCAGCGTGCAGCGGTTCACCCTGCCGAGCGACCGCACGATCCGCTCGGAGACGGCCAAGGTCTTCCGGCAGAACGGCTGGAGCCCGGGCTCGGTCACCCACACCGACAACAGCAGCCACGCGCGAGCGGTGCCCGTCCCGACCCGCCTCGGCGACCCCTCGACCATCAAGCACGTGTTCCTGATCGTCAAGGAGAACCGCACCTACGACCAGGTCTTCGGCGACATCCCCGAGGGCGACGGCGACCCGTCGCTGGCCGAGTTCGGTGAGAACGTCACCCCCAACCAGCACGCGCTGGCCCGGCAGTTCGGCCTGTACGACAACACGTACGACATCGGCACCAACTCCGCCGAGGGCCACAACTGGCTGATGCAGGCCGACAACCCGGAGTACACCGAGTCCTCGGCCGGCGAGTACCAGCGCAGCTACGACACCGAGGACGACGCCCTCGGCCACCAGCGCACCGGGTTCCTGTGGACCGGGGCACAGGCGGCGGGCAGGTCCGTACGGGACTTCGGCGAGTTCCAGCAGTTCCTGACCAAGCCGGCCGGTTCCAGCTGGCAGAACCTGTACTGCGACAGCAAGAACATGGAGGCGACCGGGCAGGACACCGCCTACCCCCTGGTCTCCTCCTCGCCGATCCCGTCCCTCAACGACGTCTCCGTGCACGGCTTCGCGAAGTTCGACACCAGCGTCCCGGACGTGTACCGCTACCAGATCTGGAAGCGCGACTTCGAGCAGAACGGCCCGGCGGACCTCAACATGTTCTGGCTGTCCAGCGACCACACCGGTGGACCGGCCGGCCCCGCCGCCCAGGTCGCCGACAACGACCTCGCCACCGGCAGGATCGTGGACGAGATCTCGCACAGCCCCTACTGGAAGGACTCGGCGATCTTCGTCGTCGAGGACGACGCCCAGGCCGGGCTCGACCACGTCGACGGCCACCGCGCCCCCATCCAGATCATCAGCCCCTGGGCCCGGCACGGCACCGTCGACAGCCACTACTACACCCAGATCACCCTGATCCGGACCATCGAGCAGATCCTCGGGATCGACCCGATGAACCAGAAGGACAGCGCGGCCACCCCGATGCGCGCGGCCTTCACCCGGCACCCGGACTACACGCCGTTCACCGCGCTGCCCAACCGGACCTCGCTGACCGACGGCCTGAAGACCCCGCCGCCCTGCGGCGTGGACACCCCCGCCCCCCAGGACCCCAAGGCGGCCGTCGTACCGCCGTCGAAGGTGCCGGCCGGCAAGCGGCAACTCGCCGCCCAGTGGGACACCTGGAAGTCCAAGCAACGCCTGACCGGACCCAACGCCGTCCCCGACTACGCCAACCCCGCCCAGATGAACCACTACACCTGGTACGAGACGCACAACTGGACCAAGCCGTACCCCGGTGAGAACAAGATCTACGCCCCGGACGACGTCCCGGGCGCCTACCTCCCCTCCCCGGAGTCCGACGGCTGACCCCGACGGGTCCCGCCCCGAGGGCCTCCTGTCCGGCGACCACCGCCGCCAGGGGGCCCTGCGGCGTTTTCCGGTCAGACGGAGCGTCGCGCCCGGTCCACCCCGGACACCGCGTAGCCGGGCACGGAGGGCCAGCGGACGGTCAGTACGACCGACTCCTCCTCGGCGAACCAGGAGTGATCGACACCGCGGCCCCATACGACGTAGTCGCCCTGGCGGCGCAGGAGGACACTGCGGTCGGGCAGCTCGACCCGGAAGCGCCCGCTGATCAGGACCAGCAGCGCCGTGCGCTCTTCCCCCTTGACCCACTGGGCCCGTTCGTCGCCGCGCGGATGGACACCCCACTTGATCTCCACGGCCTCACTGTGCCGGGGATCGCCGGTGTCCTTGAAGTGCCCCAGAATCCATCCCCGGTCCGCGGCCCCGTCCGCACCCGCGTTGCCCGTGTACACACTGTCCTTCACACGACGGGACGCTAACAGCCCGCGCAGCCCCCGCCGTCGCCTCCGCCCCGCCGCACGGTATTCGGCCAGCTCCGAACACTTCATGCCATTCGCCTGCATTTCACCTCCGGCTGCGTGGGGCCCCGGCTAGACATGAACCCCCTCCTGGGCCGGCTCACGACCGGCATCAGTCCAGGCGGGACGAGGAAACCCGGCGCGAAGGAGCAGCGATGACCAGGCGTCCGCCGGCCCGGCGGCGTACCCGGAGGCCGAGCAAACGACAGCAGCGGAAGAACGACCAGCTGACCGGCCTCCTCCTGGCCGCCGCGCTGGCCATCGCTCTGACGGTGACGGTGATCACCTGGCTGCTCGCCCACTGGTGGCTCCTGCTCCTCGCCGGCACGCTCGCAGCGCTGGCCGGCGTCGGGCGCCTCTACCGCAAGCAGCAGAACGCCCGCTGGGAAGCCGTCCGCGCGCAGGGTCTGCGGTACGCGCTGTCCCAGCTGGATGCCCTGCACCACACCCGGTTCGAGGACGCGGTCCGGGACCTCATGCGCCGCGACGGCTGCCAGGATGCGATCAGGGTCGGCGGCCGCGGGGACCTGGGCGCGGACGTGAAGGCCACCGACCCTTACGGGCGGCGCTGGGTGATCCAGTGCAAGCACCGCCGCAACGGCCTGTCCGGCTCCCCGGTGGGGACACCGGACCTCCAGGTCCTCAACGGCACGGCCCGACAGGTCCACGGCGCCGACGTCGCCGTCATCGTGACGAACGGCCGGGTGACCGCACCGGCCGTGGCCTTCGCCGGCCAGCAGTGCCTCCATGTGGTCGACCGCCACACCCTCGGAGCGTGGGCGTCCGGCTCGCGCCCCCTGTGGGAGCACCTGCGCGCCGTCCCGCCCCCGCGCCGGCCGACCGCTCTCTCCTGAGCAGGCCCTCCGGCCGGAAGCCGGAAGCCGGAGCCGGAGCCCGCACGGCTTGTGCCGGTATCCGCCTGTCTCTGCCGACGGCGCCGGGGCTAGCATGATCGGGCTCATGGCGGGCGTCCTTGCCGTCGGTCTTCCACCGGGAAACCGGTCGGCCCGGTATCGGCAGGGATATCTCGTCCAGTGTCTGACGTATCGGCCGGGTCATTGATTTCTAGGGTGTTGTGAGTGTCTTCGCGAATAGGCCGCGGGGTTGAGGCCGAGGGTTGGCGTCGGCCGCAGGCGGTGTTGTGGGCTGCGGCGGGCGTGCTGGTCCTCGGATTCCTCGTGGTGCTGGAGGTCGCCGCGGATCGATATGGAATCCCCGGGCCGCTCTCGAACCAGGCGCGGGAGGTGATATTTCCGCCTAAATCCGGCTTTCTTCTGTACGCGAGTCTGGCACTGACCATGGTCGTGCTCACCTGGCGGCAACGGCTCGTCTCGCTGGGTGCGGCGGTCGGCATCGACGTGCTGATCGCGCTGGTACGGCTGGCGCTGGGCATCAAGGTGACCGACGGTCATCCGTTCGGCAACGGCGCACTGTGGGTGGTGCTGGCCTGGGCGGTGATCGCGATCACCCGCCGCTCCGGCCCGGAACGCGTCCTGCTCCTGAAAGGCGTCGGACTGGGCCTGCTGCTGGTGGCCGGCCGAAAGACCGGCGACACCTGGCTGCTGATCACCTCGAAAACCCGCCCGGAAGTCCTGGACCCTTATGTGGCGATGGCCGACCACGCGCTCGGCAACCCCTCATGGGTGATGGGCCGGATCGTGGCGGCGACCGGCCCGATCGGCACCCATCTCCTGAACTACGTCTACATCCAGCTCGCGGTGGCCGCGGTCGCGGTAGCGGCCTACCAACTGCGCGATGTGGCCGTCGAGCGCCGCTTCCCACGCCACCATCTGGTCCGTACGTTCCTCGCCATCGGCCTGATCGGACCGGCCGTCTACATGGTCTTCCCGGTGGTGGGTCCGGTGTTCGCGTACGGTCCGAGCGGCGGGCACTGGGCAGCGGCGGACGTGTGGCCGAATGTGCCGCCACCGGTCGGGGCCCCGCACGCCATCCTTTTCGACGGGATCACACCGCGCAACTGCATGCCCAGCCTGCACACGGCATGGGCCACCACCATCTTCATCCACTCCCGGAAAGGCCCGCGATTCCTCCGGTACGCGGGCACCTTCTGGCTGGTCGCCACCCTCGCCGCGACGCTCGGCTTCGGTTACCACTACGGCGCGGACCTGCTGGCCGGCGCGGTGTTCGCCCTCACGGTCGAGACAGCGCTGCGGTCGTCCGCGCAAGGGTGGGACCGGTCGGGAATCCAGCTGGTCGTCCACGGCGTGACGGTCTTCGCCGTGCTCCTGCTGTCGTACCGCTACCTGCCTCTCCACATGGCCCAGCAGCCCTGGCTGTTCGGCCCCCTGCTGCTCCTCGCCACGGCCTCGGTCATCTACGCCTACGTGCGCACTACGGGCCACTGGGAGACGAAGGTCCTCCCGGTACCCCGCCCCGAACCGCAGCCCGAACCCGTCTGAAGCCATGGCCTTCTCCGCACTTCATGTCCGCCCGGCACCTGATGAAGGAGATGCAGCATGTCCCAGACCGTCCCCTTACCTGTGTGAGGGCGCATGGCTCGGTATGCGCACCACGACCCAGCCGGCGGAGAAGCGGGACGTCAACCTCCGGGTGTGCTACCGCCGGCCCGTCCATCCGGTGCCCCGGCTGCGCGAAGCCGGCCTGCTGCGCTTCGACGGCCATCCCATGGAGAGCCTCCTCGACGAACTCGTCGACCGGTTCCCCCTGTGATGGGGCATCGACGCCTCCCTCAGCGGCTCGGTCGACAAGCTCTGGCTCCTGTTCGACCACGGCATCCCGCTCGCCGACGCCCTGGCCCTGCCCCATATGCCGGAGGCGGCCCGCGCCGCCCAGGGCCACTTCGACCGGGTCGGCATGGACCGGATCGGATTGATCGCCCTGAACTTCGCGCACCGCGCCCTCAACATCGGCGTGGCGAGGTTTCACTTCTCGGCTGTTCGGGCTCCCCGCGAAGGCCGACGGCAGCGGGCGTGAAAACCTGGCGCGATGGATACGTTCGCGGCCCGGCTGGAGGGCGCATGGCAGTGGTGGTCCGCCGCCATCGAGGAAGCACAGGAGGGCAGCTGGCTCCGTGACGCCGTGGAACGGCAGGTGATGGCGGACATCAGGGCTGCCACCAACGCCCTGCACGGCGGCAGGCCTGCGCCGTTCACCGCGGACTCGTGGCACGTACGCATCGGGCGGATCTCCAACTGGGCCGGAGTGCTCCGGCTGGCCGCCCGGGCGGGCGGATGGGAACTGCACTCCGTCGTCGGGCGCAGCCCGGCACAGCCCGCCGGAATGGCCGAACTGCTCTCCGGAATCTACGCGATCGGCGAGCAGGGCGAGATATGGATGAGACAGCTCCTGAAAGGACGGTTCCCGGCGGAGAACGAGATCGCCCTGGCCGAGGGATTCCTGACCGGGCCGGGATCCGTGGAGGACCTTGAGCTGTTCTTCTACGACTGAGGGGCCCGGGTTCGTTTCTGCTGCCTGCGGTATCCGTCCAGGACGTCCTGGCGCAGCAGGAAACCGAACCCGGCGGACTCCAGCCGCAGCCCCAGCTGCGCCTCACCGATACCGAGATCGGCTGCGGTGTCGGCCAGGTGCCAGTCGTGGGCGGCAAGCCTGCTCAGAAGGTGACCGCGACGAACCTGGTTCTCGGACAGGCGAAACGTCTTGAGGTAGGCGATCCGGCCGCTGTCGTCGGTGATGGCCTCACCGATGTGGTTCTCCTGCTTGGGGCGGAAGGCCGGCAGGAAGCGGGAGAGGGTGAAGCGTCCCATCCGGTAGACCGACTGCCAGGTGTAGGTGTGTTCCAGCAGGCCGGTCGCCATGGTGGTGTCGTGGAAACGCGTCCAGGCATGTTCCTGCTCGGCAACCGCCGTGCGCAGGTCGGCCAGGGAGCGGATCTGCTGGTCGGGTATGCGGGCCCGGAAGTCCGGCACCGGCGGCATCAGCGTGGCGTAGTGGTGGATCAGTTCGCCGTACAGGTCCTTCAGGAGCGTCGGGTGAAGGGCACGGTAGTCGTCGGGATGCGGAACCACGAACGCGGCAGCGAGCGCGTCGGCGACGTAGACCATCACGCCACACTGGCCGGGGTGGATCTCGAAGATGCGCAGTGCGTCGGCGAGCCCCCGCACCTCGGCGCCCGTATAAGCCTCCTCGACGCGAGGAGAGAGCCCTTGGCGGACCGCACGCTGCGACCACTCCTCCCACGCGATGGTGGGTCCGCCGAAGTGCAGCGCCAGGTAGCCTTCCAGCGCCAGGTGCATGGGCAGGAACCGCAGCCGGTCCTTGGCCTGACGGCGGGCCATTCTGCGGTGGTGGCGCAGACCCATCGTGGCCGGGGGAGGCGTGTTCTCGTCGGCGGAGAGCTGGGTGCCGTAGGCGGCCGCCGGTGTGCCGTCATCGGTCCAGGTGGCGACGAAACCGTGCGGGACATAGGAGAGGTAGGCACGGCGCGGGCCGACCTCGACCAGCCCGGCCGCATCGTCGTAGAGCTGCGAGTGCAGACGCAGGTCGTCCATGGGTTCGTCACGCACGAGCGGCACCAGTCTGACGGCGTTCCAGACCTGGGACGGGCGGGTGGCCAGGCCGGTCAGGTCCAGTGTCGTCATCGCGCCCGCTCCCGCTCATGCTCGCTGATCATCCGGTCCACCCGGGTGTCCATGTAGGTTTTCAGTTCGGCCAGGCCAGTGCGGCCTTCCGCGAACTGGGCGAGTTCGACCAACGCGGGAAGATCCTCGGCGTCACGGATACCCGCGGTGGGCACCGTCGCGGACAGCCGGCGCACATCGAAGTCGGCCGCGTCATACACCGGGTTGAGATGGACGATGCTGGTGCGGCGCTCAGGGTCCAGCCGGGTCCGCCAGATGCGCAGCACCTCGGCGGCCAGGCCGGGAGGCGCGTTGTCCCATCCGTCGGAGACGATCACCAGCCTCGACGGGGCGGTGTCCAGCGCGTCGAGAATCCGCCGGCCGACCGGCGTCGGCCCGTACGGACGGGTCAGCAGCGCGTCGGTCCGCCCGGAGGTCCACAGCCCGGTGTAGTCGTCGGCCAGGGCCGCGAGCAGATAGTGGCAGGCCAGGGCCACGGCCAGCGGCCGACGCCGTTTGTGGGCCGACCCGAAGGAGGAAAAACTGTCATCCAGTACGGCGGTGACCTTGCCCCACCTCGCGCGGTGAACGCCGGCCACCCGGTCGGCCGCCGATTCCAGGGCGTGGGTCAACTCGGCACGCCGAAGCCGGCGTTCCTCGACCGGCAGAGACAGCACATAGGTCGCCAGTCGGGTCAACGGCATCCCCGCCAGGTCCGCCTGCACCCCGGTAGCCCCACGTTTCTGCGCGGACTCCTGGAGCCGCAAGGTCTCCAGCCGGGTCAGCCGCGGAGCTATTCGTTCCAGGAAGACATCGCGGGCAATGCCGTACTTGGCGGCGAAGCCCTCGGCGACCGTATAGGGCAGTTCGTACAGGGCTGCCTGCTCATAATGCGCGCGGCGCCATGTCTCCAGGAGGGGTGTCGCATAGTGCGGGCGGGCCAGCGGCGCGAACAGGAATGTCCCCAGCTCTTCGGTGGCGGGGGCCAGGTGTGCATGGCGAAGGGCTCGCTTGAGGCCACTGCGGTACTTCACGGCGTCGAACGCCAGATCCGGGCGGGCGGACAGCCAGTCACGCATGATCGCGCGGCAGCGACGGTGGTTCACCCTGGCCCGGCGCAGGTCGTCGAACAGTCCGTAGACGCGTTGGGGCGGCAGCGTCGCAAGACGGGACGCGATCAGACGGCCCTCGCTGCGACGCTGCTCGGCAGTGGCCTCGCCGCTGGTCTCCAGCAGCCGTCGGATGATCAGGACCGCGTTGTGGTCGTTGATGTCGAGCGCGAGGACCCCGGCGTACAGGTCGCGGTAGTTCCCCAGCATGTACGCATGGAGAAAGTCCAGGGACAGCTGCTGCTCGCCCGCGTCGCTGTGGAACTCACGCTGGCCGGTGGAGGTGATCGCCGCGTTGACGAAGAGCAGTACATCGTCGGCTGCCAGGAGGTCCCCGTACGAATCCATCCAGATCTTTCCCCCAGGAGTGCTGACGCCGGCCGGGGAATGGGGGCACGAACTGCGAATCATTGCTTTATAGGCAGGTTCCGGAAGTCGCACCGGAGTCCCGCGGCCGGCCCCAGGACCGTAACAGAGCAGGCCACAGGCCCTCCACTGACTTACGACGTGGGGAGCGACAGAC
Organism: Streptomyces sp. NPDC031418; assembly: GCF_055581605.1. Taxonomy (NCBI): domain Bacteria; kingdom Bacillati; phylum Actinomycetota; class Actinomycetes; order Kitasatosporales; family Streptomycetaceae; genus Streptomyces; species Streptomyces sp. NPDC031418. Next base: position 367,581 of record NZ_JBVIJC010000006.1, read on the forward strand.
GCGGGTCCTTGGCCGTGGTGTGCAGGCGGCAGTGCCATGCTGCTACTCCTCCAGCCCCGGTGACAGACGCAGCCCGAAAAAGCCTTGGACCGTCAGACCCGTCTCGGCCATGATCCTCACGTGACCACCTACCTCGAGTCGGAGCGCCTGACCCTGCGCCCCTTCACCGCCGCCGACGCGGACCTGCTGATCGAGCTGGACAGCGACCCGGCGGTGATGCGCTACCTGACCGGCGGCGCTCCGACCCCGCCGGAGGAGGTCCGTGACCTTGTCATCCCCGGCATCCTCGCCGGCTACGAGCGCTGGGATCACGACCTCGGCCTGTTCGCGGCGTACGAGAAGGACGGCGGCGCGTTCGTCGGCTGGTTCTGCCTGCGTCCGCTGCGCAGCGGCCCGCGTGAGGAGGCCGAACTCGGCTACCGCCTGCGCCAGGCGGCCTGGGGCCGGGGCTACGCCACCGAGGTCTCGCAGGCGCTGCTGACGAAGGGGTTCGCCGAGCTCGGCATCCGCATGGTCTGGGCCGAGACGATGACCGTGAACCGCCCTTCGCGCAACGTCATGGAGAAGCTCGGGATGACACTCGCGGAGAGCATCCCCACGCCGGACGACATGATGGCGGTCGAGGGTTCCGAGCACGGGGGCGTGCGGTACGAGATCACGAAGGAGCAGTGGGAGCGGCGGCAGGCGTAGGCGGCGCGAGGCGCGGTGCCCGTGGATGTGAAGTCATCAGCCCGCACGGCCTTGTCTCATCCTGCCCCATCGGGCATGTCCCGACAGCATCTCGCCGAACTCGTCGCTGAACTCGCCCGGCATGGCAGGCGCAGCAGGAGTCTGCGGTGCGGGAGCGGCGCGGCGGCGATCGCGCCGCGAGGCTGGTGCTGACCCGAAGCATCGTCTGGTGTTCGTCGACCGGGTGCTGGCCACGCTGGCACACCTACGACACGATCTTCCGCACTCGGCCCTGGCTGTGCTGTGAGGAGTGGACCGCTCCACGGTGTCCGTCGCGATCCGGCAGGTCCGGCCGCTGCCGGCGGCGCGCGGGTTCGCCGTGCCCGACCAGCCCGGCATCCGGCTGCGCACCATCGAGGACGTGTTCGCCTAGGCCGGGGCCGAGGACGCCGAGCTGCGCATCGACGGCACCGACGTGCAGGCCCGAAGTCCGGACGTCCGGGCCGCAAGGCGTTCGTGTCCGGCAAGCGCAAGCAGAACACCATCACGACCACTACGCTCAGCGACGGCCAGGGGCGCACCCTGTTCCGCGGGGTCGTGCGGCCAGGACGGATGCACGACCGGACCGCGGTGTGCACCGAGGGCATCGCCGAGCAGCTGCGCTGCCACCCCGCCGGCAAGGTGCATGTCGACGAGGGCGATCGAGGCCTGGCCAACCAGTTCCCGCAACAGGTCACCCCCCCGCAAGCCGAAGAGGGACGCGCCCCTCGGCGAACAGCACGCCTGGCGGCACGAACGCCGAGCACAGTCCGCCGATCGGATCTGCGTGGAGCACGCCAACGCCGAGTACAAGCAATGGCGGTCCCCGCAGCGCTACACCGGCCGCCGCGAAGTTTTCGCCGAGACCCAAGCTTCCTATCGCTCCCCAAGCCGTTAGGGGCTGGCGCAGTATCGAGGTTGGGCAGCGGGGGCCGTAGCGGTCTCCCGCCGCCCGAACGTGGTCCGGTGAGGCTGGGGCGCGATGGATCAGGCCCGGGTCACCGGTGCCTGGAGTTCCGTCACCCAGCCGTCGCGGTCTTCCGGGCACTCCAGGTTGATCTCGCGGGGGTATCCGGTCGACTGGTAGCCGTTGGCGTCGATCCAGCGGGCCAGCGCCTGGGCGGTCGGGAGTACGGCGTCCATCGAACCGCGGTGCACGATGGTGGCTGCCTGGTCGAGGGACGGCAGGTCGAGGATCCGGAAGGTGCCGCCCTGGAGAGGGGCGGAGGCCTGGACGGCGGCGTGGACGCTGATCCTGCCTCCGCCCTCCGGGGCGTCCTCGTAGTACGCGATGCCGGGGCCGGTGGGGGTGACACCCGCTGAGTCCAGGCACCGGAACAGCTCGTCGTAGAGCGGCCCGATGACCGGGCCGATGTCTTCGGGCTCGAAACTCGCGGCGGTTGCGGTCAGCTCCGCCACTCGGACGGAAGGGACGCTCTTGATGACGACGTCGTTCGTGGGCATGTGCCCCTCACTCTCGATCGCTCGGAGCCTCGCCTCGACCTGGACCAGCCGTGCTTCCGCGGCAGCCATCGCGGTCTCCAGTTCGGCCCGCCGCAGCCGCAGCATGCCGCGCAGTTCCTCGAGGGTGACCTTCTCGTCCACGATGTCGTGGACTTGCTGGAGGGTGAACCCGAGGTCCTTGAGCGCGATGATCCTGTTGAGGCGGGCGAGCTGGGCAGCGGTGTAGTAGCGATAGCCGCTGAAGGGGTCGACGTGAGCCGGGCGCAGCAGTCCGGTCGCGTCGTAGTGACGCAGCATCCGGACCGAGACGCGGCCATGCCGGGCGAAGTCTCCGATGGTGAACATGATGTCTCCGAGCTGACCGCCTGACACGGTGTGAGGGTCAACGCATTGAGCATGAAGGCGCTCTCCGCAGCAGAAACGGCTCGATCCGCGCCCACAGCTCATCAGGCACTGACCGGGGGAGGGAGCTTCAGCGTGCGCGTACTCCGTCGATGGCCAGGGTGAGGAGCCGGTCGGCCTCGCCTGGGCCGTCGGGATCACCCTCGGTGGCCAAAGCGATGGCGCCGACGAGTTTGAGTAGCTGGGCGATGGTGACGTCGGGGCGCACGGCATTCATGCGGCGGGCGCGGTCGAGCAGTTCGCCGCCGGCGCTGGTGATCATGGCGTGGCAGGTGCTTCCCAGCGTGGGGTCGCCGTCGTGGGCACCGTGCATGAGGGATGCTCCCAGACCCCGGTTGGCGACGGCGTGTGCGCCGACGGCGCGGAGCCAGGTGACGAGTGCGGCTCCGGGATCGGGCGCGGGCAGCAGGTCGTGGGCCTTGGCGCAGAGGGTCTCGACCCGGCCCTTGAAGACGGCTTCGAGGAGCAGCTGCCGGGAGGGAAAGTGACGGTGGAGTGTGGCTGAGCCGACGCCGGCGTGCCGGGCGATCTCCTCCAGCGAGGCGTCGGCGCCGTGCTCGGCGACCAGGCTCTCGGCGGCGGCCACGATCCGCTCGTAGTTGCGGCGTGCGTCGGCACGCATCGGCCTCGGAGCGGGGCCGGCTGCACTTTGGGGCACGGAAACTCCTGACGGCTTGCTAACTGGGGTGGCCCTCCATATCGTAGCGACCGATAAACGGAGGTCCACCCCAGTTATGGGGGCGTGGCCCCTCGTCGGCGTGCGATACGGGGAGATCCGTGGAACCGACAGGAAAGACCGTCGTCGTGGTGGGGGCGACCGGCCTTCAGGGCAGGGCCGTGACACATCACCTGCTCCGGGACGGCTGGCAGGTACGCGCACTGACGCGGGACCCGTACGGGGCCCGGGCGACCGCGCTGGCGCAGGCGGGAGCGGAGGTGGTGCGGGCGCAGATGGAGGACGTCGACTCCCTGGCCGTCGCGGCCGAGGGCGCCTGGGGTCTGTTCAGCGTCCAGCCCACCGTCGGCTCGCCGGGCACCGCGCCGGACTTCACCGCCGAGGACGAGGTGCGCTGGGGTGTGAACGTCGCCGAGGCCGCGCACGCCGCAGGCATCGGGCACTTCGTCTTCACGTCGGTCGCCGAAGCGGACCGGCACCTTGAGGAGAAGCTCCCGGTGAACCTGGTCAGCAAGTGGCGGATCGAGCAGCACATCGCCGCGCTCGGCCTGCCCGCGACGATCCTCAGGCCCGTGTCCTTCATGGAGAACTTCACCGGCGGATATGCGCTGCGGAACGGAAGCCTCTCCACCGGGCTCGCTCCGGAGGTCCCGCAGCAGTTCATGGCCGTCGACGATGTCGGCGCCGTCGCCGCGCTGGCGTTCGCCCGGCCGAAGGAGTGGATCGGCCGCGATGTCTCCCTGGCCGGGGACGAACTGACGCCGGTTCAGATCGCTGCGGCCATCGGAAGGGCGCTCGGCATGTCGCTGCCCTATGTTCAGGTCCCGATCGACGCGATCCGGGCCCTGAGCGAAGACTTCGCCTACGCCAACGAGTGGCTCAACACACTCGGCTACCGCGCCGACATTCCCGCCACCCGGAAGATCCACCCCGCCACGATGGACTTCGGCACCTGGCTGGAGCGCACCGGTGCGTCCCGGATCGTCGCGTTCCTGGACTCCACGCGCACCGCAGGGCAGGACGCGTGAGCGCCGGCCCCCACGGCCTCGGACGCATCGGGATCTGGGCAGGGAACTTCGACCACCTTCCCGCATCCCCGCTCTGTAAGGCTGCCGCCGCGATCGAAGACCTCGGCTACGGCACCCTGTGGTTCCCCGAGACCACGGGACGGGAGGCGATGGCACAGGCCGCGATCCTCTTGTCTGCCACCCGGCACATGATCGTGGCCGCCGGCATGACCGACATCTACGCCCGTGACCCGGTCACGGCCGCCGCCGCGCAGCGCACCCTGGACGAGGCATTCCCCGGACGGTTCCTGCTCGGCCTGTGGGACAGCCACCCCAGCCTCGCCGAGGACATCCGCGGCCACCGCTTCGGGCCGCCCCTGGCCACCATGCGCTCCTACCTCGACGCGCTGGACACCGCCCCGTTCGGGCCACCCGGCACGACCGCATCACCCCACCGCGTACTCGCGGCCCTGCGGTCCGACATGCTGGCCCTTGCCGCCGAACGCATTCGGGGCGCAACGGTGCTGGGCATGCCCGTCGAGTACACGCGCACCGCCAGGACCGTCCTGGGCGACGATGCCCTGTTGGCCGTCACCCTGATGTGCGTGCTCGGCAAGGACCATGCAGACACCTCAGAACTGGCCCGCACCGCGGCCGCGGCCGCCCTGCCGAACCGCCGCGGACTGCTGCGAGGACTTGGATACGCGGACCCGGACGCGTTCGACGACCGGCTGGTCGACGCACTGGTGGCCCACGGCAGTGCCGAGGACATCGCCCATCGCGTCCAACAGCACTTCGACGCCGGAGCCGACCACGTCAGCCTCCACCTCCTGACCCCGACACCGGGCATCGCCCCCATCCGCCAGCGGGAACACTTGGCCACCCACCTGCTGCCCTGACCGGATCCGTCCCACCGCGGCACCACTCATCTGGGTATCAGTGCGGAGCCGCCGACTTAAGGATGTCCGCCGTCAAAACAACGAGTACTGAGCCGGAGTCAGGAGCGGTGATATAGGTGGTCCTCATATCCGGGGCGACAGCAACCCCAAAGGACGAGTTTCCTACGATGACGGGGTGGCCGACCTTTTTCGTCGCGACGTCAATGACGTACAACTCGGCTGCCTCGTCCAGGGTGTCGCTCAATGAAAAGGCATAGCGTCCGTCCGGAGTGAACGTCACATCCGTCGCCGCGCAACCCACCACGATGGGCGGGTCGGAACTGACTGTGTCGGTCTCCGTTTCGATGATTTCGATGAGACACGATCCGTCTGTTGGCGCGTAGGCGCGACGCCCGTTCCTGGTGATCGCCACCGCTATCGGAGCGCCCTCCATTGACTCGGTGTGTCCGGTAAGCGTATTGCTGGCAATGTCAATAATGGACAAGCTTTCACCCAAGCTGAGAGCGGCATAGGCACGCTCTCCATTCGGAGTCAGGGCCACGCCTGCGGGAAATCCCGGCACGCTGATGCTGGTGATGACGTCGTGGTTGAGGAGATCGAGCACGCCCACTCTGTCCGGGGTCAGGGATACGTAGGCGTGCCGGCCGTCCGGCGTGATCGCTATCCCCCAGGGATTGTGGTCCAACGGGATAACCGTTTCCACCGCCCCGGCCATCGTGTCGACCACACTTATGGAGCGCGAATCGTGGTTGGCTACGTACAGGTGGAGTCCATCAGGTGAAACAGCCACGCCCTTCGGTCCTTGCCCCACAGGTATCGTGGCCAGGGCCGAATCGGACAGCACCATGACCACCACTCTGCCTCTCGTTGCTGTGCCCCGACTGCTTTCCGCATTGTGATCCATCTCGAAGGGTGGATCTCGGCGGAGCGTCTCGCAAGCGGTACGGCTGGAAAGGGTGAAAGCCGTCAGCAGAACCCGGTCATCGCATCGACGCCGTCCTTCGCCCTGCGGTCGGGCCGGGAGGGCCGGCACCACACCCTCGGACAGCTTCCAGCAGCGGCCAGGCCCGTGTCAGGAGAGGCGCAAGTCGATCCAGGGGATGGTGTCGCCCGGCAACAGGTATCGCTCGGTCTCTACGAACCCGTGTTTCAGTGCGAAGCGCAGTCCATCCTCGTTGGAAGAGAGGACGACCGTCTCGATCACCTCGGCGCCCAGCTTCCGGGCCCGGTCGAGCCCTCGCGCATAGAGTTCCTCGCCGATGCCCCGCCCACGGTGAGCAGGAAGCACGCGGGCGATCACGGTGGCCGTCAGGGTGTCACCTACCGGCGGGCGGACCGTGGTGCAGCCCACCAGCGCGTCGCCCAGGTAGGCGACCTCGAGGTGATTGCGCCCAGCGCGTTCCCGTGCCTCGTCGAGAGACAGAACGTGGGTAGGAATGATCACGTTGTGGACGTACAGCCAGTCTCTGAGCACGTCCTCGTCGATCGGCTGCTGGAAACGAAGGTCAGACATCGGAACAGCAAACCCGAGTGCACCGCAAAGATCAACACAAGGCGAACCTGCGCAAGGGCAAGAACCTTCCCGCGCCTGCAAGGCAGTACTGAGCGCTCCAGCAACGGGAGTTCACAAACCGGCTCGTCGTGAGCAACTCGCGAGAGCCGGCGGTGAGCTCAACTGGTCCAGATGCGTTGACAATTACTGTTGATCAGGGTCGCCGAGAGCCTGGCGCGCTTGGACTACTTCGCCCAGCGTTCCATGGCCGGAGCGGCGCCGATCAGGCACTCGACGTCGGTCGGGAAGCCGACGAGGGCGTAGGCGGTCAGGCGCACATGACCCTCAAGGCAGACCAGGTCGTCCTGCCTCTCGCCGACGAGGATGAGCGGGGGAAACCGCTCGCCTCTGATGAACGCGCGGGCCGCGTCGACGAACGGCTCGTTGGGCACGTCGAACGCCCGTTGTCCTGCCCGGATGCGTGCGGCCGCGTCGGCCGGCCGGCGGCTGCCACCCGATAGTTCGACCCAGTAGGAGTAGTCGAGGTAGCGAACGCTGGCCGCCTCGTCCGCGGACAGGAGTGCCCTGGTCCACGCGACGTGAGGGGGGAAGTTCTCGAACAGGTCGCGGTTCTCGCCGTAGCCGCGTGTCGCAGCGAGGAGGGCCCGTCGTGCGAGGTTCGCTCCAGCGTCGGAGAGGTTCGGATGCGTCAGCAACTCCTCGGCCTGCCCGGCTGCCGCCAACCGGGGCCGGAGGTCCTGGCCGAACCTCCGGCTGGTCAGCTCGCTACTCCGGGCGCAGGCGACCATTCCCGCGTGCCCTGGTCGTCAACCACCGTTGACGCAAGCTCGATGTCAACCTAAATTGACATCATGAGTGAGGCAACCGAGCTCGCCGAGCGTGCCGGTGACCCTGATCCGCGGGTCGGACTGCGGGCCGTGGCCGCGCTGCGCCGACTGCTGGAGCAGCTGGAGGCGGTACAGGTGCGCAGTGCGCGAAACCAGGGCTGGTCGTGGCAGGAGATCGCCGCGGAGTTGAGTGTCAGCAGGCAGGCCGTGCACAAGAAGTACGGGAGGCGTTGATGTTCGAGCGGTTCACCAAGGATGCCCGGGCGGTGGTCGAGGGCGCGATCGACTACGCGAGGGAGGGCCGGGCGGGCACCGTCGGCGCCGAGCACCTGCTGCTCGCGCTCCTCGACCGCGAGGGGAGCCGGGCCTCCTTCGCGCTGTCCGCACTGGGGCCGGCCGGGTGCCGGGACGGGGTTCGCCGGGCCCTGCGGGAGGCGGAGCGGCGCGCCGGTCTCACCCGGGCCGAGGCCGACGCGCTGGCGGGGCTGGGCATCGACGTGGGGGAGGTCGTGGCGCGGGTGGAGGAGGCGCACGGTGCCGGAGCGATGTCCGGGGGCGCCGACGGTCACCGGGCGGGCGGACGCCGGCGGTCCGGGCGGCGGCCGGGTTTCGGCCGGGACGCGAAGGGCGTGCTGAAGAGCGCCCTGCGGGTAGCGGTCGCCCGGCGTGAGCGGCACCTCGGGGACGAGCACCTGCTGCTGGCGCTCACCGCGCTGCCGGGCACGGCAGGGGAAGCGCTGGCGGACAGCGGGGTGACGTTCGAGGGAGTCACGAGGGTGTGCCCACCGGGGCACTCCGCCGGGCTGCCCGGGAGGTAGGGATCACCACGACGGACACCTCGTTCTTGATGCGCAGTGTCAGGGCTCGTCCAGGACTGCGGCAAACGCCGCAGTCCGAAGGCCCACGCCGCAGTCCGAAGGCCCACGCCGCAGTCCGAAGGCCCACGCCGCAGTCCGAAGGACCCGGCAGGTGTCAGAACGCGCCGCCGTCGAAGTGACCGCCGTCGTGGCCGCCGCTGTGGTGGCTCCCGCCTCCGTCGTGGTGCGTGCTGTGGTGTCCGCCCCCGTCGTGGTGCGGGGAGTGATGCCCGGCACCGTGGCTGCTTCCACCGCCGGGGTGGTGAGTGTGATGGTGGGTCGGCTGCGACGCCCCGCCGATGTCCTGGTCGGGGATTTGGCTGGGGATTGGGTGGGCGGCGCTGGATCCCGTGGACGCCGCCGTTGCCGCACCGTTCTCGTTCAACTTCCCCTTCCCCTTCCCCTTCCCATTCCCCTTCTCCTTCGGCGCCGGGCTGGGCGGGCGCGGAGCGGGGGGCGAGGACGGCTTCTGCCGGGCGACCGGGGCGGGAGACTTCGCAGGAGGCTTGTCCTGGAGCCATCCCTTGATCCCCTGCCAGGCCAAGCAACCCACGGATACCCAGAAGATGAGGGCGAACAGGCCTGCCATCAGGTGCACCTCCGATGCGTAGGCCGCCACTGTGAGGGTACGTCACATCACTTTCGCCGGACCAGGTGCCCGAACGCTCAGGGGCCTCGCCCGGACCACTCATTGATCGGCTCGATACGCGCCCTAGTCGGGCGCGGGAAGGCGTTCTGGCGCGGTGTTGCTCACCTGCTCAAAGACGACCGAGGTACGAAAGCCGGTGATTTCGCTGCGCTTGCTGAGCCGGTCGGTCAGGAAGGCGTGCAGGTGGTCGAGGTTCTGCACCGCCACGTGAAGGAGGAAGTCATCGCCTCCGGAGAGGACGAACACGTGGCTCCACACAGGTCGAGGGGGCGATGCCGAGCTGCCGGGCGATCACACCTGCCCACCTCCCGGCCACGGCGGACGTCCCCGCGCTGCTCGGACACATCGCCGGTGCCCTCGCCTCGGGCGGCCACCTCGTCGTCACCTACCGCGACCTCACCGCGGAGCTGCGCGGCACCGACCGCTTCATCCCGGTACGCAGCAGCGACGACCGGCTGCTCACCTGCTTCCTGGAATACCGCGACGAGGACACGGTCGTCGTCCACGACCTGCTCCACAACCAGACGGACGGCTCCTGGCAGCAACGGGCCAGCAGCTGCCCCAAGCTGCGGATCCCGCCCGACTGGCCGGCCGAGCAGTGCCGGGCGGCGGGACTGGACGTCCACCGCGACACCGCCGACTCCAGGGGTATGCGGATGGTGCACGCCGTAAAGCCCTGACTGCTCGGCGACGCGGGGGCGCTTCAGCGGCGGCGGGCCGGCCCGCGACGGGCGGAAGCGCTCGTGGAAGTATGCCGCCGGCGGGGTGGTGCTGAGCCCCTCGGACGAATCACAGGAAAGGTTGTTCATATGGGGGACATATCGGCCGAGTGGCGCCGTATCCAGCAGTCACCTCCTCCCGAGCTCGTGGCGGAGGCGGCTGCGAACCCGGGCGGGTCGGTTGCGGTGATCGACTCTGACCTTGTCGGCGACCCCAACGGCTACGTTCCGGCGGAAGCCGTCCGGGGCGTCTGGGTGGTCGGCGAGGACGGGAAGCTGACCGGTGAGTTCGTGGAGAATCCGAACTTCGGCCCGCCCAAGGACGACTTCGCCAAACTCGTCGATTCCCAGCACTGGCTGGGCTGGCTCGGCGAACAGCCTGCTGTTGCCGTGCGCGACTCCATCGCGGGGATCCTGGCCGACCAGGTCGCCGGAGCGGATCTGGAGTGGATCAAGATCCTCGACGTGCCGCGCTACCTCACCGCCGGCCGCCCCCGACCGGACGACGCGAGCCGCCTGGTCGTCACCCGGGCCGGCATCGCCCTGTCCTTCGCGCTCGGCGTGACCAGCCCCGGACGCGAACGGGAGATCCTTCAGGGCGTGTTCTCCTGGGTCGCCGTCGGCCTCGACCGGCCCGGGGAACGCAAGGACCGGGTCTGGTTCGACCTACGAGCCGACCTGGACTGGGCCGAGACGCAACTCCGCGAACGGATCTACCGCGTCGGCCAGGACTGAGCTTCCGGCACCGCTTGAAGCCGCCCAGTCTGCCGCACCCTCGGGGGAGACCGAGGCCGTCGAGAGGTTGGGGGCTCGTGGGCATCGCCGGCGTCAATGTTCTGGCTGGGTTGCGTACAGCCGCCCTCCGTCGCCGCCTCAGCCGGTGGCTCGACCGTCACCTGGCCACCGGCGATCCGCAGGGCCCTGCTCGCAGCCCGGGCGGAACGCCTGACCGCGGCCGTGGCGGACCGTGCTCGAACTCGGCCAGCGGACACGGCGGTTGGATCCGAAGGCCGTGACCGAACCGGTGGTCGCGCCGGCCGGGCCGTCCGCCACAGGCTCGGTAGTCTGCCTGGCATGGACATTCATGATCTTCCGGTGGCGGAGTTCGCTTTCCCCGGACCATTGCGGGACCAGTTGGTCGCCGCGATCCTGTCCGGTGCCAAGACCACCACCTCGGCGCTGGTGCTGGAATACGAGCGAGAGAACGAGCCGTTGCCCACGGTCGGCCAGCGGCTGGCCGTGGTCGACTCCGAAGGGCTGCGGGTCGCGGTGATCGAAATGACCGAGGTGCGGGTGGTCCGACTCGCCGACATCGACCTACAGCATGCTCTCGACGAGGGCGAAGGCGACACATCGGTGGCCGAGTGGCGGGCCGGGCACGAAGCGTTCTGGCACAGCGCGGAGGCGCGAGAGGAACTGGGCGACCCCGGATTCACCGTCGACGACGACACCCAGGTGCTGGCCCAGCGCTTCCGGCTGGTGCACACGGTCCAGGGCTCGTCCGGCTGATCACGGGCCGAGCCGGGGCCGGACCGAGGTGGGGGCCGTCCGGTGCCCATATCGTGTTGACCACCGTCGGCAGGCACTGCTGGAGTCGGCACGTGAACAGCATCCCCGCCAACCGGCGGTTCTGGAACCGGATCAGCAGCGCCTACCAGCGCAAGCACGACCCGCACATCGGCGCCGCACCTCGGCTGTGGGGTATGTACTCCATACCTGACGCGCACCTGCACGCCCTGGGCGACGTCACCGGCAAGCGCGTCCTCGAACTCGGCTGCGGCGCCGGCCAGTGGTCCAGGGTCCTCGCCGCCGAGGGCGCCACCGTGGTCGGGCTCGACCTGTCCGAAACGCAACTCGCCGCCGCGGTCCGCGCGATGGGCGCGGCCCGCTACCCGCTCGTGCAAGGCGCAGCCGAACAAATCCCGTTCGCCGCCGACAGCTTCGACCTGGTGTTCTGCGACTTCGGTGGGCTCAGCTGGGCGCCCCCGCACCTGGCCGTCCCGCAGGCCGCACGCGTTTTGCGTCGAGGCGGGCGCCTGGTGTTCAACGTCGCCAGCCCATGGTTCGAAGCTTGCTACGACGAAGCCGCCGGCCGCGTGAGCACGACGCTGCAGAAGGACTACTTCGGACTGAACACCATCGCCGAAGAAGACGACGGCGCGACCAGCTATCAGCTCACCTACGGCGACTGGGTCAGGGTTCTTCGCGGCGCGGGTCTCGTCATCGACGACCTCATCGAGCCGCGGCCCGAACCCGGAACACCCAACGGCTACAACGAAACCGACCCACCTGACTGGGCACACCGCTGGCCGGCGGAACTGCTCTGGGTAACCCACAAACCGTAGGTTCCGCCGCGCCGAGACATGAAGGAGCCGCCCGCCGGGCAGGCGCGGGTGACGGTCTCGTGGAAGACGTAGGCGCGTTTGCCGAAGCGTGCGGCCACGGCCCGGAAGATCTTCAACGCGTTGATCGTCCGCCCCACTTCGTTCCTCGAGCTGCTCGGTCAGTTCGCGGGCGCCCGCGGCGTACAGGACACGGCGGATCGTCTCCGAGGGCGACCCGGTGGCGGCGGACGCGGCCTTGGCGGCGGCGCCTTCGCCGTATGAACTGCGGAATCAGGCTCATTCAGAGGACGCGAGTGCCCGTGGCCCCCAGATGGACGAGGTAGGCGGCGCCGCCTGTGCGAAGCATGTCGTACGCCAGGCCCGCCCGGTCAGGCGGGAGGCACGAGGACCTGTCTGCGTCGCCAGAAGGGACTGGTGGGCCAGCGTCGCTCCCAGGAGTGGACGGCGCGGTGGCCGAGCAGATAGGTGTCGAAGGTCTCCTGGAGCTGCGCGGTGTAGCGGGCCAGGGCGTGCGGTTCGCCGTCGAGGTGGGCGTGCACCGTCCGGCCGGCGCAGATTCCGGTGTAGAGCGCGGTGAGGACGCCCTGGGAGGAGACCGGGTCGTACGCGGCCGCCGCGTCGCCGACGGCAATCCACCCGTCGCCGACCACCGGGTCCAGCCGAGCGGTGTGGGCGGCGCAGCGCAGCGGCAGGTGGCCGGGACGGGGCGGGCGGTCGAGGGCGCGCGCGGCGGTGTGGACGGTGGCGGCGAGCCGGCTGAGGAAGACCTCGGGGGTGGTGAGGCCGGCCGGGGTGAGATCGGTGTCGGTGAAGAAGGTGACAAGGCGGCCGGTGGGGTGGCACGGGGCGGTGTACCACCATCCGTCGGCTGCGGACTCGACCAGGGAAAGGTGCTCGGTGTCCCGCGGGTCGTCGGCGAGTTGGAGGTGGACGGCGAGGAGCCGGTCGTAGCGGTGGCGCAGGGCTCCGCAGCGCACGGCGACGCGGGCGCGCCGGCCGGTGGCGTCGACCAGCCACCGGCAGCGCAGCGTCCGGTGTACGCCGGCGGCCGTCAGTGTCACCCGCCAGCCGCCGTCGGGATCGCGTGCGGGGCGTCCCACGGTGGTGTGCTCGGCGACCTGGGCGCCGTGGGCCAGGGCACGGGAACGCAGCAGGCGGTCGAAGGCGGGCCGGTCAAGGTGCCAGCCGTGTCCGTGGGGGTCGTCGATGAAGTGGACCTGCCGCGGATCGGACGAACCCCAGGCGGAGACGGTGCCCTGGCACACACGGTGGTCGCGGTCCAGTGTGCCGGGGTCGACACCGAGGTCGCGCAGCAGCATCCGGGCGGCGGGCACGAGGGACTCACCCGTTTTCGGCGGCCCGGTGCCCGCATCGGCGAGCAGGACGCTGCGCCCTGCGGCGGCCAGTGTGATGGCCGCGGCGGCACCGGAGGGACCGCCGCCGGCGATCACTGCTTCGTAGTACCTGCCGTCGGCGGGTACGGCGGTCACCCGCTCTCCCGGAACGGGTCGACCTTGTCGACGTAGCCGGCCGAGATCTCCTCCTCCTCGAAGCGCGTCCGGCGAACGACCTCACGCGTGGCCCGCTGGGCCGCGGTGGGCGCCGCGGGTGCGACGGGGCCGGCTTCGGGGACGTGGACGTTGACCAGGTTCCTGCGGTCGCTGACCGGGGGGAAGGCGGGGGTGGACTCCACCAGGATGCTGACCGGGAACTTGTTGTCCTTGGCGGCGTATGTGTGTGTCTCGACGATGCCGAACCCGGCCCACCCCTTGACCATGTCGTGGTACGCCTGGGGCTTTGCCGGATGGAGGAAGCGCAGCCAGACCGCGCGACGGGCGAAGGCCTGCTCCCGCTCGTCGTCGCTGTTGCCGGGGTCGTTGACGGTGTCGAAGTCCTCCTGCTTCAGCACATGGTTGGGCACCCGGGCGGGCCAGAAGGTCGGCAGGTACGGGCTGTAGCGGGGGCCGATATTGGCCGCGAGTTCGTAGCCCGAGCGGCAGCTCGCGGTGTCGGTCTGCCAGGGCAGCCCCATCCAGCGGGTCAGGTCGCCCGGTCCCTGGGCGTACAGCGGGCCGTTGGAAGCCAGCGCCTTGTCGGGCGTGAGCAGGGCGCCGTAGTCCGGGTCCTGTCCGTCGGTGCGGTGCAGGATGCGGAAGGGCTCCTGGTACAACGTGCGGTGGCGGATGGGCCAGGTGACCTCGCAGCCCGGGTGGAAGGCGTCGGCGAGGCAGGATTCCAGCATCGCCCGGTCGAGGAGCCCGGGCTGTAGGGCGACGGGCGCTCGGTCGAGGTCGGGGTGCGGAGTGGAGGGCGTGGTGTCGAAGTCCCCGTTCACCCACATCTGTAGCAGCGCGTCCTGGGTGGGGGTGATCACGTTGTGCTGGCGCACCGAGCTGGGGTGGGTGGACATGGCGTCGCCGTACAACCAGGGCCAGGGCAGGGGTGACATACCGTCGCGGTCGTAGTTGCGCAGGTGGTAGTAGACGCGCTGGCGGAGGTCCTGGTACTGGGGTTTGTTGCTGCCGAGCGTGGCCAGGGCCTGGGGGGAGGAGAAGTCGTTGGCGGCGCCCCAGCCGTACTCGGCCGCGAAGCCCTCGTTGACCCACTGGAGTCCGGTGAACCGCAGCAGCAGAGGTTTGATGTGCTCGTCGAAGGTCACCGGGTCGGGCAGGGGGATCTCCTGGTTCCTGACGAACAGGTCGTACAGCAGGTCGTAGAGCGTCACGATGCCTCTGACGTCCGGCGCATAGTTCGGCGGTGAGACCACGACCCAGGCCGGTGCCGCCGTGTAGACCTGGTCCCCGATCGTGACCTCGGCGGTGACCGGGCCGTCAGAAGTGTCGTCGTACCAGCCGTCGTTGTTGCCGAACGAGGTCAACTCGGTCGGGGGATCGGTGAAGGAGGCGGAGGTCCCTCGGCCACCCAGCACCTTGAGCCTGCCCGCCTCGTCGGTCCGCAACTCGCCCAGGTACACACCGACACCGTTGACGGCCCCCTCGAAGGGCTTGCCGATCTGACCGAGGCCGGAGATCGACTGCGCGGGCGGGGTGTTCTTCAGGCGGCTTCGATCGGCTGTGGCGGCGTTGCGGCGCCCGAACTGGGCGACCGGCAGGTTCCGGGCCTCGGGGATGTCCAGTGCGAGGGAGAAGGCGTACCAGGCCGCCTTCTTGTTCGCGAGCGAGACGGTCCACGTCACGCCGGCGCCGTCGTCCCCGTGCTTGATCTCCCGCAGGACATTGCCGTCGGAGTCGTACCCGTACACGCGGAACCGGGCCGCCTGCCTCTTGATCGCGGAGACGCTGTCCTTCGAGAAGCCCGGCTCCCTCGGCGGCTCGTCCGGGCTCTCGGGGCCGAGGAACACCCCCTCGCCGTTGCCGACCCGCGCGATACCGATCGCGGGATGGATCTTCACATACGCGATGTCCGACATGGGTGCGCTCCAGCTGATCTTGCCGAACCACCGGCAAACCGCGGCACCGGGCACCACGCCTCACGGGCAACCGGGCCCGGCCCGGAACCGCCGGTGGCTTGGATGGGAAAGGCGACCCGGGCACAAGGGCGGACGGCATCTGCACACAGGGGCCGCGAGAACGGACACAAGGCCTCGGAGGCGCTCGCCCACACCGAAAGAGTGTGAGGAAGACCACTCACCACGATAGGCAGGTCTGCGGCCCGGCCGCACATCGAGGATCACCCCCTGACCCGGCGGCTTGTGGGTGCGCGCGCCCGCGTCGGACGCGTGGTTGCTGCATGGCCGGGTGCGGTGGGTGACCGGCCGGGTGCAGGTTCAGGGCTGCCCGGTGACGCACCTAGGATTGCAAGGGTGACGGCAAGAAGCAGTGACATCGAGAAGGCAGCCGGCGTGCTGCGCGCAGGCGGCCTGGTGGCTCTCCCGACCGAGACCGTGTACGGACTGGGCGCCAACGCCGAGGACCCCGCCGCTGTCTCGCGCATCTTCCAGGTCAAGGGGCGGCCGCCTTCCCACCCGCTGATCGTGCACATCGGCGGGGCGGAGCACCTGGACGACTGGGTCGAGGGCGTACCTGCCACGGCCCGCCTGCTGGCCGAACACTTCTGGCCGGGCCCCCTCACGCTGGTCCTGCGGCGTGGTCGCCGGGTGCCCCTCGAAGCGACCGGTGGCCTGGAGACGGTGGCCGTGCGCGTGCCCGACCACCCCGTGGCGCTCGAGCTGCTGTCGGCCTTCGGCGGTGGTGTCACGGCCCCGTCCGCCAACCGCTTCGGTTCGGTGAGCCCCACGACCGCGGACCATGTCCGTGCGGAGCTGGGTGACGCCGTCGACTTCGTGCTGGACGGCGGCCCCTGCGAGGTCGGTGTCGAGTCGACCATCGTGGACGCCACGGGCGAGGTCCCGGCCATCCTGCGGCCCGGCGGGGTGACGCGCGAGGACCTCGAAGCGGTGCTGGGGCGCCCGCTCGCGGTCCCTGCGACCAGCCGGGTCCGGGTGCCGGGCCAGCATCCGTCGCACTACGCACCGGACGCGCGGGTCGTCCTGGTCGAGCCGGAGAAGGTCGTCGCCGAGGCGGCGCTGGCGCAGGAGCTGGGGCACCGGGTGGGCGTCTTTCTTCCCGCGTCCTTCGCCGACGCTGAGGTGAAGGCGCACGCGGTGGTGCACGTCCCCCGTTCGATGGCCGCCTATGCGCGGGGGCTGTACGGGTATCTGCGTGAACTCGACCAGCAGGGGTGCGACCTCATCGTTGCGTCACTGCCGGAGGAGGAAGGGCTGGGACTGGCGATCGCCAACCGGCTCCGCCGCGCCGCAGGCCCCCGGCCCACCGTCTGACCAGCGCCGAAGCCGCTCCTTAGTGCTCCCGGATGCGGAGGCCTGGCGGTTCCGTGGCGGATTCCGCTGAGCTTCCGCCCGTCCGGCAGGCCGGGAACAGCTGCGCCCGCCCTACCCCGCGCCGGCGTCGCCGAGCCCGGATGGCGGCCGCCACCCAGCAGGCATACGCCACCGAGCAGGCATACGCCGTCCAGCCGGCGGAGCTGCGGGCGATGGTCCGACGGCGCCGGGGCGCCTTCGAGGACCTACTCCGGCGGAGCCTGAGCGGAGACCTCGCAGCCACCACCGGATGGGCTGCAATGACGAAGGGGCGCACGCATCTTCCCCGTTCCCGGGTGACCCTGGGGCCGCCTGGGTTCAGCACTGGCTCGACGACTTCTACGGGCCCTGCACGGCACGCTCCTGAGCAGGACCCCGGGATTCCGGTTGGTCCTGATCACCGGCCGGAGCGGCGGCGCGCAGCGCCGCCTCGACCCGGCGGTTGCTGGTCATGGTCGCGGTGACGATGGTCATGGTGAGGAGGAGGCCGGCGGCGGTGTAGAGCGGGGTACGCACGTCGTAGGTGGTGGCCAGCCAGCCGCTGAGGAAAGCGCCGAACGGGGCGGCGCACATGGCGAGCATCCGGGAGGTGGAGGCGACCCGGCCCATCAGATGGGCGGGAACGATCGCCTGCCGGAGGGAGGGGCCGAGCACCATCGTGGCGCCCATGCCCGCGCCGCAGACGGCGAGCGCGAGGCCGGCGACGTACGGGTCCGGGGCGGCGGCAAGGCCCAGGACGGCGAGTCCCTCGACTGCGGCCGTGCAGGTCAGCGCGGTGCCGGTGCCGAGTCGCCGGCCGAGGAAGGAGGCGATGCCTGCGCCGAGCAGGCCGCCGGTGGCCTCCGCCGTCAGGAGCAGGCCGAAGCCGAAGGTGTGGATGCCGAGACGCTCGTGCGCGAAGAGGGCGAGTACGGTTTCCACGGCGAGGAAGGCGATGTTCCCGACCGCCGGACGCAGCGCGAGCCCGAGCAGCAACTGGTCCCGGAAGACGTACGAGGCTCCGGCCCGCGCCTGCCGCAGCAGCGACTCACGGGCCTGCGGTACGGGCCGGGGTGCGGCGGGCAGCGATCGTACGAGCAGTGCGGAGAGCGCGAACGAGACCGCGTCGGCGAGCAGCGGAACGGCCCGCCCGATCGCGAGCAGGGCACTGCCGGCGGGCGGCCCGGCGAACCCGGACGCGGCGGTCTGGGAGCCGCGCAGGCGGGAGTTGGCGCGTTCCAGGAGCGCGGGGTCGCGGCCGAGCAGATCCGGCAGGTAGGCCGTGGCGGCGGTGTCGAAGAAGAGTCCGCCGAGGCCGAGGAGGAAGGCGACGGCCGCGAGCAGGGGAATGCTCAGCACGTCCAGCCCGGCCGCTGCCGCGGGTATCGCGAGCAGCACCGCACGCGCCGCATCCGTGACCCACATCGTGCGCCGACGGTCCCAGCGGTCCACCAGCGCACCACCGAGCACCCCGAAGAGCAGCCACGGCAGCGTTCCGGCGGCCGTGACGACGGCGAGCGCCATCGGGTCCCGCGTCAACGTCAAGGCGAGCAGCGGCAGCGCGGCATGGGACACCCCGTCACCGAGGGAGGACACCGTCTGCGCAGTCCACAGCCGTCCGAACCCGGTCGGCAGCTTCCGAAGGGCTGAAGTCACTGGTCGTCCCCTTCGGTCTGGCCGCCAGATGCCGGGTGGAACAGTGCGAAGACGAGCGACGCGTCCGGCAGCGACGGATCGGACAGCTCCCGGTACTCGTCCGCCAGTGCCTCCAGTCGTGCCCCCAGCTCCGCGAACTGCTCGTCGGTGAGCCGCAGATGCGCCATCCGCACATACCGCTCGCCGTCCACCGGGGCTGCTTCCAGGTCGGCCACCGCATGCCGCATCAGCACATCCGGGCCTCCCTCGCCCGGATCCGGCAGCACGATCGCCCGTGCGGCAATGGCGTAGTACCGCTCGGTGACACCCCGGACCTTCCGCGTCCGTACGACCTTCACCAGGCCGGCCCGTTCGAGTAGCCGTACGTGGTAGCTGGAACTGCCCTTCGCAAGGCCCACGCGCTCGGCGATCTGCGTGATCGTCGCGGGCTCGAAGCGGAGCACGGCCATGATCCGGTGGCGCGTGAGATTGGAAACGGCGCGTAGCTGCTCGTCAGTGGTGACGTGGAACGTCTCGGGGAGGTCATCGGTAGGCATGGACCCCAATGGTCAACACTTCTTGACCATTGCGCAAGGGAGTTTCGTTTCCGGCTTCCCGGATCGGCTGTCGAGCCCGTGCGAGCCCTCCGACAGCACCCTGGGGGGGGGGGGGGGGGGGGGGGGGGGGGGGGGGCACCCCCCCCCCCCCCCGTGTTGCCCTCCCGGCGGGTTGGGTTTTCGTGTCTTCTCTGTTTATGTCCAAGCCGGGGAGGAGGAAGGGGAG